>JBDSOU010000265.1:0-15783 GCA_039914625.1 Bacteroidia bacterium | reverse complement strand
TGTTGTTTTATAAGTTAAATTGTTCAAAATCAATGTTATAATTTAAAATTATCGATTTCCCCCTTGCAAAAATGCGTTCGCGTCTCCCCTTCAACCGTTACCGCAGTGCCCTCACATCATTACCGCAGTGCCATCACACCATTACCGCACTGCCATCCAACCATTACCGCACTGCCCTTCAACCGTTCCCGCCTCCATTTCAATCATTTCCGCCCAACATAAAACCATTTCCGTCTCCACTTCAATAGTTTCCGCCTTCCATTGGTCGAGGGTCGTGTTTCGGGTGAGGTGTATTTAAATTAGATGACCAATTTCCCTTAAATATTTATTCATTCCTGAAATTATTTGCAATGCCCGAAGAAAAAGCATTCGGCTTGGATACAAGCCTCGTTACAATTGAAAAAGTTCCTTTGGTTGTAAACCCGGTTGGAAAGATTAATTTGAAAAGGGTGAAATAATCCGTCTCGGGTTCAATCAGTAAAAGCGGAACAAGGTTGTTTAATTATACTTCCCGGCTATAAGAATTTTGATTCTTGCAATATATTTTTCCGAAGTCCTGATTTCAATAAAATAAATTCCTTCCGGAAGATTTTTTCTTTCTATTTTGATTTCATTGCCTGATAGTAAAACATTTTCTGACCTTATTTTTTTGCCGGGTACATCATAGATAGTAACATTGACAGGTGTTTTCCAATTTTCAGGTAACAATATGACAGCGGATGTCCTGAATGGATTTGGAAATATACTTACAGCGTCATGAACAGTTTTATTTTCTTCAACTGAAACTCCGAAGCACGGGTCACTCTCAAGAAAAGTTACACTATCCTGTATCGTTGGCGGATTTGTTATTACTAATCCTGAGGTAAAGCCGGGATTATAATTATTTTGGATAGTGGCCGGGTTTCCAATATCCGGGCTTACAGGATAAGAGTGGCATCCGCTATTGCCAAGACTATCCGTATGAATAATAAAAGCATCTAAACTGTCCGTGCCCGAAAAGCTGCTTGAATACGCCCCAACAATATAACCGCCATCAGCAGCATTGATTAATGCATACGCTTCATCTTGTGTGGTCCCTCCTATTGCACGCGCCCAAACAGTATCACCAAAAGCATTCACTTTCATAAGAAACACATGTGAGCTGTCATCACCAAGAATAGAAAGCGGGTTACCTGTACGCAGGTGTAAATACGCCCAGCTGTCTGTGAACCCGGTTACAACAAAGCCGCCATCATCGGCAGGTACGATGCAGTAGGTTGCCTCAATTTTGTCACCACCATAGGTTTTAGACCAGACAATATCTCCTACGCTATCAATCCGCATCATATAAACATCAAAATAACCGTTAGAAGAAAATGTTTCTGTGCCGCCTGTAATAACATACCCGTTATCATCCGTATGCGTAACTGCCATTCCTTCCTCTACATACAGCCCGCCATAGGTATGGAACCAAATTATATTTCCATTTGCATCTAACCTGCTGAGCATAACATCACGATAGCCCTCTCCATAGCTGGTCACCCTGCCGGATATTGTACATCCGCCATCGTTATTGGCCACCAAATTAGTTGCCGCATCATAATAAAGTGTGTCTCCTATGATGCGCGTCCATAGCGTATCGCCTGAATCATTCACTTTTATAACAAATATATCACCTGTGTGATTGGGGGGAGTAGCTGTATAACCTACAGCAATATAGTTGCTGTCGGATGTAAGTTCAATTTTGACTAATATATCATTGTGTGAACCGCCATAAGTTCTGTTCCACAAAATATTTCCGAGTGAATCCGTACGAATAAGATACGCATCTGCAAGGCCGGCACCCCAGCTTTGTTCATCTCCGCAAATAATAAAACCGCCATCTAAGGTTTGCCGCACACAATTGCCTGATTCGTTCTCAATGCCGCCATACATCTTTGTCCATTCCACATGTTCGTTGCTGTCAAGTTTGGTTAAATAAATGTCGAGCTTTCCGGCATTGGGTGAGGTAGTGCTGCCCAACATTGCATAGCCATTGTCCCTTGTGTGGATGAATGAAAAACAGGACTCATTGTTCTGTGTGCCGAATGTTTTTTCACCGTAAGGGTTTTGAGAATAAATATTTCCCGCTAAAAAATAAAAAAGTAAGCACAGAGCAACTTGTTTGATATAATGCATTTGTATGAGAGTTTTTTTAAAATTCTGAATAAAGGGCGTTCTAAAAATTCGCTTTTATAATTAACCTCACCCTTAATCACTCTCCAAAAGAGAGGGAAATGTGAATTTTTAGAACTGCCCTAAAGATAAATAAAAAAAACGGATTGGAGATTCACAGTTTATTTTTTACAATTTATTTACTGCACTGTTTTTATTGGAGGAATCTTTTAGCGCACCTTTAAAAGGGTCCGGGAATACACTGCAACGACAGCGAGATGGAATTCTATAAAAAATAGATTTTGAGCCTTCTGCTTTCCTGTTACTCACCAAATTTTACAAATGGCAGGTAATACAACCCAACTGCTCATTGCCGCTTTTATTCCTGCAGTACTACAGTTACTTTTAACATAAACAATCAAAAAAAATCTGACAATTAAAAAATCATAAAAATGAAAACTTTAAAATCAAATACAAAAAATGGTAAGAGCATCCTCTTAATCTCTTTAGCCTGCAGTGCTGCTATGTTTATCACAGGTTGTGCAAAAGAACAATTAATTACTCCTGTTTCACAGGTTAATACCCCCAACGGAGCAAAGATGATTTACCCCCAGGAGCCCTTTACATTAATTAAGATTGATCACAATTCAGGGCTTACAGCCGCTCCTAACTACAGTGTATCCGTTGGTAATAACGGATGGATTACCTACGAAGGCAGGGCGAATGTTGCATTTAAAGGAATAGTGGGGTTCCGTGTTCCGCATGAACTGATCATTGATCTGAATGTCCTTTATCACATGATGACTTTTAATGAGAGAAATACACCCCCCGGAATTCCGGAGCACCCCATCGTTATCACCACTTACTTTGATGGTAGGCACGCAGCCACAACTTATACTGATTTTAATACCGGTTCTCCCGCAGCATTGTTTAAATTCAGAACTAAAGTGGAAGAACTGCTTTCAATTTCAAAATATGTAGCAGGAATCAGGAAGATTGAAAGTTCAGTGAATGCAATAACTAACAGTCAATAAAAAAAGCCTTCATAACGATGAGCCGGTGCTGATTTAAGCACCGGCTTTTTATTTGCTTTCAAAAACCGGAAACCAAACCCATGATTGTCAGCCAAAAACGTTCACATTAAAATGTGAAAGATTCCCTCTCTTGTATTTGAAAAAGAAAATGCTGTACATTAGCGCACACTAAACTTAACAACTGACTATGTCAAACAATTCTACTTCACATCCAAAAGGTCTTTACATTCTGTTTATGACAGAAATGTGGGAACGCTTCAGCTATTATGGCATGCGCGCCCTGTTTATATTGTTCATGACAAAAGCCTTGCTCTTTGACAAAGCGCTTGCATCCAACATTTACGGCAGTTATACCGGGCTGGTTTATTTAACCCCTTTATTAGGTGGTTATATTTCGGACAAATACTGGGGCAACAGGCGTTCCATTTTGGTAGGCGGTATCATGATGGCAATTGGGCAGTTTGTTCTTTTCTTCAGCGGCTCTATGATCAGCAGCAGCCCATTAGGAGAAAATCCTACGGCTAACCTCCTTATGTATGCAGGACTTACCTTTTTGATTTTTGGCAATGGATTCTTTAAACCAAATATTTCCACTATGGTAGGGCAGCTTTATCCTCCGGCAGATAAACGGGTGGATGCAGCATTTACAATATTTTACATGGGTATTAACCTGGGCGCTTTTCTCGCTCCTCTTGTTTGCGGTTTCTTTGGCGAAACCGGAAATCCTGCTGATTTCAGGTGGGGTTTTCTTGCAGCAGGAACCGGAATGGTAATAAGCATCATAACGTTTGAACTTTTAAAAAACAAATACATTTTATCGCCTGACGGAAAACCATTAGGCATGCCCAAGAAATCAACCAACCTTCCGCAGGTAATTGTGGTGGACAGCGATGCGGGTAAGGCAAAATCTGCTGTGGATATTCCAAAATTTGATACTCCGCAATTAATGATGTGGCTCGTTATTTTACTGGGATTGTTTTTTACTTTTAAATCATTGCTCGACTTTGATTATTTCGGTGCTTTAATTTTTAGCATGGCTATTGCAGTTCCCGGATTGATTATTTCTGATAAGTCATTAACAAAAATTGAAAAAGACAGAATATGGGTCATATTTATTCTTTGCTTTTTCGTAATTTTCTTTTGGTCGGCATTTGAACAGGCGGGGGCTTCGCTAACCTTCTTTGCCGAAGAAACTACCAACCGGAGTATCTTGGGATGGGAAATGCCTGCTTCGTGGTTTCAATCTTTTAACCCGGTATTTATTATTGTATTGGCACCTCTGATGGCTGCCCTGTGGGTTAAGTTAGGAAACAATAACCGCGAGCCGTCCTCACCGCTTAAAATGTCAATGGGATTATTGTTTCTTTCTCTTGGTTATGTGGTAATAGCGCTCGGAGTACATGGAGTTGCACCGGGAGTAAAAGTGAGCATGATGTGGCTTACCTCATTATATCTGCTGCACACTTTTGGAGAACTTTGCCTCTCTCCCATCGGGCTGAGTATGGTTTCAAAACTTGCACCGCTTCGTTTTTCATCGCTGCTTATGGGTACATGGTTTCTTGCCAATGCAACAGCAAATAAATTTACCGGAATTTTAAGTGCGCTCTATCCTCCCGGTCCGGCTGAATTTCAACAGGCTGCTTCAAAAGGAATTAACAATCTCCAGGAAATTCTCAACGGCTCAGTTACCGCGACAGCAGATCAAATGAAAATTCTTGTTGATGCGAGCATTCCTCATCAGTGGCCCGTATTTTTAGGAATGCAAATTACCGACCTGTACAGTTTCTTTATCATTTTTGTGGTGATGAGCGCAATTGCTTCGGCTGTACTATTTGTTATTTACAAATGGCTCAGTAAATTGATGCACGGGGTTAACTAGAAAGATGGAACAAAAGAAAACCAACGTTGCTGGCGGTGCACTATAACTTTTCTTTTTCTTATAATTAAAGGATTGTTGCCAAACTACCTGACAGGATGTGATTTGCAATTTAAAATATTTGGCTACTTTCGCTTCCGAAAAATTCACTAAAACAAAATCTATGAAAAACATCTCATCAATTTTAACGGCAGGAATTGTGTTATTCTTTGCTTCGTGCGGCAACAGCGGAAAAGAAACAGCAGAAACTCCGGCAGCAGACACTACAGCTATGGAGACAGCTGCGGCAGCGCCTGACGCTCCCGCTTTTACTTCGTTCAAAGTGTTAGCGATTCAACACAAGGTAAAAAACTTTGAAAAATGGAGAGTGGCATATATGGCACATGATTCCATGCGTCAGACTTATGGCATCACCCATTTCAGATTGGGCAGGGGATTGGAAGATTCCAACATGGTGTTTTTGGCTGACATTATCACCGATGTAGAAAAAGCAAAAGAATTTGCAGCATCACCCGATCTTAAAGATGCGATGAAAAAAGCCGGGGTAATTAGTGCTCCCTCAGTTAACTATGATGACGTAATTCGTATGGATTCTTCGGTGATTGATCAGAATCTGCGTGTGAGGATATCGCACCGCGTAAAAGACTTTGATGCCTGGTTAAAAGTATATGAAGATGAAGGCAAAGAATCGAGAGCGGTAAATGGTTTAATAGACAGGAGCCTGAGCAGAGGCATAGACGATCCGAATATGGTAACGATAGTATTTGCCATTTCCGATATGGAAAAAGCAAAAGCAAGAATGAATTCAACGGAGCTGAAAGCATTGATGCTGGGTGCCGGAGTAGAGGGGCCTCCTACCATTTTGTTTTACAGGTTAGTTGACTGAAAAGCTAATACAGTTTTTCAATCCGAAAATAACGTGGGGCATACACCCTGCGTTATTTTTTTAAGAACCAATTTTTTCTAAACTCCAGGTTCCATTCTCTCGTTGAAAATTGTTACTTACCTTTATTTATTCACCTTCAAAAGCCGGTAATCACTATACTTTAAAATAGAAATAAAAGTATTTTCATAACCATTTCCCTTTTCATCCCGGACAAATTTGAAAGAGGTAGTGAGTGATTCATCCGCTATATGATCAATAAAATTATTGTCATACGAATTAAAAAGTTTTGAAAAATAGTTTGTAAGAGCAAATCCCTGGTAGGCATTAAACAACGGATCTGTTTTATAGTGGTCAATATATTTTTTGCGAAAATATTTTGTTTCAGCAAGATCATAGTCAAGGTACGAACTGCTGAAAATATAAATTTCAAGATTCAGAAACCTGCCGAATTGAACGGTTTCAAAATTTTCCCATGTGGGCAGCCCTACGACTGTTATTTTCTGTTTCAGCGTATCAATTGCATTGAGCACAGATGCTACATACGATTCATCGCTGGATGGCAGGAAAAGAACATTTCTTTTGTCAGCCGATAAAAATTTTAATAATTCAGGTGCTATGTAATCATTATAATAAACCGTGGTTGTCTTTGTTTCTGAATTAAATTTATGCTGTAGCAGGCTGTCTGTTTCATTCTTAAAAACACCACCAAGATCATTTTCCTTTTTTATTTTTCTGACCATTACCATAAAATTCGCATAATGATATTGCTCAGTAATATAATCTGCCATCAACCTGCATTGCATAATTGTAGAGGGAGATGCAAGAACTACACTGGAATTATCTTTAAGCACAGCAGAATTGCCGGATTGAGTCAGTACCATTTTAATCCCCAACTGTTTTGCTTCGTCCCCTGCGACACCAGCCTGGGCAGAAGGGAAGGTTGCAAATACTAAATCGTAATTTTTCAGCGATTGGTATTTCAGAACAATTGCGTGTTTGGCTGATGAATCGGGAGATATATCAAAAACATCCAACTTAATATTGCTGCCTGTCCTGGTGAGCGAATCCACAGCAAGTTTGGCACCTTCATAAAATGATAAAGCGGGTAAAGAACGTGGTTCCATGTCCACTTCGGTAGTGCTTGTATCAATTTCAAAATTCTGTTCAAGATAGAGCGGTATCAAAAGAGCAATGCTCATCTGTTTTAC
The DNA here is from genome assembly GCA_039914625.1 of Bacteroidia bacterium. Taxonomy (GTDB): domain Bacteria; phylum Bacteroidota; class Bacteroidia; order AKYH767-A; family OLB10; genus DATEMK01. The sequence goes on along the minus strand of JBDSOU010000265.1, from coordinate 8,646 downwards.
TGCTTTGGGCTTTTCTGCCGTCTTCTCTTCAACAGGTTTTGGTGAAGGCTGAACTGTTACAGGTTTCTTAGGGGTTTCCTTTTGAGCCACCTGTGAGGTTTTACATGAAAAGAACATAACAGAAATAAAAAAGCAAAAAACTATATACCGAAACATTTTTTTGTGCTGTATGGACCGATTAATTATTTTAAATTCCAAATTCAAATGACCCATGATCAATTATCAAATTCCAATCTCCATTTTTCAAGATGCGGCTTCTGCCTTCTAACGTTCAACTTCTATGCTCCAATTTACCTCACTCCCACTCTATCGTTGCAGGAGGTTTAGAACTGATATCATACACAACACGATTCACTCCTTTTACATTATTAATAATTTCATTGGAAATGTTTGCAAGAAAATCATAAGGCAAATGGCACCAGTCGGCTGTCATGCCATCTGTTGAACTTACTGCACGGAGGGCAACGACATTTTCATACGTACGTTCATCGCCCATCACGCCCACCGATTGCACAGGGAGCAGTATAGAACCTGCCTGCCACACCGAATTATACAACCCGGAAGTTTTTAATCCATTAATAAAAATAGCATCCACTTCCTGGATGATTTTTACTTTTTCTTTTGTAACGTCACTGATTATACGAATTCCAAGACCGGGTCCGGGAAACGGATGGCGGTTTAACAATACCGGATCCATTCCCAGCTCTTTTCCAACCAATCGCACTTCGTCTTTAAATAAGGATTTTAACGGTTCCACAACTTTTAATTTCATTTTCTCAGGCAAGCCGCCAACATTGTGATGCGATTTAATTGTTGCTGAAGGACCATTCACAGAAACGGACTCGATCACATCAGGATAAATAGTTCCCTGTGCCAGCCACTTCACACCTTTAATTTCATGTGCCTTTTCATCAAAAACATCAATGAAAACTTTACCTATTACTTTTCTTTTTTTCTCAGGATCGGTTACTTCATTTAATTCAGAATAAAACTTTTCCGATGCATCAACAGAAATAATATTTAATCCATTGTGACGATAAGATTCTATAACCTGCAGTGCTTCATCTTTTCGCAACAGGCCGTTATCAATAAAAATACAATAAAGATTTTTTCCGATTGCTTTGTGCAGCAGTGTAGCTGCAACACCTGAATCCACGCCTCCTGACAAACCAAGAATTACTTTATCATTGCCAAGCTGCGTTTTTAATTGATCCACTGTTTCGTCAATAAACGAACCGGGAGTCCAGTCACCGTGGCAACCACAAATAGTGATGACAAAATTTTTAAGAATCTTTTTCCCTTCTGTTGTGTGCACCACTTCAGGATGAAATTGCAAACCATAAGTAATTTCATTTTGGATTTGATACGCTGCAATTTTTATGGATTCGGTTTCAGCAATAACTTCGAAACTTTGCGGTATTTCATTAATAGTATCAGCATGAGACATCCATACCTGGCTGTCATTAGCGATTCCTTTTAATATGCTATTATTTTTTTGAATTTTTAATTTTGCCCTGCCATATTCACGTGTTTCAGATGGCACTACCATTCCACCGCCTTTTTGGGCTATTAATTGCGCACCGTAACAAATACCGAGAACAGGAACCTTGCCTCGGTAATTTTCGATTTCAATAACAGGTGCTGCCTTATCACTCACAGATGCAGGACTTCCTGAAAAAATAATTCCCTTTACTTCGCTTGTCAGGTCAGGCAAGTGATTGTAAGGATGAATTTTACAATATACATTCAGCTCGCGCACTCTTCGGGCAATAAGCTGGGTAAATTGTGAGCCAAAATCAATGATGTGAATTACCTCATGGTGCATGCGTGCAAAAGTAAAGTTTAAGGTTTAAAGTTTAAGGTTTAGTTTTTTATTTCTCTAATTTGAAATATCAAAATCAGAAAACCATATTTTAAATTCTACAATCTCAGGCTTCCTGAAAGGAATGTCCCAAAAGCCATTGTAATTGATAAATACAGGAACAAGCGCTCCGTTAATTTCTTCAAGCTTTACATCCATCTTTACATCAAAATCAAAAAAAATGGATCTGTAGGCAAGTGTGCTTTTTCTTGCAACAACATTCAAAGTTCTTTTATCAAACCATGTTTCTAAATTTTTTATTACAGCTTTTCCATCAGTTCTTATGCTATCCAATTGTTTGGCTTTGCAGGAAAACACATAACAGGGAAGAGAATCATTAAAAGTGTCAGCAAGAATTTTATACTCATAATGTTTTGTCATGTCCTCATTAAAAATTGCCATTTTATTTCCGATAAGCGGAACACCTCCAACCTCCGCACCCGGATTAAACATGAGTGTTTTTAATTTTTCTGTATAATTTCCGTTTTTTGAATCTGTATTTTCAGCATCCGCTTTGTCATGAATACTATTGCTCGCAGTAACGGTATCCAAACGGAAAAAAATATGATCCAATAATTCTACTGTGTAATAATTATATTCCTTTTTCTTTTTATAAATAGTACCTGAAACTTTTTCATCCTCAATCACCATCCATCTTTTCCTGTTCACAACATACTGAACCGCATTTCGCTGCATGGTTCCTTTTTCTTCCTTTGATTTGCTGTAAACAGTCATTTCACTTCTGATCTTAAAAGGATAATAGTGCAGGTTCTTAAAAGCTTTATAAAACGTTGTATCATGCTGCACCCAGTCAATAAAATCCTTTACATCAAATCCTCTTTTGGTTGCTTCAACAGTAATGGAGTCGAGCTGAATAATTTTTTCAACGTTTTGAGCAACTAAAGATTGGTTATAAAAAACAACTGACAAAATATAAAGAAACCCGGATGCTTTTAAATTCATTGAATGGTTTTGTTTTGTTCAGATTTCCTGAAGTCTGCAATTAAACAAATAAAAACCACAGACATGATCATCACAACAGCAAGGTTCAGTTAGTCTGATTCTTTTTTTGATCTGTGAAAACATTTTACAAAGTTCAATGTTAGAAAAAAAATTCCGGTTTCCAACTGCTGACTTCCACTTTTCAACCTGAAACGACTGACATCATCCATTATTTTATTAATAAACTGCAAACGGCACCTTGCAAATTGTTTTACTTATTATTAATTTCGCAAACCGAAAATTTATTACTAACCTGAAATAAGCTTTATCGGTATTTTAATTTTTTACAATGGACAACATCAAAGAAAAATTTGCAAAAAAGGCGCTTCCGCTTGCTAATGAGGTGAAGCAGTTTGTTAAAGAACACGGAAGCTACGTACTCGGAACCTACACTGTTGAACAGGTTTACCAGGGCATGAAAGGCATGATCGGAATGGTGACTGAAACTTCAAAGCTTGATCCTGAAGAGGGTATTCGTTTCAGAGGATATTCTATACCTGAGATCAGGAAAAAGCTGCCAAGAGGAAAAGGCGGGGAGAACCTGCCGGAAGGAATTTTTTATTTGCTTCTTATGGGCGAACTGCCTACTGAAGAGGATGCGAATGAAGTAAGCAATCAGTGGGCGCGCAGAAGCCATGTGCCAAAGCATGTATTTGATATGCTTGACATGCTCCCCAAGAGCACGCACCCGATGACGCAGCTGAGCATGGCAATTCTCGCCATGCAGACCGAATCAAATTTTGCCGCTGCTTACCGCAAAGGGATTAATAAAAAAGAATATTGGGACCCGATGTACGAAGATGTGATGAACCTTATAGCACGCCTTCCGAGAGTTGCATCATACATTTACCGGAAAACATACAAAAACAGCGAACATATTGAACCGGATCCCAAGTTGGACTGGGGTGCAAACTTTTCTCACATGCTGGGCTATGATAATGAAGACATGAAAGCGCTGATGCGTTTGTATCTTACTATTCACGTGGATCATGAAGGAGGAAATGTTTCGGCACATGCCACGCACCTTGTCGGCTCTGCTTTGAGCGATGCTTATTTATCATTGTCGGCAGGAATGAATGGCCTTGCCGGTCCGCTGCATGGATTGGCAGCCCAGGAAGTGGCACGATGGATTTTAGAATTAAGAAAGAAATATAACGGTGTTCCTACCCGCGATCAGTTAGCTGAATATATCAAACAGACCATGGCGGAAGGAAAGGTGGTGCCGGGTTATGGTCATGCTGTATTGCGTAAAACCGATCCGCGCTATATTGCACAACAGGAGTTTGCAAAGAAAAATCTTGCAGATGATGAGTTGTTCAAAATTGTGCAATTGATTTACGAAGTAACTCCTGAAATCTTAATAGCAACAGGTAAAATAAAAAATCCATGGCCCAATGTGGATGCGCATTCAGGAATTTTATTGATGCACTATGGATTGGTGGAATATGATTTTTTCACGGTGCTTTTCGGAGTTTCAAGAGCCATTGGTGTGCTTACATCATTGCTGTGGGATCGTGCTTTGGGAGTTTCCATTGAACGGCCAAGTTCTGTAACTACTGAGTGGATGAAAGCGCAGGTAGCAAAAAGTACTTCTACGGTTTAAGTCTGAAATTTCTTTTTTTCTAACAATCTTGATGAAAAAATCGGGATTTCAAAAAAAATTATTTTTTTTTCTCAACAAAATACATATCAATTTCTCCTTTGTGTTTTACCTCTACCCTGCCCCGGTGTTCACATTGATAACGGTGCTTAATCAATCCGTAAGTTGTTCCTGAAACATTAATTTTTCCCGGTTCTCCATACTGCTGCATTCGTGCTGCTGTGTTTACAGTATCACCCCAAATATCATAAGCGAATTTTTTTATTCCCACTACTCCCGCTACTAAAGGACCTGAATGTGCACCAATGCGAACATCAAAAATAATTTTACCTGCTTGTTTTCTCTCTTGTTTTAATTGTTCAATTGCCTGCACCATTTCAAAAGCAGCATCCATCATGATCACCGGATTGTTACTACTCATTTGCGGAAGTCCTGCCGCACAGATGTAAGCATCGCCCACAGTTTTTATTTTTTCGATAGGATATTTTTCTATGATCTTATCGAATGTTTCAAAGTAATGATCAATTCCTGAAACCAATTCTTCAGGTGCCATTTCTTCAATGATTTGCGTGAAGTCTTTAAAATCGGCAAATAGAACTGTTACCAGATCATAATTACGCGCCTGTGTTTTGCCGGTTGATTTTAGTTCTTCCATTACTTCGGCAGGAAGAATATTTAAAAGGAGTTCATCGGATTTTTGTTTTTCTTTTTCGATTTCCGATTTTTGGTTTTTAATTTCAATATTACTCGCTTCAAGTTTATGAAATGAATCAGCATTACTTAATGCTATTGCAATGAATGAAGCAAGGGATTCTAAAATCTGAACATGTCCGTTTGTATATGCTTTTTCTTTAAGGCTATAAACATTTATAATTCCAATAACCTTTTCCTTATAGAAAAACGGTACGTTTATAAACGCCTTCATAATTGGTCCATCGTGGCTATTGTCAATATATTTTGCTTTGTAATAATTTGTGATATTTTCATTGTAATTTTTATACTCGTTCATAAAGTCGTTAACCCATATCACTTTTCCGAGATTAAATGTCATAGCGCTGAAACTCGTTTCTGAATTGACCGATATGCTATTTCTTGAAATATGCTGGTAGATGCCTATTTTATGCTTGCCTTCCAAACATCCTGTAATTGGATTAAAAACATAGATGGTAAATCCTGAAGCGTCCATCACACTGTTGATATACTCATATAACTTGTTAAATATTTCGTTCAAATCAAGAGATGATGTAATCCGGGAACCAATTTTATTTATTACCTCAAGGTTTTGAAAAGAATTTTCCAATTCTATTTTTTGATTGGCGATTTCAGCCGTTCTTTCTTCAACTTTATGTTGAAGTTTTCTCTTGTCAGCACGCAACGCACGCGTTCTCCATTTGTATATTCCAAACACGCTTAATACAACAGCAATTGCACATAAAATTTTAAACCATGCAGTTTGCCAATAAGGAGGAGTAATAAAAATTTTAAGTTGCGTTCCTGTTTCATTCCAGAGTCCGTCATTGTTACAAGCTTTGACATGGAAAGTATATTCACCCGGTGAAAGATTTGAAAAGTTTACGAATCTTCTTTTGTTACAATAAATCCATGCAGTATCCGCACCATCGCCTTCCAGTTTGTAAGCATATTCATTTTCTTCAGAATGAATATAATTAAGCGCTGCGAATTCTAATGATAAATTATTTTGGTTATACTTTAAGTGAATGGTGTCAGTTGAAATAATATTGTTGAATAAAATTTTTGTTGAATCTCCCGGATCAATATTTTTATTGTTGAGTTGCATTGATGTGATAACAACAGGGGGAATGAAATCATTTGATTTAATACTGTCAGGGTAAAAAGAAATTAAAGTGGTATCAGCAGCAAATAAAATTTTTCCGTCATGAGTTTTAATCATTGCTTCTGTTGAAAAATCAATATTGGGCAAACCGTCTTTAGTACCGTAAATTTTAATAATCGGTTTTTGAGTTGAATCATCAATGTTCTTTGGTGGAATAAATTTGTAGATGCCATCTCGATATGTTGACCATAATTCATCATTGGAGAAAACAAGAACTTTAATTTCATTTGAAGGTAATCCGTTTGCCAAAGTAAACTGATAAAGTTTTTGGTTGATTGGATTGAAGGCAACTAAACCTTTGCTATCAGATGCTATCCATAATATTCCGTTTTCATCGAGTGCTAAAGCATTTACGCCATCCTCGTCAAGTTTCCATTTATTCCTAATATCAAATATTTTATACACTCGCTCCAGATAATTCAATTTGATAATTTGTTGAAATGAATTCATTAACCAAAAATTACCTTTATGCTCATCAGTATAAACCTCTTGATGATTTTCCTTTATTGTATCAATCGGAACTAAATAATTAATACCCGCACTGATAAAATTTATCTCTCCAATTCCGCTATCGGAAATAGCCCAAAGACTTCCATTGCCTCCTCCAAACGCTCGTATGAAATTAAAATCCATTACACCCGGTATACTTTCTTTACCGAGGTTTAAAACAATTTTATATTCATTTGATTTATGATTATATGAGAATATATCTTTCCATTTTGTGCCGTATATTATTTCATTTGAATCTGAAAGGCAAATACTGAATCTGCCCTTGTTTTGTTCCGATTTTTCTACTACAGGTATCAATTCGTTTTTATTTTTTTCCATTATTAAAATTGATTCACTTTTTCCTACCCAAATGTTGTCATTTCTGTCTTCAAGTAAAGAATTTATGCAATTGCATTTATTAATTTTACTATTTATCATTTTTAATTTAAACTTATTTGAATTGAGTGTTTCAATTCCATTGTCAGTAGCAAACCAAAAACCTCCCTTATTGTCTTTAAAAATCTGTTTTATTTGTGCTTTGAATCCCTTTTGTAATTCATTGCTTCTAAAAATATTTTGACTTGCAGAATCAACAGTTAAAGTAACAAGCTTATTTCCATAACTGCATAATAATAACACCCTGGGGCTATATTCAACAATCGCATTAATCCCGAAAAAAAAATCCCAGGTAATTAAATCTTTGATTTCAATTGCTTCATTTTGCTCACTTCTTTTGATTGTTAAGTTCCCAAAGAATACTTCAGCATGAGAAATTTTATCTGTATCATTATTGTAAAGAGTATTAGAACTTTGCGTCCCAATATAAATGTCATTATGGGAATCAGCAAAAATTGTATTTACATTATTATTACTTTGAAACCGAACATTGTTTCCATTTTCGATTAGAAATTTTTCGTTTAATGGTATGCGATTCATTTTTCCGGTTTTCTTGTTAATTTGAAAAACACCATGTGTTCTACTTCCAGCCCAAACATTCCCATTACGGTCTATTGATATGCAAGTCACCTCGGTAGCTACATTTAACCATCTTTTAAAATAATACTTGGTACCAGTATCATTTTCAGCTTTTAAATATTTCAGCGATTGATTGTCATTAATATTAAAATTAAAAAGTCCTTTATTTCGTGTTCCAATCCAAACATTGCCTTCACTATCGGCTGCAAGTGCAGTGATTTTATATTTAAAAAGAGAATCCGTTTTATTTTTCTTCGCAACAAACGGAATAATTTTTTCTGTTTTATAATCCATCACATTCAATCCTTTCGGAGTACCAATCCAAATATTTCCTTTCGCATCCTGTGTCAAACATTCAATATCATTGTCGGAAAGCGACAATGAATCATTCTCATTTTTCAAAAACACTTTAAAATTATACCCGTCATATCGATTCAAACCGTAATCAGTCCCAAACCACATAAAACCTTTCTTATCCTGGAAAATGCAATTCACCTTATTGCTTGATAAACCTTGCTCCATGCCAATGTGTTTGAGTTTGCTCAGGTCAATATCATTTTGATCTTGCGCTGAAACTTTAATGCAGCAAGTAAAAAAGAAAACTAAAAAGTAAAATGAAATTACAAATTCTTTTTTCAAAATTTTTCTTATTGAAACAGTTTGTCTAATGCTCTCAATGATTTTTAAAAATTAAGAGTTGAAAGATAGAAATAATTTTAGAAATGCTTATTCAAAATTTAAAGGATTAATTTTTTTTAGCGATCTTAAAAGAATGTTTCAACCTCTTTTGCTTGTATTTGTAATTTTTTATAATTTCAACCTTTCAAATTTTAATACCTTGTCCATGAAATCTGTATTTATTTC
>JBDSOU010000096.1:0-15694 GCA_039914625.1 Bacteroidia bacterium | reverse complement strand
CTGCGGAATAGTTGTAAAATCCTGCACCTGATTTTTTACCAAGATTTCCTGAAGTAACCATATTTACTAACAGCGGACAAGGAGCATATTTTGGATTTCCGAATCCATCATATAATACTTTCAAAATAGAAAGGCAAACGTCAAGCCCGATGAAATCTGCCAGTTGTAACGGACCCATCGGGTGCGCCATTCCAAGTTTCATTACGGTATCAATTTCATAAACACCGGCAACGCCTTCGTGCAACGCATAAATGGCTTCGTTAATCATAGGCATCAGGATACGGTTTGCCACAAAGCCGGGATAGTCATTTACTTCGACAGGAATTTTTCCCAGTTTAGTTGAAAGCTCAACAATTGTTTTTGTTACTTCATCGGATGTGTTGTATCCACGGATAATTTCTACTAATTTCATTACCGGAACGGGGTTCATAAAGTGCATGCCGATTACTTTATCGCTCCTTTTGGTAACCGCAGCAATTTGTGTAATAGAAATGGAAGAAGTGTTAGTAGCGAGAATGGCCTCTGGTTTGCAAAATTTATCCATTTCACGAAAAATGCTTAATTTCAATTCGGTGTTTTCTGTGGCAGCTTCCACCACAAGGTCAGCTTCTTTTACACCATCAGCAATCGAAGTATTGGTTTTAATTTTTTTCAGAATAATATCTTTTTCTTCCGGTTTCAGGATGCCTTTATTTATTTGCCTGTCAAGGTTGGATGTTATGGTTTTTATCGCTTTGTCTAAAGCGGGCTGCGAAATGTCAATGAGCGCCACAGGGTATCCTGCATGAGCAAATACATGGGCTATGCCGTTGCCCATTGTTCCTGATCCGATGACTGAGATTTTCATTTTTTAAAGATTTTTGATTAAAAATTATTCGAAATCACTGGTTTTCGACTTAAAATGCTGATTTTTATAGCTATAAGTATCCATTTTCTTTCCTAAAGTATGATTTTTCTTTCCTAAAGTATGAGTTTTCTTTCCTAAAGTACGGGTTTTCTTTCCCAAAAAGTAATGGTTTTCTTTCCCAAAATAAATTGTTATTTGCCGCTTCCTTTCATAATTGTTCTTACTGTGTAGAATAATATCTTTAAATCAAGTGCGAGGCTCATGTTTTCGATATAAATAACATCATATTTAAGACGATGAACCATTTGTTCTACGTTTTCGGCATAACCGTACTTTACTTGTCCCCATGAAGTGATGCCGGGACGAACTTTATGGAGATGACGGTAGTGAGGCGCCAGGTCCATGATCTGATCAATGAAGTATTGCCTTTCGGGGCGAGGCCCTACTAATGACATGTCGCCTTTAAGCACATTCCAGAATTGCGGAATTTCATCAAGCCTGACAGCGCGCATCCATTTGCCGAAAGGCGTAACCCGTTCATCGTTGGCGCTTGACAGCAAAGGAGTACCTTCTTTTTCGGCATCGGCAAACATAGATCTGAATTTATAAATATTAAATGGAACGCCATGCTGGCCGATACGTTCCTGGTGGAAAAATACCGGGCCTTTGCTGCTCATCTTAATGATAAGTGCAGTTATTAAATAGACAGGCGAAAAAATAATAATAAATAACAGCGCCACAGCGATGTCTATCATACGTTTCACATAATGCTGCCAAACGGGCATCAGGTAGGGATGAATTTCAATGAGTGGTGCGCCAAAAATACCTGTCATTTTTACTGACCCTGATAAGATATCATACATATCAGGAATTATTTTGATGATTACATTAACGTCTTCAAGCTCATTGAGAATGTTTCCGATGTTTTCGTGTTCTGATGACTCGATGGCAATTATGACTTCTTCAATTGACTTATCACTAATAGCTTGGCGAAGATCTTTTATTCCGCCAAAGTGAGGAAGATGCGGACCGAGCAATTTTCCATTATTATTATCCACATGAATGAAACCAATGAATTTGTTACCCTGGCTGAGAGGTTGCGCTTCCATTTCCTGATATAGCTTCAATGCATTATGATTACTTCCGATAAGCAGGCTGTTAAAACCAATCTTACGTGTTTTTATTTTTCTTCCTGTAGTGGAAGTAAGAATGTAGCGAAAGGTGGCAGTAATTCCGAATTGCAAAATAAATAAAGCGAAAAAAATCTGGTAATAACTTTTATAATTAATAATGACATCATCTAACAAAAGCGTAAAAAAAATCACCAGCACACCAATAAAAGCAAGGTAAAAGGTTTGCCCCAATTCTTTTAAACGCGCTTTCCTGTAAATGTTATTATACGTTCCGGCAAATGCATAAAGAGTGAGCCAGAAAAAAGGAATTACAAAAACACCGAAATAAAATTTTTTGTCAATATGCAGCGGAATGGTATAACCGAACTTTTCAGATTCAATATGCAGTTTCCGATAAGCATAAAATAATGCCCAGGCAATGGAAGCAGCTATAAAATCCGCAATTAGATACTTTAATAACTGCTTTGTCTTATTCATAAATCAGTTATGCAAAAGTTTGAAGTTATCAAAATAAAACTCCGCATTGGTTACCCCAGCATTTTTAGTTGCATCAAAAAAAATTTTAAAATAATGAGCATCGGTGTAGGCATTGAGAACCGATGCTAATTCAACATAAATTTTGTTCCATGATGCTTTTGGATTGATTGTTAAAACCGCCACGGTTACCGGACCCGAAGTGGTCATCGCAATTAACCCGACATGAAAAGAGTTGTTGCATTTATAATTCATTTCGAGATAAACAGGAATATTTACTGTGGGTAGTATATAACTTGTATCTGTGGTGAGTTTAAAATATACTTGTGAGGCGTCAAGGTAAACCGCCCCGCTGATTCCTTCAAAATTATTCGGATCACCGGGTTGCAATAATATAATTCCTGTTTGGCTGCTTGCATCTTTAAGAAGAGAACTGCCATTATTTTCAAAATTTTCCAGCCACGGATGCACGACATTCTCAGCATATTTTATTACCGGATTGATGGTTGTGATTTTTCCCGGTTCAAGATTGACAGTTTGCTCATAAGGTTCATAAAATGGATAATCTATTCTGTTGTTAGAAATACCATTGATTATAATACCTGCATAAAAAATCATGTGATGGTTGCCCGATCCGATTACCGGAAATTGAGCTGGCAGCGGATAGGAGCCCTGATACTTAGTATCAATAAAATCATACACATCAGTTATTTTATTTGAATCGGTTCCGAGTTCCGGAGTGGGCGTAATTGTAAATCTCTCAATTTTTATATAACCCGGAACAGGTTCGGCAGGATTGATGATATTACAACCGGTGAGCAGTAAAATAACCATCAACGAATACCAATTTTTACGAAGTAATGAATGCATAATTTTAAATTCCACTTTCCAACCTCCGCTTCTAACTTCCAACTTCCAAACTTATCTGAAGGCGCTCAAGAATTTTGTGCGCAACTTTTAAAGCATTCAACCCATCTGATGCTGTAACTAAAGGTTCGGTATTTTTAATAATAGCCTCTGCAAATGATTCAAGCTCGCATTTAATGGCATTATGTTCTTCTACTTTTGGGTTTTCAAAATAGATTATTTTCTGTCCTTTATTTTTTCCGAGATAAATTATTACGGACAATGGATCGGCTTCACCGTTTAACTCTTTCAACCGGATTACTTCTGTTTTTCTTTTAAGAAAGTCAACGGCAATGTAAGCATCACGCTGAAAAAATCTTGATTTCCGCATTTTCTTCATAGAAATGCGGCTTGCAGTCAAATTAGCCACACATCCGTTTTCAAATTCAATTCGTGCATTGGCAATGTCCGGTGAATCGCTTACAACAGCGACACCGCTTGCATGAATATTTTTTACCGCAGATTTTACAACACTCAATACAATGTCAATATCATGTATCATAAGATCAAGCACTACTGAAACATCTGTGCCGCGCGGATTGAATTGTGCCAAACGATGCGTTTCAATGAACATTGGTTCTTTAATGTAAGGCTCGGCTGCTGTAAAAGCGGGATTAAAACGTTCCACATGCCCTGTCTGCACTTTTACCTTATTTTGCAGAGCAAGTTCAGCTAAACTTTCAGCTTCCTCAACAGTATTTGTAATCGGCTTTTCAACAAAAACATGCTTAAATCTTTTTATTGCTTTAAGGGCATCTGAATAATGTTCAGCAGTAGGTGTAACAATAGCCACCGCATCCACCTGGTCTAAAAGATCATTGAAATCAGTGAAATTTTTTACACCGGAGTCACTCTCAACCTGTTTTGCCGTTGCTGCATTAGTATCGAAAAAACCCACCAGCTTAAATTGCGGAATTTCTTTGAGCAGATTCAAATGTATTTTTCCCAAATGTCCTACCCCGGTCACTCCTATTTTTAACATAAGGAAATTTTTTGCAAACGTACGGATTTTAGGTTTAAGAGTTTTAAGTTTAAGGCGTGAGAATAGAACCGTATGAAGGTTAAATTGCTGCTGACTGCCAAATGAAGACTCCGATTTTTTTTCACTTTCATTCATCCGATAAACTCTTTTATAACTTTGCGCAATGGAAGATCATTTTCGACACCAGGGATTAAGAAGACAACTCGTTGAGGAAATCAGGAAAAAAGGAATAAAGGATGAAAGAGTGCTCAATGCACTTGCGGAAGTCCCAAGGCATTTTTTTATGGACAAAGCTTTTCTTGAATTTGCCTATCAGGATAAAGCTTTTCCTATTGAAGCCGGTCAAACTATTTCGCAGCCTTATACAGTTGCCTACCAAACCCAGCTTTTGGGAATTGAAAAGGGGCAAAAAGTTTTGGAAATCGGAACAGGATCGGGGTATCAAACCTGCATTTTGGAAAAAACAGGAGCCAAAGTATTTTCTGTCGAACGGCAAAAATCTCTTTTTGATAAAACTAAAAAGTTGTTAAATGAAATGGGCTGTCATGCTAAACTTTTTTACGGAGATGGATTTAAAGGGCTTACTGCGTTTGCGCCATTCGATAAAATTCTCATTACATGCGGTGTGGGAGCGGTTCCTACAGAAGTTTTGAAGCAGTTGAAATCCGGGGGCATTATGGTTGCACCCATCGGGCCGTTAAATGAACAAATCATGACCATAGTGATTAAAAAAAATGAAACGCATCATGAAATCATTGAGCTTGATAAGTTCAGGTTTGTTCCGATGCTTGAAAATAAGGTGAAATAACCCTTCCATGTCCATGCCATAACAGGGGTCTTTTTTCAATCAAAAGAAAGTTTATTTCAATTGCAGGAACCTTTGTCTCAATTGCAAAAATCTTTGTTTTTATTAGAATCAAAAGTAATTTTTCTTTTTCAATTTCTGTTATTTGGAGTGGGGTTTTTAATTCTTACTGCTACCCCGGATAAAAATTTACAACAGTCTCTTTTTATTTATCTTCGTCCGAATCAATGGGTACATCCAATTTGTAAAAAAATCAATTGAATAATTTTTAATCATAGCTTTGGCAGGCATGAATAGGAAACAATTTCTAAAATCAATCGCAATATTGCCATTAGCAGGAACAGCAATGAAACTGAATGTTTTAAATAAAATGACAGCACCTTTAAGCAGCACGGAAAAAATGCCCGTTCTGTTTCTTGGTCATGGCAGCCCGATGAATGCCATAGAAGAAAATGAATTTGTAACCGGATTCAGGAACATCGGCAAAACAATTTCAAAACCGAATGCGATTTTATGTGTGAGCGCACACTGGGAAACAAGAGGCACTTTTGTAACGGTCATGGAAAAACCGCAGACCATTCATGACTTTGGCGGATTTCCGCAGGCGTTATTTGATGTGCAATATCCTGCACCGGGAAGTCCTGATTTGGCGAAGCAAACCAAATCACTTATTAAAAAAACTGAAGTTGGTTTGGATGATAAGTGGGGGCTTGACCACGGTGCATGGAGCGTGATAAAACATTTATATCCGAAAGCAGATATTCCCGTTATTCAAATGAGCTTGGATTATTATCAAACGCCACAATACCATTATGAGTTAGCGAAAGAGCTGAAATCACTTCGTGAGAAAGGAGTGCTGATCATCGGCAGTGGAAACATGGTTCACAATCTCGGAATGGCTGCATGGGATAAATTGAATGCTGATGAATACGGTTTTGACTGGGCTTTGGAAGCAAGAGCGAAAATGAAAAATTTTATTCTCAATGGTGATCATCAATCACTCATTAATTACAAATCACAGGGGAAACCGTTTGAACTTTCCATTCCATCACCTGAACATTATTTGCCGCTGCTATATACATTAGCGCTGAAAGAGGAAAATGAAAAAATTACTTTGTTCAACGATAAAGCAATTGCAGGTTCATTAACCATGACATCAGTAAAAATTGACAAGGCGTAATTGAGTATGAAACTAATTTCAGCAACCATTTTATTTTTTATGTTAACGATTCCATCAACAAAAGCAGGCGACACAACAAGTGTTCTTCATTACTTAGTAAAAGAACCAAAAATACAATCAGCACATCCCCCGACAATCATTTTATTGCATGGAGTAGGAAGCAACGAAGAAGATTTATTTTCATTTGCTAATCATTTGCCGGAAAAATATTTAGTGATTTCTGCACGGGCTCCCATCGGCTTAGGAGGCAATAGTTACGCATGGTACCATCTTGATTTCTCAACAGGTAAACCGGTTTTCAATTTTGAGGAGGAAGAAAGCAGTAGGGCAACGTTGATAAAATTTATCTCACAGGTAAAGGAAAAATATTCTGCTGATGCGAACGAAATTTATTTATGCGGGTTCAGCCAGGGAGCAATCATGAGCTATAGCATCGCATTAACACGACCTGATTTAGTGAAAGGGATTGCCGTAATGAGCGGAAGATTGCTGGAAGAGATCAAACCATTCATTACATCTAAAGATAAACTGCAAAAGCTGAAAGTTTTTATTTCACACGGAACTAAAGACAACGTGTTACCGGTTCAAAATGCAAGAGAAGCCGCTGCATTTTTGAAAACACTGAACATCAATTTTTCTTATAAAGAATACCCGGAAGAACATACCATAAGCAATGAAATGTTCTCCGACTTGCTTCAGTGGTTGAAATAAGATGATCCGCTTGTGTCCTGTGACAATATTAAATCTTTCAGGACAAAATAAAAATAATGTTCTGACAGTTACTGTAAAATATTTTCACAGGCATTTTATATCAAAAAAGTAAAATGCAACGACCGGGTTTTCAGAAGCAGTTTTATTAAAGCAAATTTGCCATTAAACTAATAACTGCAGAAGATCATTTGTAGATAGTTAATTATTATAGCATATTAGAAGTAAGAAATCCCCGGTTCGACTTCTATATTTTCTACACCCTGATTTCAGATTCAGGATTTTAATATGTGCAGTTTAAGTAGGTCACACTCTTTTAATTTCGAAATCAGATATTACCCAGCACATACATCTCGCCCTCTGCTTTAGGAACACCGCCTTTTTTCTCAAGTGTAACTGCAAATCCCTGTGCATTTTCAATAATCTTCATTTTTTGTATTCCCACAGAATCTCCAACATCAAAAACCCCTGCATCAATTGCCTGTCCATCTTTTAAAGCCCAAAGCTGGTATTGTTTGCCCTCCGGTGGTTTTGGCAATGAACTTACGGCAATGTAAACTTCCTTTGATTGTTTATTCCAAAAAACTGTCGCAAGTGATGATGGTGAAATTTTAAGTCCTTTCATTGGAACCGGAACAGAATTCGGATTACTCACTACTGCAAACTGCTTTTGCGTATTCTCGAATTTATTATTCAAATCATCAAAATGTTTTTGAACAGCTTCTTGTTGTGAAGTAAGTTCAGCCACATGCTCATTTAATTGATTATTCCGAACACTGAAGTTATAGGAAATGTATGCACTTATAACCAGTAATCCAAATGCGGCTGCTATTAAAAGTTTTAGTCCTGTGTTTTTATTTTTAGAAGACTCATAAATAGGAATCACTTTAGCACCACCACTTTTTACTTGCTTTTCCTCATTCGCAATAACCTCAAAAATTTTTGATTTCAATGCAGCAGGCGGCTGAACTTTATTTGCCATTACATAACTCTCAAATGAAGCTTGTATAGAAAGCAATTCCCTTCTTACTTCCGGGAATACACGCTTCATGCATTCCGCTTCCTGCATTTCATCGGGAGTGCAATTACCAAGCACATAACTTTCCAGCATGCCTGATTCTATATATTCTTTCGGGTCCAATCTATGTTATAATTTTCCGTAATTCAATTAATGCTGCTCTTGCACGCGTTTTTACTGTTCCTAATGGCATGTTCAACTTCTCAGAAATTTCTTCCTGTGTATAACCGCCAAAGTAAGCCAAATCAATAATAATCTTATGTTCCGGCTTTAAATTATTAACAACTCCTTTCACACCAATCTTATCTTCTGTTGAAGCATGATTATGTTCTTTATCCACAGCATATACGTTATCATCAATAGATTGGATTGAAACACGTTTAATTGAGCGTAGTTTATCAATCGCTGTGTTGCGTGTTATATTCAGCATCCAGGTAAACAAAGTTCCTTTCGAACGGTCATAATGTTCCATGTTCTTCCAGATTTTCACAAAAGATTCCTGCAGAACATCCTGCGAAGTTTCTTCTTCCTGCTTTAATACCCTAAGAATAACCCCATAAAGCGCTGACGAATAATTATCATAAAGATAACTGAAAGCCTGCTGATCTTTCTGTTTCAGCAAGCTCACTAATTCTTCTTCAGTATAATTCTTCGGAGGCATTCGGAAAAAATATTCAATTATTTGAATGCAAAGATGGGAAAAGAAAAAGAAGTAAGCTAAAAATGTAGATTAGAATTCTATACCCGTAAAATCCATACTTCAATTATTAACGTAAGTAATCCAAAACACAAACTAAAAGACCAAATGAAAAAAAAATACTTCGTGCTTATTGCAATTGCTGCTTTATTCATTTCAGCAATATTCATGACCCGCACAAAAGAGCCTGCCGATTTAAAACTTAAAGACCGCACAGGTAAAATCTCCGCTTCTGCAGAGTGGCTCAATACCAAAAAAGCGATTGAAGGGCTGGAAGATCAGCTCAGAAGAAACCCCGGTAAAACAGAAATAAAGCTGAAACTTTCGCAGGCTTACATGCAGGAAGGACGCGTAACAGGCGACCACGATTATTATGATGCGCTTGCTTTTAAATTAACGAATGAGGTGTTGAAATCTGATCCTGAAAATTTTGAAGCGCTTTGCTGTAAAGCCACTTTGCAGGCATCCGCTCACCAGTTTGCTGAAGCATTGATAACAACTCGTGATGCAATAAAAATAAATCCATACAATTCTTACATCTACGGTGTGGAGTGCGATGCTATGGTGGAACTGGGAAAATATGATGAAGCCATTAAAACCGGTGATAAAATGGTTAGCATTCGTCCTGACATTCGTTCGTACTCACGCATTTCTTATTTGCGCGAAATTCTCGGTGATTATCCTGGGGCCATTGATGCCATGAAGCTTGCACTTGAAGCCGGTTACCCCGGATTGGAACAAACAGAATGGGTAAGATCGTATCTCGGAAGGTTGTATGAAATAACAGGCAATCAACAAACCGCAGAAGCATATTATCAGCAGGCATTAACCAACCGCCAAAATTTCGCTCCGGCACTTGCAGGAATGGGGAGAATTGAAAAAGCCAGAAAAAATTACGCGGAGGCGATACAATATTATACGAATGCTTCCAGTGCAATGCAGGATTATTCTTTTCACCATGAGCTTGCATTGTTGTATCGTAAAACGAATGAAAAAGAAAAATCCGATAAAGAATTTCAAACTGCTTTGGATTTATTGATGAAGCACAAGCATCCCACATCAGAGGAAAACGGAATAGGACATAATATTGACCGCGAGCTGGCAATGGTATATACTTCCATGCATGAGAACGACAAAGCACTGAACAATGCAATTGCAGAATACGAACGCAGACCCGATAATATAGATGTGAACGAAGTACTTGGATGGGCATATTACAATTCCTCGGATTACAACAATGCACGAATTCATATTTTAAAAGCGCTTAGCACAAAATCTAAAAATGCAGAATTGTGGTACAAAGCCGGACTCATTTTTAAGGCAAACAACTATGAAGACATCGGAAATAAATACCTCGCTGTAGCTCTTAAAACAAATCCAACGCTTGATACAGTTGCTTACACACTTGATTCAAACAAAAATAATCTTGCTTCGCGATGAAAGAATTTTACAAATCAAAATCTTTCATCCTGTTTTTTTTGCTGCTGCTTTTCAGTTGCACTAATCTTTTCGCGCATACCATCAATTACAGCATGGAAGTCAAACCTGTCGGCAATGTAATTTCTTATTATACCTGGCTTGGATTTCAGCATATAATACCTGAAGGTTTTGACCATATTCTTTTTATACTCGGGTTGTTTTTATTAGATCCCCGCATCAAATCAGTCATCATGCAGGCAAGCTGTTTTACAGTTGCACATACCATTACACTCATACTTTCATCTAAAGGAATTATTATTCCCCCATCAAGAATTATAGAACCCATTATTGCCATATCTATAGTTTTTGTCGCGCTCGAAAATATTTTTATCGGTGAATTAAAGCCATGGAGGTACGCTTTAGTTTTTGCATTCGGATTGATTCACGGAATGGGCTTTGCCAACGCGCTCAATGAAATCGGCTTGCCCCGAAATACTTTTTACACTTCCCTCATTTCTTTTAATGTCGGAGTCGAGTTAGGTCAAATAACCGTCATTCTTATTGCGTATGCGCTCATAGGAAAATGGTTCTCAAAAGAAATCTGGTATCGCCAACGTATCGTATATCCTTTATCCGCAATGATTGCCCTTATCGCAACCTTCTGGACTGTTCAGAGAATATTTTTTACGTGATTAAAAAATCCTGTCAGGTAGTTTTTTTTCTCCTTACAGGTTTATAATTTACAACCTTACAGCAAGCTTCGCTAACCTGTCAGGATTCGGGATTCAATTCCGTTTATCTTTTTCAAAAAACTCATTAGCAGTTCCAGCCCGTGTATGTTCCTGTAGTTGTTTTATTATCGTGTCAGCACGTTTGCTGTGATGATTTATTTTTTCAAGATTTGCTGTTAAAGTATTTACCGCTTCCTTTTTTTCTTCATCGGTTTTTGCTTGTGCAATATCATGAGCAAGTTCTTTAGAAAGCTCTGAAAAATTAGTTACAAAGTTGAGTGGGTTTTGAATTTCGTGTGCAACGCGCGCAGCCATTACACCAAAGGCAGCCATCTTTTCGCTTTGCACCAATTGCTGTTGAGTGGCTTTTAAATTATCGTAAGCAACCACAAGCTCTTTATTTGCTTTTTGTTTAAAACGATAACGGTTAACCATTCCAAACAACAGAAGCAGTAACAATGCTGCTCCGCCAATAAATGAATTGCGGATAACTTTTTGCTTTTGCAGTTCGGCTTGTTGCACTGCATCTTTCTTTTCCTGATTTGCTTTGGTGGTTATTTCTTTTTTATCAAATTCATATTGCATTTCAGTTTGAGTTTGTTTTTTGGTGCTCTCTTCATTTATTAAACTATCACGGTAAAGAATAAATAATTTATGATGCAGGTAGGCATTTTTCCAATGCTCGCCTTTTTGTAGCTGAGTGGTTAGTGGTGAGGTTGCGATGGTACTGTCCAAAACTGCCAGGTGGCCATAACTTGTTTTAATATCATCTTTGCTTCCTATTTCTGTTGAAAGCGAAAGCCCCTTGTCAAGGTACTTTTTTGCTTCTGTATATTTTTTGAGCTTGATATTTGCCTCACCAAGATTGTTAAAAGAAACAGTAATTCCTTGCTTGTCTCCAATTTCTTCTCTTATTTTTAAAGCAGCAAAATCATTTTTAAAAGCATCAAGGTAATTACCTTGTTCAAAATAAATAGTTGCGATGTTACCGTAAGAATCAGCAACTCCCTTTTTGTCTCCTATTTCTTCTCTTATCTTTAAAGAAATAAAGAAAAAATTCAATGCATCGGGATAATGGTCTTGCTTACTATAAATAATTCCAATGTTGGTGTAAGTATTAGCAATTCCGTTTTTGTCTCCTATTTCTTCGTTAATTTTTAAAGAAGCAAAATGATTTTTCAAGCCATCTAAGTAATTGCCTTGGGCCTGATTAATAATTCCAAGGACACTATAAGAAGCAGCTATTCCTTTTTTGAATCCAATTTCTTCAAAATATTTCAAACTATTTAAATAATTTTTCAAGGCATCGGGGTAATTGCCTTGCTTATAATAGATTATACCGATGTTGTAGTTAGAAGTAGCTATACCTTTTTTGTCCCCTATTTCTTTACTACTTTTTAAAGAAGCAATATGATTTTTCAAAGCATCCGGGTAGTTACCTTTCTCCATATAAATATTTCCGATGATATTGTATGCCTTAACTGTTCCTTTTTTAAAATTAATTTTTTGAGATATAACCAGGGCATCATCTGCATCTTGTTTGGCTTTTACGTAGTCTCCTGTGTTCTTTAACTCCCAGCTTAAACTATTTAAAATATTTACCAGGTTACTATCGGTAATATCATAGCCGGTTTTATTCAGCTCTGTGCGTGTGGCATTATAATTTTTCATGGCGGTTTGCAGGGAGTCAATAATGTCCTGACCTTCCTTCTGGGCGTGTGTTTGTAAAGATGTTCCCACACTTAGGATGATGAATAGGAGAATTGACTGTTTCATAGTTGCTTATTGTGAATTTTTATTATTTTATTTCGGGCTTTCAATTTTACCCTTATCGTATAATTCTTGCCATTCACGATTGAATTGATTAACGAGCATATCCTTCTTCGTTCTCGAATATCCTTTCAGTTGTTTTTCTCTTGCAATCGCCAAATCAATAAAATCGAATGTTTCAAAGTAAACCAATTTATCCACATTATATTTTGATGTAAAGCCTTCTATGGGTTTTTTTATGCTCATGTACCCTTCTGACTAAGTCATTCGTGAGACCAATGTAGATTACATTATTATTCTTATTACTAACGATATAAATATAATACTGATGAATTTTCATTTTATTCTATTTTGAGATTCCTCATTACTCTTCGCTTCATTCGGAATGACAGAACTCTCGGAGAGTTGGGGGAAAAGGAGGGCGCGCGAAGCGCGCCATCCTTTTCCCTTATCCCACAAACTTTTCTGTCATTCCGAACGCAGTGAGGAATTTCTTTTTGTTTCATTCTCCTTTTCAAAAAACTCATTCGCAGTTCCAGCCCGTGTATGCTCCTGCAGTTGTTTTATAATGGTGTCAGCACGTTTTCCGTGATGATTTATTTTTTCAAGATTTGCAGTTAAACTATTTACTGCTTCCTTTTTTTCCTCATCGGTTTTTGCGTTTGCAATAGCATGAGCAAGTTCTTGTGAGAGCTCTGAAAAATTATTTACAAAGTTGAGCGGGTTTTGTATTTCGTGTGCAACGCGCGAAGCCATCACACCAAAGGCAGCCATCTTTTCGCTTTGCACCAATTGCTGTTGTGTGGCTTTTAAATTATCGTAAGCAACCACAAGTTCTTTATTTGCTTTTTGTTTAAAACGATAACGGTTAACCAAACCAAACAACAGAAGCAGTAACAATGCTGCACCGCCAATAAATGAATTGCGGATAACTTTTTGCTTTTGCAATTCGGCTTGCTGCACTGCATCTTTCTTTTCCTGATTGGCTTTGGTGGTTAGTTCTTTTTTATCAAACTCATATTGCATTTGCGACTGAACCGTTTTTTTTGTGTTCTCTTCATTCACCAAACTGTCACGGTAAAGAATAAATAATTTATGATGTATATACGCATCTTTCCAATTTCCTGATGCGCTGTCCAGCTTTGTCAGACCGCTGTAACTATCTTTAATTCCATCTTTAATTCCAATTTCTTTTGAAATCGCAAGGGCATCATCGAGGTACTTTTTTGCTTCTGTAAATTTCCTGAGCTTGATATTTGCCTCACCAAGATTGATAAAAGAGGCAGCGATTCCTTCTTTGTCTCCAATTTCCTCTCTTATCTTTAATGAAGCATAATATTTTTTCAATGCTTCCTGATGGTTGCCTTGTTCCCCATAAATTCTTCCGATGTTGCTGTAATTGATAGCGATTGAGAGTTTGTCTCCGGCTTCTTCATATATTTTCAAAGCAGCAAAATGATTTTTCAATGCTTCGGGATATTTGTCTTGTTCAAAATAAATAAGTCCGATGTTGTTGTAAGAAGAAGCGATTCCTTTTTTATCGCCTATTTCCTCTCTTATTTTCAATGCTTCGAATTGATTTTTCAATGCTTCGGGATAGTTGCCTTGTTTAAAATAACTAATACCGATGTTGTTGTAAGAACCAGCGATTCCATATTTGTCTCCTATTTCTTCGCTTACCTTCAAAGCAGCAAAATGGTTTTTCAATGATTCGGGATAGTTGCCTTGTTTAAAATAAATAAGTCCGATGTTGGTGAAAGAAGAAGCGGTTCCTTTTTTGTTTCCGGTTTCCTCTCTTATCTTCAGAGAAGCTAAATGATTTTTCAAAGCTTCCTGATAATTGCCTTGTTGAATATAAATAATTCCGATGGTGTTGTAAGAATTTGCCTTTCCTTTTTTAAAATCAATTTTTTCGGAGATAGCCAGGGCATCACCGGCATCTTGTTTTGCTTTGGCGTGGTCGCCTGTATTCATTAGCTCCCAACTTAATTTATTTAAAATATTTACCAGGTTGGTATCAGTAATATCGTAGCCGGTTTTATTCAACTCGGTGCGAGTGGCATTGTAGTTTTTTAGGGCGGTTTGCAGGGAGTCGATGAGTTCCGGACCTTGCTTTTGGGCGTGTGTTTGTAACGATGTTCCTGCAATGAGAAGGAGAAAAATGATTGTTGTCTTTTTCATAGTTGCTTATTGTGAATTTTTATTATTTTATTTCGGGCTTTCAATTTTACCCTTATCGTATAATTCTTTCCATTCAGGATTGAATTGATTAACGAGTACATCCTTCTTTATTCTTGAATATCCTTTCAGTTGTTTTTCTCTTGCAATTGCCAAATCAATAAAATCGAACGTTTCAAAGTAAACCAATTTATCCACATTATACTTTGATGTAAAGCCTTCTATAAGTTTTTTTTTATGCTCATGTACCCTTCTAACTAAGTCATTCGTGACACCAATGTAAATTACATTATTGTTTTTGTTAGCAAGAAAATAAATGTAATAAATCTGAATTTTCATTTTCCTTTTCACTTATTGAATAAGATTCCTCACTGCGTTCGGAATGACATTGCCTGGTATTTTAACTGTATGAGATTCCTCACTGCGTTCGGAATGACAGCCTGAATTTTTATTATTTTATTTCGGGCTTTCAATTTTACCCTTATCGTATAATTCTTTCCATTCGGGATTGAATTGATTAACGAGCATATCCTTCTTCGTTCTCGAATATCCTTTCAGTTGTTTTTCTCTTGCAATTGCCAAATCAATAAAATCGAACGTTTCAAAGTAAACCAATTTGTCCACATTATACTTTGATGTAAAGCCTTCTATAAGTTTTTTTTTATGCTCATGTACCCTTCTGACTAAGTCATTCGTGACACCAATGTAAATTACATTATTACCCTTATTACTAACGATGTAAATATAATACTGATGAATTTTCATTTTATTCTATTTTGAGATTCCTCATTACGCTTCTTCATTCGGAATGACAGACCTCGAGGAGAGTTAGGGAGAAAAGGAGGG
>JBDSOU010000180.1:0-3877 GCA_039914625.1 Bacteroidia bacterium | reverse complement strand
TGCAATCCTTTTTTAATATCAGTTTCATGCAAACAAATTGTTAATGGTTTATATTCCACAGGAAGTTGATTTAATTCGAAAACATATTCTTCCCAATTAGTCAGGTTATCTAAATCAGGAGTAGAGTGAGCAGGGAAAACAACAGTTCCTTTAGCGTTTTGGTTAACTGTTATTTTATTTTTTCTCCTGTAAAAAACGTAAGGGGACGGAAGCGGGTAACATGGTTTATCAGAAACTGATTTATAAATTTTAACAAGCCTGGGGGAAAATTTAAACATGCATGGAGCATCATTATTAATTTCATGCGGAGGAATTTTGTCGGCAAATGTAATTCCATGATCCATGTATATGCAAATAGGAAGTGAATCGGGGAAAAAACCATATTCCTTAAGGTGTTTTCCGAATCCATAAATATTGGAAGTCACATAAGGAGAATTTAATTTATACTCTGCTTTGTGAGCAAGCTCCTCTATTGCCTTTGCTTTATTTAATAAATTGATTTCCTCCACTTGAAATGCAGAAACAAAATTGCTGCAAATATGTTTTTAATTTCCCATACAAATCCAAAGTTGCAATTACAACATTTCCCAACTTAACGGAGTTCCTTTTTTGATATTCATTTTGGCTTTTTTCCCTAACACATCCAGGTAATATTTTGTATTCAGCCCAAGTGAAGGGCGAATAGAACGAACATTTTCTTCGGTAAAAATCTCCCCTTCGTTAATGTCTTCTGAAACATACAATGAACGTTTGAAGAATAAACTTTTTTCTTCTGCCGGTTGAACTTCAGTTTGAATTTTTCCAAGAGCACAAAATGCTTTTTGACATTCATCAACTAATAATTTCATTTCTGCAGGTTCCATGCTGAAAGCAGCATCCACTCCTCCATCCGATCTCTGAAGTGTAAAATGTTTTTCTATCACCCTTGCACCTAATGCAACTGCCGCAACTGAAACTCCGATTCCCATTGTATGATCTGATAAACCAACATTACAATTAAATTTTTCCATTAAATAAGGAATGGTCAGAAGATTTGTGTTTTCAGGGGAGGAAGGATAAGTACTCGTACATTTGAGAAGAATAATTTCTTTGCATCCGTTTTTTCTCAACACTTCAACCGATTCTACTATGTCAACAATATTTGAAATACCTGTACTTATAATTACAGGCTTGCCTGTTTGTGCAACTTTTTTTAACAATATATGATCGGTATTTTCAAATGAAGCAATTTTATAGCATGGCACATTTAGTTTTTCAAGAAAGTCAACTGCTGTTAAATCAAACGGTGAACTGAATGCCGTTAATCCTTTTTCTTTTGCTCTTTCAAAAATCTCCTTGTGCCATTCCCAAGGTGTATGCGCAATTGAGTATAAATCATATAAATCTTTACCATTCCACAATGAGTTTTTATCATTGATAGTATAAATACCTTTTAGGGTAATGGTGTCTGCTGTATAAGTTTGCAATTTTAATGCATGAGCACCTGCATGAGCTGCTGCATCCACCAATTCCAATGCGCGATCAAGCGATTGGTTATGATTGCCGCTCATTTCAGCAATGATAAAAGGTGAATGATCCTTTCCTATTAAATGATTACCTATTTTAATATCATTCATTATCAAATCAAGGTTTTATACACCTTATAACTTTTGTTTCCGTGAATCGTAACAATTTTTTCGTTATTAAATCCTGCTTTCATAAAAATATTTATTGAAGCTGCATTTTCATATTTTATATAGGCTGTAATTATTGCATCAGGATTTCTCTCCAGATAATCATTTGTTGCTAATTTAAGCATTACAACTCCATAAGATTTACCCCTGAAATTTTTGTCAATTGAAACTCCAATCACAATTCCATTTAAGTTTTTATCAATTCTGACTTGCCCGACAGGATTCTCCTGTTCATCAAAAAACAAATAAAATTTGCACTCACTTGAAGCTAATTTCAAATGAAACCATTTCACATGCTCGTCATATAAAACAAGATTTTGATTGTATGAATTTTTGCGAACCAGTTGGTCATTTGCCCATTGAAAATATAAATCAACATCTGCTTCTTCAGCAAATCTAAAATACAATTTTTCTTTTCCAAGTTTTTCAAAAACATTTAATAATCTCTCAGATGATTTTCCATCAATCATTTTTCCCTGTTTATTAATCAGCTCATTAATTGAGGCCTCTTGTAAAGTAATTTCCTCTAATTTATTTTTAAGCTCTTCGACACTTAGAATATTCATGTCTCCTAAATCAATTGCTGCATTATTTTCTTTCAAACCATTCAAAATTCCCAATTGATTTTCACTCGTGAAACCGGAAACCAATCCGATTCCAACTGCACAACATTCAAGCGAAATGGTGCTTGCGGGACAAATTGCAATATCGCAGGTTTTTATTAACTCTTTTAATTCTTCTGCTCCGATATCAAAATGTTTGACAATGTTTGCCTGTTTATTTTCCTGAATAATATTTTCAATACTTCTTAAATTCGGATTGATAGAACTAAGCAATAAATAAATTTCTTCAATTTTTTTTATCTTCAACAATGCCTCTGTAAACTTTTGGGTAAGATTGTTTACATCTGCCGCTCCCATGCTGATGAATACTTTTTTTACTTCATATATTTTTCTCTGAGTAGTTGTAGATTCTAAAAAAGGTTTTCGGAGTAATACATAATCTAAACCTAAATTAAAGTTGGTATACTGTTCTGCTGAATAAACCGATTTATCAATTCCTGCTGCATGATTAATCACAGCATCTGCAACAAAATGCCATGCATGTAAATCATCAATGCAAATCAATTTGCATTTTTTTTCTTTAATGGTTTTCTGGTAATCTGTTTTAAAATTGTACCCATCCAATACAACTATATCATCAGCTTTCAAATGTTGTGAAAAATTTATTGAATCTTCCGTATAATTATTTGTTTGAGGTAACGTAATAATTTCATTAGTTACTGTTTGAATTGTATCGAAAATACTTTCTGCCGTTTCCTGTATGGCGAATGTAATATTAAATTTATTTTTGAGCATATCTGCAAGTGCAATGCAGCGTGAAACATGTCCCATTCCTATTGAGGTTCCGCCATCACTACGAAACAGCACTCTACGTTTGTCCATGCATAATTTTGTATTTCATTTCCGCAATAACCCAATCCTTTTCGGTATCAATATCTTGTACTTCTGTTTCCGGCAATTCAATGAAGGATGAATTATCAGTAAATAATTTTTTTTGAATAACAAATGCTTTCATATTAAACCAATACCATTGCCCGGCATCATGATAAATTTTTTCTAAGTCCTGCGATCTGGCATTCAAATATTCAGACCACAGCATTTGTACTTTCCCATTTTCATTCCTTGTTAAGCCACGCCAGATTGGGTAAGAATACTCAACTGCAGAATAAACAGTATCTAAATTTTTTACAGTTAAAAGTTGATAGCCTTCAACCAAATGTTTAACCTGAATAAAAGGGGCTGCCGGATAAATGCAACAACCGTTTTCAAATTCAATATTTTTTTCTTTGTATTTATTTATTATTTCTGTAAGAACATCTGATGTTGATGCGAAATCATCAGCATTTTTTTCTGAACGCATGAAGGGTACTTTAGCTCCTGACTTAACTGCGAATTCAGCTATTTCATTGTCATCAGTAGAAACCATTATTTCCTCAAACAGATTGCTATCAATAGCAGCTTGTATTGAATAAGAAATAATTGGTTTGCCTAAAAAATTCCGAATATTCTTTTTTGGAATTCTTTTGCTTCCTCCGCGTGCCGGTATAATAGCAATGTTTGCCATTCCATTTAATTAAAGAAAAATAGAGTTGCTATTTTACAATTCAAAATCTGGTTCAATATGCTCTTTGATTAATTTTC
>JBDSOU010000051.1:0-17096 GCA_039914625.1 Bacteroidia bacterium | reverse complement strand
CGAGCGTATATTTATCAACCTGTGGCTTGATGATGTCTTTTGTATTTCCGTAATTCTTGTTCAACCAGGCCATATCGATTTCATTGTCGAAGTGACCGATGTTGCAAACAACTGCATTGTGCTTCATCGCTTTGAAATGACGGCCCAGTATAATGTTGTGGTTACCGGTAGCAGTCACAATGATATCTGCTTCCTTCACTGCATCGTCCATTTTCTTTACTTCATATCCTTCCATAGCAGCCTGAAGCGCACAGATAGGATCGATTTCAGTTACAATCACACGCACCTTTGCTTCTTTCAAAGATTCAGCAGAGCCTTTGCCTACATCCCCGAAACCTGCTACCACGGCTACTTTACCGGCGAGCATTAAATCTGTTGCACGGCGGATTGCATCTACAAGTGATTCGCGACAGCCATATTTATTATCGAATTTAGATTTGGTAACAGAATCATTTACGTTTATGGCAGGAATGGGAAGTGTTCCTTTCTGTTAGCGTTCGTAGAGGCGGAGCACACCAGTTGTGGTCTCTTCGCTCAGTCCTTTTAAGCCCTGTATGAGTTCGGGATATTTATCGAAAACCATGTTGGTTAAATCACCGCCATCGTCAAGAATCATGTTGAGGGGTTTACGATCTTCTCCGAAAAAGAGAGTTTGCTCAATGCACCAGTCAAATTCTTCGGCATTCATGCCTTTCCAGGCGTAAACGGAAATTCCGTTGGCGGCAATTGCTGCAGCGGCATGGTCCTGAGTGGAGAATATGTTACAAGACGACCAAGTAACTTCAGCGCCAAGCTCCGTGAGGGTTTCGATTAAAACTGCAGTCTGGATGGTCATGTGAAGACATCCGGCAATGCGCGCTCCTTTTAAAGGTTTTGAATTCCCAAACTCTTCACGCAGAGCCATTAAGCCAGGCATTTCGTCTTCGGCTAATTTGATTTCTTTGCGACCCCATTGGGCTAAAGAAATATCTTTTACTTTGAATTTTACGAATTTTTCTACTGTTGTATTTGACATTTTTGTTGATTTTTGTGCAAAGGTATTAAATAGGGGTTTAACAGGCAAATAACGGTACGAATAACGAAATTATTACGATTTAAGCAATGCCTTTATATTATGACAACGCTTTTTATGAAGAATGCAGGCTTTGCATTTGGGAAATTACCGAAACGCTGGAAGAACTTTTGGAAACAAGCCACATCAATGAAAATGAATTGAAGGAGGTGGAGAAGAAGACTGTTAAACGACAACTGGAATGGATTACGATTCGATTGTTGCTGAAACAACTTTTAAAAACCGATGAAAAAATTCTGCTTGATTATGATGAATACGGGAAGCCACATTTGAATGGAATTAAAAAGCATATTTCCATTTCACATACTAAACAGTTTGTGGCTGTTATTGTACATAATAAAAAGAAGGTGGGAATTGATATTGAAATTACAGCCCCACGGATTGAAAAAATAAAGCATAAGTTTTTGAGTGAGAAAGAAAATGAATGGACAAAAGGAAATGATTCACTTGAAAAGCTATTTATAATTTGGGGAGCGAAAGAAAGCGCGTTTAAAATTTACGCTGAAGGCGGAATAGAATTCAGGAAAATGCTTGAGGTAAACCCGTTTGATTACACAGAAAAAGGTGAAACATTTGTGACAATAAATAAAAATATTATAACTTGCGCGTATCCTGTCTGGTGGGAACGGCTTGGGGAGTTGATGATGGTGTATGCGGTGGAAAATTGAAGAACAGACAAATGAAATGAACAATAGACAAAGTTAACAACTTTAAACTTTAAACCTCAAACCCCTTGAATGTTTATTCTGAAATAGAGAGCAAAAGAAAAGCTGGCAAAAAACAATTTGCTGTTTTAGTTGATCCTGATAAGACTGATGATGTTAAATCTGAGGATCTGGCAAAGGCGGCTGAAGATTGCGGGGTGGATTATATTTTTGTGGGAGGCAGTTTGCTTACAAACGGAAACCTGGATAACTGCATTGAAAAAATAAAAGGCAATTGCAAAATTCCGGTAGTGCTTTTTCCGGGAAATACGATGCAGATTAATAAGCGTGCAGATGCCATTCTTCTTTTATCACTCATTTCGGGAAGAAACCCTGATCTCCTTATTGGCAAACATGTTATTGCTGCACCTATATTGAGAGAAAATAATCTTGAAACAATTGCAACAGGTTATATGCTTATTGAAAGCGGGAATTTTACTACTGTTCAGTATATGAGTAATACGCGCCCGATACCGGCAGATAAAAATGAGATTGCAGTTTGCACGGCTGTAGCAGGAGAAATGCTTGGTTTAAAAACTATTTACATGGATGCCGGAAGCGGTGCGTTAAACCCTATCAGTGAAAAGATGATTGAAAGTATAAGGAAAAATGTTTCGCTTCCTATAATTATAGGCGGGGGGATAAGAACTCCTGAAAAAGCTGTTGCCACATGCAAAGCGGGAGCGGATATAGTTGTTGTGGGAAATGCGATTGAAAAAGATTCCGAACTTTTAAAAACTATCTCAGTAGCTATTCACAAAATTTAAACTGAGGAGTGCCTCGCTTTACGGACAGCCAATGCATTCTCATTGAATTTCATTTTGAATCTGGCTGAAGTATGCATGTCTTTAAAACCCATTTTGTGAGCAATTCCCTGCACTTTTTTATTGGATGTCCTTAAAAGAAAATGGGCATATTCGAGCCTTCGGTTTTCCACATAATCCTGTAGATTATTTCCTGTTAATGTTTTAAAAAACTGCCCGACATAATCTGACGAAACAAAAGCTACATCAGCAATTTTTTCGTTGGAAATATTTTTACCAATATTGTCCTGTATGCATTGAATAATCGTGATTAATCTTTTGTCGAGAAGGTAATTCAGCTTTTCGAGATTTTTTTTTGAATTCAGGACATTTATATATGTAGCGGCAAATATGAATCACCATTTCATTCAGCAGGCAACGCATTAAAGCACTGCTTCCTATTTTTTTTTACTGTCTTCTGCAATAATATTTTTCATGAAGTAAGGCAATTTCTTCATCATAAGGAATGTGGACACTGGGCATTTCAAGAATTGAAAAGAAAGGTCAGTATCAATATTTCAAAACCTATAATTGAAAAACACTTTTATCGCCTAAAGCCCGAACCATTGTAAATTTTAATATTTATAGCTTTTGCCGTGCTTAAAATAAATCGGCTGATCAGAAGGTAAAAAAATCACCGTTTTTCATGATCCTGTTTTCCGTGCCGACATAAAAGGTTCTGGAATTGGATTGAACCAAAATATTTTTCTGTTCCTTTGTATTGGTTAACTGCACAGGCTGAATTACTTCGTGAATACTTGCTTTGTAATAGTGAACTTCAAGTGCTTCGATGATACGGTTATAGTTATCAAGTTCCATAAATTATTTAAAAGCTGCTGTTGGTCAAATTTAAACTCTTCTACAAATATTACAATTTATTTATTCTCATTAAAACCCATTCTAAAATTTAAGTCAAGGGAAAAAACTATTAAACTTTATAATTAACAATTAATATTATACTCCTTTAAGTACAAAAATAGATTTGTTAAAAAATGTCGCCTGTTGAAATTATAGGATTTGTTTTTGGGGTTGCTGGTGTTTGGCTGACTATAAAAGAAAATATCTGGTGTTTTCCGGTTGGAATTATCAATGTGCTCATAACGGCTTATTTAGTATTTAATAAAGCTCTTTTTGCCGATACTTTGCAGCAAATAGTATATTTTATTCTTCTGGTAGCGGGATGGATAAAATGGAGCAGGGGAAATGATACCTCAATTTTTAAAGTATCAGTTATAGAAAAAAAATGTTATCTATCACTATCAATTATTTTAATAGCTGGTTCTTTAGCTATGGGTTATATTTTAAAAAATTTCAGCAAAGCAACTTTTCCT
Organism: Bacteroidia bacterium; assembly: GCA_039914625.1. GTDB lineage: Bacteria > Bacteroidota > Bacteroidia > AKYH767-A > OLB10 > DATEMK01. Next base: position 13,186 of record JBDSOU010000051.1, on the reverse strand, counting down.
TTTTGGGATTCCGCAGCAACAGTAATTTGTTTTATAGCACAATGGCTCATTGCTAAACGAAAAATCGAAAATTGGCTCTTATGGATAATCGCCAACCCCATATACATCATTATTTATTATCTGAAAGAAATGCCTTTTTACTCAATTTTATCAATTATATATTTTTTAATGGCTATAAGAGGATGGTATCAATGGAAAAAATCATATGTGAAGCAGTCGAATGCACTCTGAAAAAATAAATCGCATCGCATTGATAGGCCCCGAATCATCAGGGAAAACAACACTATGTAAACTTCTTGGGGAACATTATAAAACACTTTGGGTTCCGGAATACGCGCGTGGGTATATGAAAAAATTAAATCGGCCTTATACATCAGCTGATATATTGCGGATTGCAATTGAGCAAATTAAAATTGAAGAAGAGATGATGTTGAAAGCACATAAATTTTTGTTTGTTGACACCGAACTTATCATTGCAAAAATTTGGTATGAAGATGTGTTTGGGGCTTGTCCTGGCTGGGTAGAAGAAAAAATAGAAGAAAAAAAATATGATTTATACCTGCTTACCACGCCTGATTTGCCGTGGGAAAATGACCCTGTGCGCGAAAATCCGCACAGAAGAGGTTATTTTTTCGAACTTTATATGAAAGAAATTGAATCAAGAAAATTCAATTATGAAATTATCTCGGGCATCAATGAAGAACGTTTTTATAATGCTTTAAATGCAATTGAAAAAATAAAGTTCAGTTAGCGAAAATCATTTTTCTCAAATCAAATAATTCAATAATTGAAATGATGATTACAACAATCAGTAATCTCCTTATCCAGAAATTTGCATCTTTAAATTGAGTTGCAAATTTTGCAGCGAGCCATGCACCAAAGCTTTGACCTGATGCCATCAGGATTCCAAGCGACCAGTTCATTTGGTCATGGATGATAAAAATTATAAATGCCGGGAGCGTTAAACAAAGCACTAAAAGATTTTTTAAAAAATTTGCACGATTAAAATTGTGTTTTAACAAAAGCACTAAAGCCGACAATAAAAAAATTCCCACACTCACTTGTATAAATCCTCCATAAATTCCTATAATAAAGAACAGGAAGATCATACGCGGATTTTTATGCTTATTCCCATTTTCAGAATGTTCACGCAGCCATTTTTCGGAATTAAAAATTACTAAAAAAAGCATAATGATCATGACCGCCCCGATAATTTGCCGGATTGTTTTTTCATCCATATCAAGAGCAAAATAAGCTCCGGCTATGCCACCGAAGACTGAAGGAATTACCAACCACAATGTATCAGTTGTTTTTAAACTGCTGCTTTTCTTTAAAGAAAAAACAGCAACTATATTTTGAAATAACACTCCTACCCTGTTCGTTGCGTTGGCAATGTTTGCAGGTAATCCAAGAAAAATAAGAAGCGGCAATGTAATGAGCGAACCGCTGCCTGCAAGGGTATTAATTATGCCAGCCGTTATTCCTCCAGCTATTGCCAATACATAAACATACCATTCCATAAACCAAAAGTAGTTTTACATTTTAGATTTTTACATTTTGCACTTTAAATTTTATGCTAAACGAAATTTTTTCAATACCTTTGTTATGATTTTACGGGGTGTATTCCGATTGTTATCGGGATTCTGAGATCATACCCATTGAACCTGATCAGGATAATGCCTGCGAAAGGAATGAAGGTAACTACTTTTTTTAAGAGCGCAATAATACCCCTTGTTGCAGTGTGTAAAATCTAAATGATAATTGAGATGAAAAAAATTTACTTTTTAATTTTAATGTTGCTGCCGTGTTTTGTTTTTGCTCAAATTTCTATTTCCGGAATTGTAAAGGACAGCAGCACAGGTAAGCTATTACCAGGTGCTTCCTTAATGATTGAAAATTCTTTTTTAACTTCAGTTTCTGACAATGACGGAAAATTTATTTTGAAAAATATTAAAACAGGAAAAAATAAAATTACAGTTTCATACATCGGATATCAAACAGCAGAAAAAGAAATTGATGCGAAAGAATATACAACTGTTGATTTTGCACTTGCAAAATCAACAGTACTTGCTGATGAAGTTATTATTTCTGCAACACGCGCTAATGAGAAATCCGCAATGGCGTATAAGAATCTTGATAAATCTGAAATAGAAAAAAGAAATTTCGGACAGGATGTCCCTTTTATTCTGGCAATGACACCGTCTGTTGTGGTTACTTCTGATGCGGGTAACGGTGTTGGCTATACGGGAATTCGCATACGCGGAAGCGATGCAACAAGAATAAATGTAACAATCAATAATGTACCGATTAATGATGCGGAATCACAACAATTGTATTGGGTGGATTTGCCCGACATTGCTTCCTCCATTGACAATCTGCAGATACAAAGAGGAATCGGAACTTCAACTAACGGAGCCGGAGCTTTTGGCGGCAGCATTAACATTCAGACAAACCAGTTAAGAAGTGAACCTTATCTTGAAGGCAATTATACTGCCGGTTCTTTCGGAACCTTGAAAAACAATATTCTTTTTGGAACAGGATTATTAAACAATCATTGGACATTTGATGCACGTTTGTCAAAAATTAATTCTGACGGATATGTTGATCGTGGTACTTCCGACTTAAAATCCATTTATATTTCTGAAGGTTATTACGGAAAAAAATCCATTATCCGTTTAAACATTTTTTCCGGAAAAGAAACCACTTACCAGTCATGGTTTGGTACTCCTGAATCAAGAATCAATAATGATGTGCAGGGAATGAACGATTATGTCCAGCGGAATTATTTAGATGCTGAAGATTCGCTCAATCTTTTGACTTCAGGTAGGACTTATAATTATTATACTTATAAAAACCAGGTGGATGATTACCAGCAGGATAATTATCAATTACATTATTCACTTGCATTGAATGATAATATTACGTTTAATACATCATTGCATTATACAAAGGGGAAAGGATATTATGAAGAATACAAGAAACAAGATTATTTTGCAAACTATGGTTTGCCTGATGCGATTATTGTCAACGATACTGTTACCTCAACAAGCCTTGTAAGAAGAAAATGGTTAGACAATGATTTTTACGGGGTAACGTATTCATTGAATTACGATTCGCATAAAAAAATTTCAGCCACACTTGGCGGAGGATGGAATCAATATGCAGGAGATCATTTTGATGAAATTATTTCAGCGCAATATTTTCCGTTTTTAGAATTCCCTTATCGTTATGAAACCAATTCTGCTTTGAAAACCGATTTTAATATTTTCGGAAAAGTAATTTATGATCTGAGTAGTAAAACAAATTTATTCGCTGATTTACAATATCGAAAAATCGGTTATGCTTTTTCAGGCTTTGATCAAAACCTTAACTACGTTCCGCAAAACGTTGAATTAAATTTTGCAAATCCAAAGCTTGGGATTAACTGGAAACTAAATAATGAACAGAGTACTTATATATCTATAAGCATTGGCAATAAAGAACCTTCGCGTGATGATTATGTGGATTCGTCACCTTTGAGCAGACCTGCAGCCGAAAACATGCAGGACATGGAATGCGGGTACCGTTTGCAGAAGAATAATTTTGCAGTGACTTTCAATTATTATTTTATGAATTATAAAAATCAGCTTGTAGTAACGGGGAAGGTGAATGACGTTGGTAACTATACGCGAACAAACGTTGACAAAAGTTACCGTGAAGGAATAGAAGCAGAAGTAAAATGGCAGCCCATTAATAAAATAAATTTAGCAGCCAACGCAACCTATAGCCGTAATAAAATAAAAATTTTCAATCAATACATTGATAACTATGATGATGGTACTCAGCTGGAAAAAAAATTTAGTAATACGGATATTGCTTTTTCATCTTGCATAATTGCGGCAGCCGATATTAGTTATGTGACATTGAAACATTTAACAGTACATTTCATTACAAAATATGTTGGTAAACAATATTTGGATAATACTTCAGACCATACAAAAAAACTAAAACCGTATTCGATAAGTGACCTCCAGTTAGGTTACATTTTGAAAACAAAACTTATAAAAGAAATCGGGTTTGGAATTTTAGCAAATAATATTTTCAGCCACCTCTACGAGTCAAACGGATATACTTACAGTTATATTTATGGAGCAAAGGAAATTGCGGAAAATTATTATTACCCCCAATCAGGAATAAATATTTTGGGACAGATTAGTTTGAAGTTTTAAAAAGATTATTTCGATATTCCTTCAAGGTATTTCTCAATTTCAATTGCTTTTTGATCTGCAGAATCAAGAACAAGCACCCGTTTGAAATAATATAGCGCACTGTCATTGCGATGATCGTTGTAATAAATGCCGCCCAACTCCTTTAGCGGATCTTTTAGTTCCGGATTAACTTCCGCAGCTTTCCAATAGGATTTCATCGCGTAATCTTTTTCGCCAAGATTATAATAGGCAATGCCAAGATTATAGTAAGCGTCAGGGTGATCCGGATAAATTTCAACCGCGCGTTTATAATGAATGACCGCGTTTTTCAACCATTCATTTCGAACATCATAAGATGAAGATTTCATTGCTTTTATTCCCCATTCAAATGCGAGTGAAGATTGAATACGTGTACTGTTAGGGCACACTTCAACATCGTGACTGAACAATGTGTAATTATCTCTCCAGTCTGCATTTCGGTTAATTGTTAAGATAGCAAATACACCTATCAGCATGGAAAATGCAATGATTACATTTTTCTGTTGCCCGGAAGGGGTATCTGCATTGGGGTTAATTTTGAGAATTCTGTAAATCACGAATACAATAGCAATGCAAAAACCCAAAGCAGGTGTGAATAAAAATCTTAATCCAATGGTTGCATCAATTTTTATAAGAAGGTTTGAAGAAAGAAAAAGAGTGAATAAAAAAAACAGAATTCCGAATGAGATTGGGCTCTTCTTTTTAATATTAAAAATTGCATAGACAAACATTGCTAAATAAATAACCAAAGAGCTTAGTGCAAAAAGATTACCCCATTCAACAATTGGAACCTGATTATAGGAATAGTCATAGCTTAGCGGATATGGCACAAAAAGCAGTCGCAGATACATTCCGAGCAACACAAAATTTGTGGCAAGCATTTGAAAAGATGTTGTTGCTGCCATCAACGTGTTATCAATCAGGTTAGGTTGCAAAGTGATTGTTGAAAACGGAACTGCATGGACTCTCATGAGAAAATAAACAAGGAAAATACCTGAAGAGAAAATGGTGATGAACAGGTTTTTTTTTGAAGGCAACGAAGAAAAAAAATACAACGTCAAAGGAATAACGGCAACCATCATTGCTGCGCTTTCTTTGGAGAGTAACGCACAAAAAAGAAAAAATAACCCGGTGGCAATTTTTCCGGGGGAAGATTCGCTTTTAATTAATACCAACTGCCTCAGCGTAAGCATGGAGAATAAAAATACAAATAATTCATCCCGGCTTTTTACACTTGCTATGACTTCGGTATGCACCGGGTGGGCTGCAAACAATAAGGTGATTAATAAAGGAATGAGAAAATGAACTGATGAAAACAAAATATTCATCAATGAATATAATAGTACACAGCAACATGCATACAACATGATCTGAATGAAATGCGATGCATGGGGATTATTATTAAACACATCTTTTTCTATACCGAAACTTAACATTACAAGAGGACGATACAAATCTTTGTTTCCTGTTTCTTTAAACCCCGAAGTGGAACCTTTAGTAAACATATCTTTAATTCCTGCAATTCCCTTTTGTGAAATTTTATTTCCGGAATAATAAAGTTCATCATCCACTGTAAAAGAATGTTTCAGAGTATTTGCACCAAGAAGAAATGAAAAAATAAAAATCGCCACCAAAAGTTTTTTTCTATGCCTGAATTTATATGACAAAAACTGGTCGGTTTCGGTTTTTGCCTTCTTATTTATCATTTGTTATCTCCTTGAATCAGTTTTAACGGTTTTTGATTTCATGAATGATGAATTCACAAGGTAAACCCCAAAAATAGTAATGATTGTAATCATTGCAATCATGTAATTTAGTTTTTCTCCAGCAGCAGCCATCCCAAAAAAATCGCTACAACCGGGTTAATATATGCATACACCCCTACTCGTGTAGGCGGCAGGTTAGTGACAGCATATACATAACAATTGTAGATGAGTATGGAACCAATAATAACAAGATAGAATAGCGTTATCCACGTTTGTTGCGGCAATTCGTACAAACTGACAGTTTGCCCGGTAATAAAAGTTATAATGGTAAGAGAAATTCCGGCAAACAACATTTGCAACCCGGCACCGAAAAGTAATTTTGTATTTATTTTTATCCCTGACGTATAAACAGATGCAGCCGCCCACGTTATACATGAAATAACTGCAAGACTAATTCCCAAACGAAAATCGCTGTTCAGCATCTCATGCAGGTGATCATAAAAAATTACAGATATTCCTGAGAAACCTAACATCAAACCGAGAAATGTTTGCAATGAAAACTTACCACTTCGTTTTGCAAAAAAAGAAAAAAGCGCCATCCATAATGGAATGGTTGCACCGATAATTGCTGCCAATCCTCCGCTTATATATTGCACCGACCAATGCGACATTCCGCTGCTGATAGCAATCATTACAATCCCAAGCAAAGCAGATTGTTTTAAAGTTTTACGATCAGGAAATTTTTCTCCTCGCAAGAAAAAAAACAAAACGAGAATTGAACCTGCAATTAAATTTATAACCCCTGCAAGAAATAATCCCGGTATGTGCTGTACTGCAACTCTTGAAACCAGGTAGGTAGTTCCCCAAAAGAAGCTTACTATCGCTTCTGCGGCATAAGCTTTCTTATTAATTGAATTGGAATTCACAAAGCAGAAAGATCAAAAGTTTACATCATTAAAATCAAAACTAAGGTGACCATAAAAGGAATTAAATGATTTTCGCACATTTCTATAACTATAAATTTAGTTTTTCTTATTTTTGAAAGCTAAAATTCTTAATTTAAATCTTACATACAGTTTCAAATTTAAAAAACATGAAACAAAATTACATCATCTTCTCCTTAATCCTTTTTAGTTTATTTTCTCTTAATGAGAACTTGTTTGCCCAGCGACCGGGCAATAAAAAGCTTCAGCAGAATATAACCTCTTCTGGTTCTGTAATTTCAGGGATTCATACTTATAAAATCGGTTCAACCGCGGCTTATCTTTTTTCTGATAACATGGACAGCGCAAATGATACTGTTTCGCTTGCTGCAAGAGGATATTTAACTTATTATCGCGGTACAGGTCCCCAGGGTTCATCTCCAACCTGGTTCACGGGTGTTGCTGTAGTTTTTACCTCGTTTAATGGTCCGGATACGGGTTATGTGGCAGCGGATTATTTATCTGTTCAGTCCATAAATGATATTGATAACTGGCTGGTGCTTCCTGCACTTAATATAAGCACAGGTGATACGTTATCTTTTTTTTCCCGATCTCCATTAAATTCCTCGTATCCTGACTCCATTAGAGTTATGTACTCTTCTGCCGGAGATTCTGTTCCTGAAGCATTGACCTGGGTTGAAATCGCAAATTTTAAGGTAAATACAGCAGGGATATGGGAACAAAAATTTTTCACGGCTCCTGCTTCAGGCGCTAATGCACGTTTTGCTATCCGATACAATGTTGTTCAAGGAGGTCCCTTCGGTAATAATGCTGATTATATTGGAATTGACCAGATAGATGTGTTAGAAGCGGGAACAGTAGGACTTTCTGAAATTTCTGCTGCATTTTCTAATTTATTAATCTATCCTGTTCCTGTGAAAGATGCCGCCACTCTTATTATGTATTCAAATAAAAATTCCACTATTAAATTATCGGTAAGCAGCCTTATAGGCAGCGAAATTTATTCTCAGTCGCTTATTATTAAAAAAGGTGAGAATTTGATCCGGCTTGAGATGTCAAAACAATCTTCAGGGATTTATTTCATCGCAGTTACAAACGATGAATCAAGATTTATTTCAAAGTTTGTGAAAGAATAGCCTTGGGTGCTGTTTATCAGCCTCAAGTTAATGTAATCCTAAAATAATTTTCTTGCTGATTGCGGCTGTTGCATTTTCTATTCTAAGCAAATAAACAGAAGCATTTATTGACGGATAGCTAAGGCTGATTATATTATTTCCTTTAGATATAAAGTGCATGGAGGATGCCATCAATTTTCCTTCCATTGTAAAAAGACTAATTTTAAAATCTCCATTATCCGGACTGCTTATAAGAAGTTCCGCCAGGTTGCCTTGCGATGAAATCACAGAAACATTAAGTTGTGAGTTAACATTACAGCCCTTTACAGCAACAACCTTAAACTCGGTTTGCTCGCCATTGAAATCAGTTTGAATGAGCTTGTAATAAGCCAATTGATTATTAAAAGCTTTGTCGTGGTATTCGTAATTTAATACTGAAGTACTATTACCGGCTCCTGTTATTCTTGCTAATTCCTCATAATTTATTCCATCTTCACTCTTCAGTAATGTGAAATAATCATTATTAGTTTCTGAGGCGGTTGTCCACTTAATTACAGCTGCATTGTTTTCACATGCGCCAGAAAAATTAACAAGGCTCACAGGTAACGGTGAAGACAGACTGGCAAGAGTCCACCAGTTGTTATTAAATCCTGTGGCGCTGGCTACTTGCGTTCCGTTTGTAATGTTTGATTGTGTTCCCTGATAAGGATACTCCCAGGATTGTGACACCCATCTTTGAGCCCTTGGATTTATTATTCCGCTCATTTCTGAAAGCGTGCAAACAAATTTCAATGTACCTGTCGGTGCGCTTCCTGTAACACGAAGATACCAGAACCGGTCAACAGTATTCGCACTATTATTTGATCCGGAAAGATTATTAACATGACTAACAGGTGGCGGATAGGGAAGATTACTCGGAGCTGTATGATATGTTGAAACTATTACTGTATCTGCTGTTCCTGAGGGCAAATCGAATGTAAAAGGAATGTAATCAGCTACAGTAGAACTATAAGCGAATGGAAATATATGTGGTCCGGGATTTGAACCGATTTTCCATATAACCGAAGCACTGCTGTCAATTACCTCGCTACGGATATAGCCGTTAACTTTTGTAATGGAATTGGCTGAATCCTTTTCAACAATTATACTTCTGCCTCCTGATAAATTAATATGATCATCATCAAGATTTAATTCCCCGTTTGTTAGTGTAAGTCTGTTTCGCACAAAAACAGAACGTGTAGTAGGTACATTGGTCGGATAGACAAATTCTACATCCGGTGTACCGGTAAAATTAATTTCAAGGTTATAATATTTGTGAAGCGAAGTCACGGCCAGCCCCACGCCTGTTCCTGTAATGATTTGATTATCGACACCATAATATTCAATCACACTTCCGGTTAAAAGAAAATAATTCATGCCGCCTGCAGAATTAATAGCGGCAGTTGTTGTATTGTTATAAAGACCCTGGGTGTGCTGGGTTCTTAAGCGACCAAAAATTTTCATACCTGAATTGGGCTGCGGGGGAGGCGAAAAAGCCAGAATCTGTGCGCTTCTCAAATCAAGAATAGCGCCACTATTAACTATCAGCCAGTTCACATTGGTATTATTATAAGAGGCTATCTGAAGATTGCCGGTCAATACTGTCATGGTACATCCTGAATTGATATGGATTTCTACCTGCTGAATATTGTGAACAACACTTAAACGATTAAAGCTGACGGCCCCGATATGACAAATGTTAAAAACACCTGCAACTATGTTTGTCCCGGGACTTGCCATAGTAATATTTCCCGAGGCTAAAGAAATGCTCGGGCTTCGTACGTTCATTGTATTTTGCGTGCTGTTTGTATTGTCATCAAAATTAATAATTCCTGCAGTATGAAAGAAGTTTCCAACAGCATCGTCATCATAATTTATATCCACAACAACAGATTGATAGGAAGCATTGAGTGTGTTCTGATGCAAATAAAAAGTTCCTCCTGACTGCGTGTATCCTCCTTTTATTTTAAAGATGCCGTAAGTATTTCCTGCCTGCACTGTTAATTGACTTGCCGGTCCTAAGCTAAAGTTTCCATTAACGGTAGCACTTAAACTATCATTATTTGCTGATAAATAAGTAATGCCGCCTGTTACACCCATATTTCCTGTAATAAGCATGGTGACTTTATGCGCATTGGTTAATGCAGTATTGGGATAAGAATTAAAACTGTTAGTTCCTGATTTAATCGTGTCATTTCCATTAATGGTAATATTCTCTATTCCGTTGGAAAGACTCGAAATAAAAGTTCCTGTACTAAGACCCCCGGTATGACCTATTTTAAAATCACCATTTACAGTAAAATTTAATATCATTTGATTTACAACAACTCCAACAGTTGTCCATCCGATAAACATAAATGTATCAGCCGCAACTGTAAAATCAATCAGGCAATTACCATTAATGGTAAATGCCCCTGTTGCATTATTCATATTTGAAGAATAATGTCCTTTAAAATTTCCACCCGTAAAGGCGAACGTTGCGGAAGTAAAAGTGAGACTGCCGTTGTTGGGTTCGTAAAGATTTGCAATCCCTCGATACACTCCGGCATTCATCGTAAAAGTTCCAACCGTTTGCATTGTTAAGTTCCCGGTGGCTACTCCGACCCGGTCATTATAAATGCCACAAACCCGTCCGTTACTCTGCAAATAATTTCCTCCAACATAAAAAGCAAGATTTCCTCTTCCGCTGTAAATAGCACTAAAGCCCTGGCCTGCAGCTGTTCCTGAATTTGACATTGTATAATTCCCAAGACATCGGAATACCGTATTACCTTGTCCATAATTTCCTCTGAAAAAATCAGCAGCAGTGCCGGAATTAAAAGAGAAATTTGACGTGGCTATTATAGAATCAAGTGCAAAACAATTTGTATCGGCCTGTCCGATAAATTGTCCACCCGATATGGTTAAATTATTATTAGTCTTAAATGTTAAAGCTCCTTTAGAATACGCTCCCGTAAAAACAGCATTGGCTGCAGTCATAGAAAAATTACCTCCAATTATAAGAGAAAGTTTTTTTGTACTTGAGTCAGATGACATAAAAGTGGTATTTGACGTACCGTTAATAATAAAGTCATTGTTAATGGTTATGTTAGGCTGCCCTGTATATTGAGGAATTCCTGCGGTCGCACCCATAAAAACATTAGACGCACCGCCTGAAACTATTAAATTGGTGGTCGAGAAGGTAAAGTTTCCCGTATTTCCTTCAATAAATCTAACCGAGGATGGTGTGCCCTGAATAGTTGTGTTTCCAATTACATTAATAGTTAAAGGTGCCGAACATTTTCTGATGAAACTCACATTTCCTCCGCCAATGGTAAGGTTGCTGTTAATATTAATATTTAAGTCTCCCCCGGGTTGAGATCCTGACCCTCTTATGCCATAAAAATTATGACTGATAATTGCATTTCCATTCACCGTCCAGTTAATTACGGAGAAACAACTGTCTGAAATAATTGTTGGCCTGACGGTGGTACTTGTATCAATGAAGTTACCGGTAATCAGAGCTAACGGTCTGTTAATGCCTGATTGAAAAATTATGCTGCCTGTTCCATTAATAGTTACATCATTCAGGTAAAGGTCACTCGTGCCTGCCCCACTATTACCATTGCCATTGTCCATAGATACGACTCCTGATGAAACAGTAAGTTTTCCTAAAATTCTGCCTGTAATGGCTGCAGTCATAAACTTTCCGTCTTGTTCCCAGGAAACCGTATCAGGAATTGCCAAGGTTACATTTCCAAAATCACTTGACTGAACTCTTGTTGCAGAACCCAGCGGCAGGGTAAGATCAAACCATTTCTGAATAAAAAGGTTACTGCTTGCACTGAATGTTTCATTACTCATAGAAAATATAGTTTCATCCAGTAATGTAGTGTTTTTGGGATTGTGCAAATAGGTAGCTGTTCCATTTAATAAGAATGTTCTTCCGCTGGTAGTTTGTTCTATTCCACCGTTATTATACAGGTATCCATTCACAGTCAAATTACCAGAATAAGTCAAATTGCTGGAACCTGTATTTATTGTTGTTAGCGTTCCGCTTACCGTAATGTCACTAACAATTGGAGTATTTATATCAACAGTAACAATAATACCGGCAGGCACAATTACAGGTTGCCCTGCAAGTGGTAAACTTCCACCCCAGGTAGCCGCAGCACTCCAGTTTCCGCTTTGAGTGGCTGTAATCCCAAAAGATTTATTACCAATGAAATTAAAAAACAAAAATATTATTAATAAGTACGGGGAATAAAATCTAAAAATATCTTTTTTGATTACGCATTTAAATAAGTGAATGCAATAATTCATTTTGTGTAAAGTTTAATACAAATTTACTCAATTTTTTTTAAAATATCATTAAAATCAAAGAGATCTTGCAATAATGATACCCGCAATATTGTTCTCTTTAACCCTAAAAACCCCGTACATAATGTACGGGGTTTTTAAAGATTAAAATATTCTGATTATTCAACTGCCACCCTTATCACTATGCTTGCACCTGACTCATTCTGAAGGTGGAATAAATACATTCCTTTTGCCACTGAACTCATATCTACCTTATGCTGATTCATTCCTTCAACAGCGCTGATCAATTCAGTTCTGATGAATCTGCCCGTGATGTCAGTAACTTTAAGTGCATATTTATCACTGTTAGGGCTGTTAAACTCAACAGTCACACTTCCGCGTGTAGGATTCGGATACACCTCAGCCTTTAATGTCTGAATTAGATTCTGATCTCCCTTAATCCGGCAACTGGTAGTCACTGCATTTGGAGCTGAGCTTCCGCATCCATTATCAGCAGTTACAGACCAACCATGGCTTCCAGTGCCCCACTCAATCACATTGTCACTGTTTACTGGAGGATTGCTGAAGAGCGAGATTCCTCCAGTTAATGTCCAGGTGTATGAATCTGCACCTGCTGAAGGAGGATTAACCGAGTAAAAATCTGTTGAACCGCCACATCCTATTGCAGGCGTAATAATTGGAGTGGAAGGTGCTCCTGTAACTGCAAGCGAGGTATTAGCCGTGCCGCACGGGAAATTTGCTACTACCGTGATGTTTCCACCGGCATACGTATTGGTGAAATTTACATTAATCGCTGTAGAGTTCTGTCCGGAGGTAATACTTGCTCCGGCCGGTACTGTCCATGTATATGTAATTGC
>JBDSOU010000215.1:0-9108 GCA_039914625.1 Bacteroidia bacterium | reverse complement strand
AAAACAAAGCTTGGCAATAATGAAGTGATGGGTGCTGTTGATCAGGCGGTGAGTGAAATGCTTAATAATTACCTCGAAGAACATCCCAAAGAAGCTAAGATTATTGTTAGTAAAGTAATTCTTGCCGCAACTGCACGACAGGCTGCAAAAAAAGCACGCGAGCTTGTTCAGCGTAAAGGCGCCATGACAGGAGGCGGACTTCCGGGAAAATTATCAGATTGTTCAGAGCGCGATCCCGGTATGTGTGAAATATATTTGGTTGAGGGAGATTCTGCGGGAGGAACTGCCAAGCAGGGTCGTAACCGTGCATTCCAGGCGATTCTTCCATTGCGTGGAAAAATTCTTAATGTGGAGAAAGCGATGGAATATAAAATTTATGAGAACGAAGAAATACGAAATATGTTCACTGCACTCGGAGTTTTCCGTGATGATAAGCAAGAAGGAAGACCGCTGAATATTGAAAAGCTCCGTTATCACAAAGTTATTATCATGACTGATGCTGATGTGGATGGAAGCCATATCACCACTTTGATTTTAACTTTCTTTTTCCGCCACATGCGCGAACTTATCGAGGAAGGATATATTTATATTGCAACGCCTCCTCTCTATTTAGTAAGAAAAGGAAAGTCAGAAAAGTATTGCTGGAATGAAGAACAACGCCTCGCTGCGGTAAAAGAATTAGCCGGAGACGGAAAAGAATCAAACGTAAATATTCAGCGATATAAAGGTTTGGGTGAAATGAATGCAGAGCAATTATGGAGCACAACCATGAACCCGGAATTCAGAACATTAAGACAGGTAACCATCGAAAGCGCTGCTGAATCAGACCGTATTTTTTCAATGCTCATGGGCGATGATGTTCCGCCACGCAGAGAGTTTATTGAGAAAAACTCAAAATATGCTAACATTGATATTTAAAATATTTTAAGTTGTAGAATAAAATTTAAAAAATGAAAACTCAATATCTTATAGATGGTAATGGTAAAAAACTTGGAGTATTTCTTTCTTTGAAAGAATATCAAAGGCTTTTATATGAACTTGATGAACTTGAAAGTATTAAAGCTTATGATAAAGCTAAGAAACGCAAACAAGAATTTATTCCATTTGAAATTGCAGTGAAAGAGATAAGAGCAAAAAGAAAAGCACAGGGATAAATGTATACGGTTCTTATTGAGAAGGAGGCAAAAAAACAGTTAGAAAATATTCCTGCAAAAGATCTTGATAAGATATTGCAATTAATAAAAGAGCTTGCCAACAACCCCCGACCACATGGCTGTAAGAAATTAAAAAATCGTTCCGGTTATCGAATCAGGCAAGGGAACTATCGGGTAATATATGAAATCAAAGACAGGGAACTGTTGGTTTTAGTTTTTGCTTCCGGAAACAGAAAAGACATATATGATTAATTTTTTTTTATTGAATAAGACTTTTATAATTTCGCAAAATAATTTTAATATCCCCAACAATCAAAAAACAATAATATGAAAGTAACTGTTGTAGGCGCAGGAAATGTAGGTGCTACTTGCGCAAATGTAATTGCACACAAAGAACTTTGTAACGAAGTTATTTTACTCGACATTAAAGAAGGAATCGCTGAAGGCAAGTCTCTTGACATCTGGCAAACTGCCGCGATTAACTTGTATGACACCCGTGTAAAAGGTTCAACAAATGATTATGCAGCAACAAAAAATTCTGATGTTGTTGTAATCACTTCAGGACTTCCCCGTAAACCGGGAATGAGTCGTGACGATTTAATTGCGACCAATGCAGGAATTGTCCGTTCGGTTACAGAAAACATTATTAAACATTCTCCAAATACAATTATTATTGTTGTGAGTAATCCTTTGGATGTAATGACCTATTGCGCCTACCTCACAGCCAATGTTGATTCAAAGAAAGTTTTTGGAATGGCAGGAATTCTTGACACTGCACGTTACCGTGCTTTTCTTGCAGATGCTTTAGATATCTCACCAAAAGAAATTCAGGCAGTATTAATGGGCGGACACGGAGACACAATGGTTCCGCTGCCGCGTTATACAACTGTTGCAGGAATTCCGGTTACAGAAATGATTGCAAAAGATAAATTAGATGCAATTATTCAAAGAACAAAAGGCGGAGGCGGTGAGTTAGTAAACTTGATGGGAACATCAGCATGGTATGCTCCTGGTGCCGCTGCTGCTCAAATGGTTGAATCCATTGTTCGCGATCAGAAAAGAATTTTTCCATGCTGCGTTTGGTTGCAGGGTGAATATGGATTAAAAGATATTTATCTCGGAGTTCCGGTTAAGTTGGGTAAAAACGGTATTGAGCAAATCATCGAGCTTAAATTGAATGCTGAAGAAATGGATGCTCTCAAAAAATCTGCTGTAGCTGTGAAAGAAGTAATGGAAGTGCTCGATAAAATGAGTTCGGCTGTAGTGAAATAAATTATTATTATCCGATAATAAATAAAGGCACTCTTCATCGGAGTGCCTTTATAGTTTTAAAAAATATGAAAAGAAAAAAAACAATCACTGTGCCTTTGAAAACGCTTGTGATCGAGAATGACGGAATGCATTTACTTGCCAAAGTTAAAATCAATAACCGAATTGCACGAATGATTGTTGATACCGGTGCATCAAGAACTGTATTGGACAAAAATAGAATTCATCGTTTTGTCAAAGAAAATAATTTTGAAAAACATGAAGCCCTTTCTACAGGACTTGGTACGAATGATATGGAAAGTCATATTGTAGAATTAAGGAAGGTAGAAGTCGGTGGTGGAAAATTAGAAAATGTTGTTTGGGTATTATTAGATTTATCTCATGTAAATATTTCCTATAAACAAATTGGAATAAAAGAAATTGACGGGGTGCTGGGAGGAGATGTTTTATCTGTTTATGATGCAGTGATTGATTATGGAAAAAAACAAATGATATTAAAATCGAAATGATTTTTCAACTGAGAAATTTTCTTTTCTCCACATCAGTTTCCGGAATTCTGCAAACTTCCTTTTTCCCAAACCACTTATAACGGTTGTTTGCAATAAAATCGTAAATACCGTCACGAATAGATTTTGGAAAAACAATAAGACAATATAATATAGAAAAAGGAAAACCGACCTTTCGAAAAACTTCTAATCCTGCGTCTGATTTTAAAAATAGTTTACCTTTTTCAATCAGAATAACAGAATCGGGAAAATTTACTTCACCAATACCTTTTTGATTTAAAAGCTTTTTTGCAGTTTCAGATTGAAGGGTTGCAAAACGAAAATAATCTTTTTTGTCATGTTTTATTATAATATCAACCCATCGGGAACAATAATTACAAACACCATCAAATAAAATTATTCCGTGATTTTGAAACGGAACATCAGTCATAATTTTGTGATTGCTATTGAAATTTTCTTGCGGGTAATTTAGTCCCTGAAACTTAATGGTGAATAACAAATTTCTTATTTGCAACAATTCCGTCTTCAATCACTTTGCACACATACATGCCGTTACTCCATTTATTCAGGCTGACTGTTTCCGTAACTGAATTATTAAAAGATGAAAATAAGATGTTGCCGATCATATCAGTAATGGTGATTTCGTGCTTAATATTTTTTTCAAATTTAATATAGAGCACATCCTTTGCAGGATTTGGATATACATTGAAAAACTCCGGCATACTGAGTTCACTCACCGATGTGGTGGCGTTGTTAGAATACCACGATGCACCCCCGGCATAATTTCCAGCAAGAAAATCCATTTTTCCGTCTCCATTAATATCTGTTCCGGCAACGGAAGAACGAATCGGTTCATAGATAAACGCGGAATCTATAAGATTAAAAGTACCTGCAAGATTATTATCAATGTTATCATATTTATAAACATACCCGCTCAGCGAACCAATCATTAACTGGTAAAGCTGAAGGCTGTCAAATATAAAAGGTGTGCTATATCCGTAAATATCCTGTGCGGGTGTAACGTTAACCCCTCCAAGATTGCTTGTTATAAAAGTAAAACAGGCATTGGTAACTGTACCGGTATTTTCATAATAATTAAGATTGCCCGACTTTTCGCCAATCACAAGGTCTAATTTCCCGTCACGATTCAAGTCAACTATGAAAGGTGTGGCATATGATCCGATATCTATCAAACTTCCGTTGCATGCGGTCATTCCCGGTTGTATTAAAACATAATTTGTACCTGTTTTTTCAAAATAATTAAGGGTTCCGTCTTCAATGCCAACAATCATATCTTTATCGCCATCGTTGTCCATATCACCGAAAGTTGGAAAAAGACCGTTAACACCCATACTGCTGAGGTTTGCAAAATCAGTAGTCACTAAACTAAATGAAGGTGCAGTTGCTGTTCCGGTATTTTTATAGAAAGATGCTGCTGCATGATTATTGGATGTAATCTGGTCTCGGTACTGGTAGTTAGCAATAATCATATCCTGCAAACCATCTCCGTCAATATCTGTGACCGCCACATTTGAGCCGGAGCCAACTTCAATCATGTCATCCACAAACAAACTGTTTTTAATATAAGTGAAATCATTAATTACGTTGTTGGTGGTGTTTTTATAAAACAAAACATTGTTAAAGTTTTTGTTGTTGTATGCACATGGGGCAACCACAAGATCTTTATTTCCATCATTATCTGCATCAAAATAATGCGGGCCTAATTGAGGATAACCTAAATATGCAGGAGGATTGCCAACGGCATTATTAGAAGGATATAAAGAATCAACCGAAACCATATCTGCTGAAAGTAATGATCCGCCATTGGTGAATACTTCTAAATAATCACAATTGATATCCCCATTCATAAATTCTTTGTCACCATCTCCGTCAAGATCAGGAGCAATTGCACAAAATCCTGAATGCAGATGATCCAAGCGAGATACATCGGTTGGTGGCGGAGAAGGCGGCCCGGCCAAGCGGCAACTTACGCCTAAAGTAGATTGGCAACCGTTTCCTGTCAGACCAAAATGTCCCCAGCAGCCGGTTGCCATATTAAACACTAATGTATCGCAACGACCAAAATTTTCTTGAGCAAGGTTCTGGTGATATTCAACTAAAAAGCTTGTGGAGGCAAAAGTCAATACATCGAGATCACCGTCATTGTCCACATCCACTAAAGCGGGCTGGCTGTTAGAAGCAACATATAAATTAGACGGGAATCCAAAATAGACAGTGTTAACTAAACTATAGGTCATGTGAAATTTTAAGCCATCTTGAGGATTGTAATCATTGTGATAAACTGCCATTCCTGCCGATGAATACGTAAAAATATCTTCTCTGCCATCACAGTCATAGTCCACCA
The DNA here is from genome assembly GCA_039914625.1 of Bacteroidia bacterium. GTDB lineage: Bacteria > Bacteroidota > Bacteroidia > AKYH767-A > OLB10 > DATEMK01. The sequence goes on along the minus strand of JBDSOU010000215.1, from coordinate 3,814 downwards.
GTTTTACCCAGTCGTGCAGGAACTTTGGAAACCTTTCTTTGTATTCAGGTGCATATTCATAGTCCACCTGGTTAGGAGTTCCGTGATTAATATAGGTAGTGTAACGAAAATAAAATTGAGAGGTGCCGTTTTTCTCAAAAACAAAAAGATCTTTAATTCCGTCACCGTTCATATCAATTTCTGAAAAACTGGGTGAATCAAAACCTCCCGTCCATGCATTGGCAACAGGCAAAAGCGGGTTGCCGTATTGGGTAACAGGAATGGTCATATTAAGATGGTATGCCTGTGAATAACCTTCAGCAACAAACAACATACACATTGCAAGAAGAAGAAGTAAATTTTTTTTCATGAGAAATAAATTAAATTGCAGAAGTAAATTTAAAATAAATTTGCAATCAGAATCTGAAACATTGGTTTTACCATTACAAATATAAGCATATTTGATTTCAATTAAAGTTAAGACGTTTATTACAGTGAAAAGTTGCAACGAATTCATTAATTATTCAAAAAAATGGAGCGAATGGAATATTCGAATGTTGCACAACAACCTTAAAACTTTAAACTTTAAACTTTAAACTTTCCCGATAAATCGGGAGCTCCATTACACTACGATAAACTTTAAAACTTCCACCATGCCCTCCTTCGACATTGTAAGCAAAATTGACGAACAAAAATTAGACAATGCCATGAACGTGGCAAAAAAAGAAATCTCCACCCGTTATGATTTTCACGATTCAAAATCAGAGCTGGAATTAGATAAAAAAGAAAAGCTGATTCATATTGTTACCGAAAACGATATGCGCATGAAATCCATCCAGGATATTATCATCGCACGCATGGTAAAACAGGGTGTTGATCCTGCAAGTTTGGATTTCGGAAAAGAAATTTATGCTGCAGGCAATATGGTGAAGAAAGATATTAAAGTGAAAGAAGGAATTGATAAAGAAACTGCCAAAAAAATTGTGAAGATTATTAAAGACTCCGGTTTAAAAGTGCAAGGTTCCATCATGGACGATCAGGTTCGCGTGCAGGGAAAAAAATTGGACGATCTGCAACGGGCAATTGCAATTGTAAAAGCGGCTAATATCGGGATGCCCTTACAGTATATTAATTTCAGAAATTAATGAAATGTTTGAGAAAATTATTTCATTAGTAATTTATGCATTTGCATAATATAGTCAGGATTGTATGTCAAACCATTATGTCCTTGTCCGTGTAAAGTAATCAAAGTAACGTTTCTGTTCACAACCTCTTTTAATTTAACAGAGGAATTGTAATATATAACTTCATCATTATCTCCGTGAAAAATCACAATTGGCATTTTGCAATCTTTGATAAATTTGTTTGTCTCAAATTTATATTTCAAAATAAATGCAGGAATAATTGGATACGTATGTTTCATCATATCAATTAAACTATAGTAAGGTGCCTGAAGGATTAATAATTTTGGATGATTTGCAGAAGCAAGCTTTGTTGCAGGTCCAGTTCCAATTGAGTAACCTAAAACAATAATTTTATTTTCATCATATTTTGTTTTAAAATTATCATAAACTGTTTGTATGTCTTGATACAATTGTTCCTGACTACTGATATTCCCATCGCTTTTTCCATAACCACGGTAGTCCGGAATAAAAACATCATAATTTAAATCTGTATAAGTTTTTGCAACTTCTCCCCAGGATCTTAAAGACCCTGCATTTCCATGCAGATAGAAAATAAGTCCTTTCGAACTTTCAGATTTAAATAAAAGTCCATTTAAGAAAACCTTGTCCTGAACTTTAATATTTAATTCCTCAAATTTTTGATAAAACTCAAATTTAAAATCCTTATCCAGTTTTTCGGGAAAGAAGATTAATTTTTCCTGAGTAAAATATAAAAGTCCGCTAATAAAAATGTAACATATTAAAAATGCTTTTAAAATCTTTAGTGCTACTTTTTTCATTGTCACAAGACATGAAAACTTCAGGTCTTAAATTGTCATTTTCTTCACCTTCTCCAAAACATTCAGAATCCCTCCCGGATTTTTTCCTCCTGCAGTTGCATAAAAAGCCTGGCCGCCACCACCGCCTTGAATTTCTTTTGCAAGTTCGCCAATGATTTTTTTAGCGTCTAAACTTTTTTCTTTAACAAGATTGTCAGAAATAATTAATGAAAGAAGCGCTTTGCCATCAATTTCGGCAGCAAGAAGCAAAAACAAATTGTCCACTTCTTTTTTTAAATCGAAAGAAAGATTTTTAATAGCATCAGCAGAAGGCAAATCAATTTTCTCGGCAATCAGATTCACTCCGTTAACAGAAGTTACTTTCGTAACCAATTCTGATTTTACATTCTGCGAAATTTCCCGTGCGAATTTGTCAATTAATTTTTGAATTGCTTCTTCTTTTTTATTGAGCGTATCGGATGAACTGACTTCTGATAAAAAAACCGTTTCAAAATCATTATTTGCCCGCGATGAAATTTTAGAATAAAAGCTTGCGGCTTTCAGTTTCAGCAATTCAATTTTTTCTTTCAAAGTATTTTCGGATGCTGTTTTCTTTTTATTTTGTTCCTCAATGTATTTTTCAACACCTTTCCCCGTGATGGCTTCTACTCTTCGCACCCCTGCCGCCACAGAACTTTCAGAAATAATTTTAAACAACCCGATTTGTCCCGTTGCCGGAACATGCGTGCCTCCGCATAATTCAACAGAATAATTTTTATCAAACGTAATCACACGTACAAACTCTCCATACTTTTCTCCGAACAATGCCATTGCTCCCAAACCCATCGCTTCTTTAATCTGAACATTTCTTTTTTCATCAAGTGAAATATTTTCTCGGACTTTTTCATTCACCATTTTTTCAATTTTCTCCAGCTCCTCATCCGTCACTTTTGCAAAATGCGAAAAGTCAAATCGTGTAACGTTTTCATTTACCAACGAACCTTTCTGTGCAACATGTTTTCCTAAAACTGATCTTAATGCGGAGTGCATCAAATGTGTTGCGCTGTGATTTGAAGTAATTTCTTTTCTGCGTGAACGATCAACCGTTGCAGTAAACTTTGCATTTACATCAGCAGGTAATTTATTTGCAAAATGAATGATGAGATTATTTTCTTTCTGAGTATCGGTAATTTTAATTTTTTCATTTTCGTTTGATAACATTCCTGTGTCACCAACCTGTCCTCCGCTTTCTGCATAAAAAGGAGTTTTATTTAAAACAATCTGGTATTGTTCTTTGCCTTTTGATTTTACTTTTCTGTATTTAATAATTTCAGCTTCGCTTTCCAACTCATCATAACCGATAAATTCAGTTGGTTCTTCTGCTTTGAGCACAATCCAATCCTCTGTATCAACAACTGCTGCGGCACGTGAACGTTCTTTTTGCTGTTCCAGACATTTATTGAATGCATTCATGTCAACAACTTTTCCGCTTTCCCGTGACATGAGTTCTGTCAGATCAATCGGAAAACCGAATGTGTCATAAAGTTCAAAAGCAAATTCTCCACTTACTTCCTTACCTGAATAATTTTCAAATTTTTTAATTCCTGTTTCCAATGTTCTCAAAAAAGAAATTTCTTCTTCGTGTATCACTTTCTGAATAAAATCTTTTTGTGAATACAACTCAGGAAATACATCTTTGAATTGTTCGGCAAGCAGCACAACCAATTTATTAATGAATGGTTCTTTGAAATTTAAAAATGTAAACCCGTATCGAACTGCCCGTCTTAAAATTCTCCTGATTACATAACCGGCTTTATTGTTTGATGGCAACTGTCCGTCAGCAATAGCAAATGAAATTGAACGGATATGATCTGAGATTACACGCATGGCAAT
>JBDSOU010000086.1:0-8458 GCA_039914625.1 Bacteroidia bacterium | reverse complement strand
GGAACAAAATCCATCCATGTTTTGTTTTCTGAAATAATATTGATAGCATCAGCATCAAAAACTATCGGCTTGCGAAAATTCTGAATGATTTGTTTTAATGCGTTAGCTGTTTCTTTAGCAATTCCTATTCCGGGACCAATTCCTATTACATTGTATGAATCAGTTTTAAATGAGCAAGAAATTGTTTTCTCATTTTCATCACATACTACCATAGCTTCCGGGATTGAAGTTTGCGTGATCCCATATCCGCATTTGGGTATATGAACCGTTAGTAACCCTGTTCCGGTTTTTAGACATGCTTTCGAAGCAAGAATTGTCGCGCCCATTTTTCCAAAACTTCCTGCTACAATTGCTGCATGACCATAATTTCCTTTATGCGAAAATGGTTTTCTTTTTTTCAGAATCCGTTGAATGTGTTTTTCTTCCAGCAATTCATAATTGCTTTCACATGTGCTGATAAATTTTTCATTCAATCCAATCGAAAGAATAATCACTTCACCAACAAATTCTGCATTTTCTGCAAAGAAAAAAGCAAGCTTGTAAACCTGGAACGAAAGAGTATAGGTGGATTTAATAACTTGATTGGATAAAACACCCGAAGCCAGATCAGCAAATAAGCCGGATGGAATATCAATTGAAATTATTTTTGCTTCACTATTGTTTATGTTTTCTATTATAGCACCTGCTAAATCTTTTACAGGCTTGTTTAATCCTGTTCCGAATAGTGCATCAATGATAATATCGTTTTGAGAAATTTCAGGAAGTTCTTTTATTGAATCAATTTCAATGATGTTTGCTTTTTTAAGATTTCTCAATCTTGATTCATTAACTTTAAAATCTTCTGAAGCAACTCCTCCTGAATGAATAATATATGTTGTAACAAGATAACCGCTGTCATGCAACATTCTTGCAAGTGCCAAGCCGTCTCCGCCATTATTCCCGGTTCCGCTAAAGACTTTAAAGGAGCGATCAACATCAAAATGCTGAACAATCCATTTAAAACAGGCGGTTGCCGCCCGTTCCATCAAATCAATTGCAGCAACCGGCTCATGTTCGATTGTATATTGATCAGCTTCCCTGATTTGTTTTGAGGAAAGAATTTTCATGCTTAATTTAAAATATGCACTTCAATTTCAGAATTTAAAAAATGTTTTTTTAAAGGTACTCCATCGCCATGAAGCGTTAAAATTTTTTTTGGTTTTGTTTTCTCAATTACAGCAAGCACATCATTCCAGTCAGCATGATCGCTGATGTTCAGCTTCAGGTTGTAGCCGTTTTGCAAATGATCCCAGCCTGTTGCGAACGCTGTATAATAATCTTTTCTTCCCTGGTAGCTGCTGAGAACATTTGGCGGAACTATATATACCGCTTGTTTCAATCGCTTAAAAAGCTGGCTTGAATAAGGCTTCCATCTTCCAAGATTTATTTTATGATGTTCATAAATTTTATGAAGTGCATAAATCTTTCTATGAATGAAAATTTCTTTTTGCGGGCAAATTTCTGAAATCAATTGTGTAAGCCGTTGCGCTTTTCCTAAGGCATACGAGCCTATTATAATCCGCGAATCTGAAATTGCATTCAGTTTTTCGATTTCAGTTTTCGTATCAGGATGAAATTTGCCGGGTTCCGCAAAAGTGCTTTCTGTAATTAATACATCGGCTTTAGCATATTCATAACTTTCGCAAGTCGAATCTTTTTGTAATTTAAAATCCCCGGTGTATAAATATTTTGCATGGTCATGTTCCAATAAAACCTGGACCGAACCGAGAATATGTCCTGCCGGAAGAAAACTTAATTTCACAGTTCCAATTTGGAAAGAGCTTTTTGAATTCAACAGGTTAAACTTTTTTCCGGCATGTTGACCATATCTTTCCTTCATAACATCAGCCGTTGGTTGCGTACAAAAAATTTCATCATTTCCGCGCGCGGCATGATCGGCATGGGCGTGAGTGATGACGGCTTTATGAACAGGTTTTATGGGGTCAATAAAAAAATCTCCTGCTTTACAGTATAAGCCATTCTTTGTATAAACAATAAAATCATCCTGTATCATTTTTTATTTTCTGCTGCTAAAAGAAAACGGTTATGCAAGTCCAGCACTTGTGGAATTAAAAACTGTTCAGTATCATTTACAACTACAAAATCTGCCAGTTGTTTTTTTTCTTCTTCACTCATTTGATTTTTCGCAATGTCTTTCACATATCCTTCGCTTACATTATCACGCAGCATTACTCGTTTCAAACGGACTTCTTCAGGAGCAATCACCGTTATCACGTAGTCCATATTGTTATAGGCGCCCGATTCAAAAAGTATAGCGGCCTCTTCAATTACATAAGGAGCTGAATAATGTTCTTCAGCCCACTTATCAAAATCTTTTCGTACGGCAGGGTGAACAAGGCTGTTTACTTTTTTCAAAGCCTCCGGGTTGTTAAATACTATATCTGCTAATTTTTTTTTATTCAGCTCGTTTTTTGAATAGTAAATTTTTTCTCCGAATTCTTTTTCCAGGTTTGAAATTAATTCCGGGTCAGTAATCATCAACTTCTTTGCCGCTTCGTCAGCAACATATACAGGGATTAAAAGTTGTGAAAAAATTTTGCACACGATGGATTTTCCGCTGCCGATTCCGCCTGTAATTCCTATTTTCAACATTTACTTTTCAATTAAATAATCCACTAATTCAGGCTGAACAGAAATTATTTGTGCGCCTTTTGGAAATTTAACAATTTTGACCTGCAGTTTATTTCCATTATTTTCCAGTGACCGTGCAGCCTGATCAATTTCAACTTCAAAATCGTCAGCCCCGATCTGCGAAAAAGTTTTGAGCGAAGCATGATATGTTATACTTATTTTATCAGGAATCAGTGTCACGGGTTTATTTTGATAATAAATTTTTCTCATAGCAATCGTAACTTTTCCCTCTGTAAATTCCCTTACAGGAATAAATACCCAAACTTTTTTAGCGGCTAAAATAATTTTATCGTTTCCGGGATTAACAACAGGTGCCGAAAAAAATAAATTCTGATTGATATTATTGAAAGTGATTTTTTCTGTTTCAATAGAACTGATTTTTTTTATTTCTTCTTCTGGTCCGGCAAGTTCTAAGCTGTCGGGTTTAAGGATGGGTTGCCCTGAGTTGAAAAACTGCTTTCTGAAATTTAGTTCAACATTCAATTTGACAGGAATTTTCCGGGTAAATTTTTTTGAATAATCCATTAATATGGAATCAGGAGCGATTCTTACAACCCGGTAAGCCGGATCAGGGGCGGAAATAAGCTGCTTCAATAATTTTTCTGTGGCAATAGAAGTATGTGTTTTTAAATCTGAATTTCTTAAATCCTGTGAATTAAAATCAACTGTTAATTCTTTATTCTTTTTAATAAAATTATTTGACATGAGATCAAATCCTTTTGCTTCAATATCCAACGAAATTGCAGCAGGCAATGGTTTCTGCATCTGAAAACTCAAAGGAATATTTTTATAAACAACAGGAATAGAAACCGAAGCAGTGAAGGTTTTGTTCAGCGCTGTGATGGTCCAGAAAAAAATTGCAATCAGTAAACAAATTGAAAAAATGACGGCCTGCTGATTTTTGGAATTAGGAGAAGACAAAGTATTATTATGTTACCGGGCTACTAAGTTATTATGTGAATGCTCATCATTCAACATAGGTTTTCTTATAACATAACAACCTATTTATTTTTTCTCTTCTTTTTTAGGAGCATTAATAATTTTGGTAGCTTCAACAGAAATGGCGCTTCTTTCAACGCGAAGTTTGACATTATTGTCCACCTCAATCAGCATATTCGTATCGCCCATTTCAAGTATCCTGCCATGAACGCCTCCAATGGTGATGACCTTATCGCCTTTCTTTATTGATTCGCGGAATTCTTTTTCAACTTTTGCTTTTTTCATCTGCGGACGAATCATAAAAAAATAAAAAATAATTCCGCAAAGAACAATCATTATAAGGAATTGTTGTGATCCCTGTCCTTGCGGAGCTGCCTGAAGCAGGATGTGAAGTGATGTCATAATTGGAAGTTGGAAATTAGAAGTTGGATGTTAGAAATGGGAAGAAATACTTTTTGTTTTTTATCTATTGTCAATTGTACTTTGTTTATTACATCTGCTGCTTCCAATTGAAGACTATTTTTTCACCGGTTGCAGCACTTCTGCGCTGATGGTCAGGACTTTTGTTGCGGGAATGGTGTTGGCAAGAATCGTCACCGTTTTACTTTCCATCCCGGATTTTCCGTGACTGTCGAATGTCACTTTTACTTCACCTTCGCCACCGGGTGGAACAGGATTTTTAGAATACTCCGGAACGGTGCATCCACAGCTTCCTGTAGCCTGCGCAATAACCAGCTGCGAACCGCCTGTATTCTTGAATTTAAAAACGTATGATACTACCGCACCTGCTTTCATTTCTCCGAAATGATGGGAAGTTTCTGCAAAATAAAATTTTGGCGTTTTTGAAGTATCAGATTTTCCGTTTGCGGTGGCAGGATTGTCAACAATAGCAGGTGAAAGTTTGTTTTCACCTGATGGAAGTTTTTCAGGCGGGGGGGTGCATGCAATAAACAGCATCACGAAAAATAAATAAATAAGCCTGCTGTTCATAGAATATTTTTATGAATGCAAAAGTAGCGAAACGGATTTTATCCGGTGATGAAAAATTGGTTTTGAATGGACTTACTAAAATTGCAGCACCTGGTTGCCAGATAAAAAACTTAAAATATTTTCTTCCATCCGTTTTAACGGATTTTCAGCGGCAGCTTTAGCAAATTTTTTTCCTGTGATATTTTCGTAGAGTTCAATGTAGCGGTCGCTTGTCATCTGAACAATTCCATCATTCATTTCCGGAACTTGCTGGCCTTCCTGTCCCCGAAAATTATTTTCGATAAGCCATTGTCTTAAAAACTCTTTTGATAATTGTTTCTGAGATTCGTTTTTCGCCTGCCGTTCAGCATATCCTTCTTTATAAAAATAACGTGATGAGTCAGGAGTGTGGATTTCGTCAATCAGGGTAATGGTATTATCCGCCTTTCCGAATTCGTATTTGGTGTCAACGAGGATTAAATTTTTTTCATCAGCCATTTCCGTTCCTTTACGAAACAAATCCCCGGTATATTTTTCGAGCATCGCATAATCTTTTTCTGAAACAAGTCCCTGCTTAATGATTTCTTCCCGTGAAATATCTTCATCATGCCCGGTATCGGCTTTGGTGCTCGGAGTAATGATAGGTTCCGGAAATTTATCATTCTCTTTCATTCCTTCCGGCAAATTCACACCGCACAACATTCTTTTGCCGCTGCTGTATTCACGCCATGCATGACCGGTGAGATACCCGCGAATAACCATTTCGACTTTAAACGGCTGGCATAATTTTCCTACGGTAACATTAGGGTCGGGAACTGAAATTATCCAATTGGGAACAATGTCTTTAGTTGCATCCATAAAATAAGATGCAATCTGGTTCAGCACCTGCCCTTTGTAAGGAATGGCTTTTGGCAAAACAATATCAAAAGCGGAAACGCGATCGGTTACTATCATTACAAGGAGATCATTTCCTATGTGGTAAACATCACGTACTTTACCATGATAAACTTTGGTTTGATTGGGGAATTTAAAATCTGTTGTCGGAATTGTATTCATTTTTTTTAAGCTGCTGTGAAAGTGAGTTTGATTTAATGGCTGTAAAATTAAATTAAAAATTTGTATGTTGAAATTTTAATACGCATTTTAGGTTACCGGAATGAAACAGGAAAAGGAAGACCTAAGCCAGGTAGCTTTTCCATTAATCATTTGCTGTTGATAATGGCTAAATTGGGGGTACCAATTATTTCCTTCCACCTTTCGAATATTGCTACATTTGGAAAATATACAACACCTTTCAGGGCAAAAGGCGCTGATGATAATTGTCATCGAAAACCCTCTAAACTCAACTACCAACGACATTTATCTCTGCATGACTATTGAAAAAATAAAACATAAAAACATTTCCGCACTATCTGACAATACTTTTCTAAGGTATTTCAATTTTATTGCTTTGTATTTTGCACAAGGTGTACCCGAAGGCATGCTGTTTTACGGCATACCTGCATGGATGGCAATGAATGGCAAAACACCCGGAGAAATTGCTGCCTTTGCAGTGGCTTGTGGATTGCCCTGGAGCTTTAAATTTATCGTGGCGCCCCTCATGGATAGATATACTTATTTGCCCATGGGGCGAAAAAGACCCTGGATAATTTTCGGTCAGTTAGGATTGATGGCAAGTTTTGCAACGATGGCTTTTGTACCCGATCCATTAAATAACTTGAACTTGTTTATGGCTGCAGGTTTTGTGGTTTCATTCTTTGGGGCTTTTCAGGATGTGGCTACGGATGGTATGGCGGTTGATATTATTCCGGTAAATCAACAGGCAAGAGCCAATGGTTTTATGTGGGGATCAAAAATTATCGGCATTTCTGCATCATTGGCTTTGGGCAGCTGGCTTGTCAATCAATATAATTATACTGCAGCACTGCTTATGCTGTCGGTTATTATTGGCATTATTATGCTGGTACCAATATGCCTGAGAGAACGAAAAGGCGAAAAAATATTACCATGGACTAAGGGTGCAGCATCACCGGAAACTAAAATACTGCAATTAACAAACTGGGCAACAATTTTCAAGTCGTTATATAAAGTATTTAGTTTACGCAATTCCCTATTGTTTACTATAATAATATTTTTAACCCAGGGTTCTTTTAATTATATTGAAACGCTGCTGCCCATTTTTACAGTAAAAGGATTAGGATGGACTAACATTGAGTATTCGCAATACTTTGCAACAGCTAAATTAATTGGTGGTATTGGCGGAATGCTCATTGGTGGTATTTTAATAGATAAGATTGGTAAGATACGGATGATGAATATTTATTTTCTGATGCTGGTGTTAATAACTGCGGCTTTAACTTTTTTAAAAGTTCATTGGGCAAGCAACAACTTTGTTTACGCTTTCATGATTAGTTATAATGTGTTAGCCACTTTTTCCACTATCGGCATTTTTTCTATTGCAATGCAATGCTGTTGGAAAAAAGTTTCGGCAAGCCAGTTTACCCTTTATATGACAATTTCAAACCTGGGTCGTGTCGCCTTAGCTGCCTTAATTGGACCGATAAAATTAAATTTCAGCTGGGAAATCACCCTGTTTATGTTTGCAGTAATGATTGCATTGGCCTGGTTCCTGATGCAATTTTTAAATATTAATAGGCAGGTAGATGCGGTGACATTATTGGAAAATAAAGATGCAGAAAGTAAGGTGTTGGAAATGGCTGCGAATTAAAAGTTTGAAAAATAACTCAGGCAGCTATATTTTACTCAACCATGATGATAAGCTAATAAGGTTTGCATTGGAGAAGGTTTAGCTTTTCTACTAAAATTTACTAATTTATTCTATAGCTTGACTTAATCAGCTGACCCTAAATAATAAATGCGCTTCTTAATCTGTGAGGGGAATGGTATCCTCCGAAAATGTTGTATTGGATAAAATGATTATTTGAGCACTCCGTCTTTTAAAAGCGCATTCTCCATATCCAATTTTAAATATTTATTCTGATGCCGGTTAAACTCTGTGTTATCGCCTTTTCGTCCATAGTGGAAAATCTTTACAGTAATGTCCACATTGTTTGACCAGAACTCGTAATAAAATGATCGGTCACGAATTACAACATTGCCATCAGCTACTTTTTTCTTTTCCATAATGTGACACGATTTTGAATTGCAAAAATACATCAAAATTTTCAGCAGTGGTGCTGTATTCCAATATTCTATCATATCAACTGTCGTGAGATTAAAAGGTATTTTTTATAATCCTGAACAATATTTTGCAGATTGGATTATTATATTTATGTTTGACCCTTCCTTTTTATTATAAATTTAAAATGTTATGATGAAAAAAATTTTAACAACTGTTTGTGTATTTACATTTTTGTTTTCTGTTAAATGTTTTTCTCAAGCCAAAGATTCTACATCACAAATTTTGCTCAGCGGGTATGTTGATGCGTATTATGCTTATTACACTGACAGTGTCGGTACAGGAAATTTTCAAAAATTCCCTTCGGTATCTCCGCGAAGCGAACAATTCGGGCTGAATGCAGTTTGCCTGACTGCACAATATGATGCTGATAAAATAAGGGGAGTTTGTACGCTGCACTATGGAGATATACCTGCGAGTTCATGGTCAGGGACTTTCAATAATATTATGGAAGCTCATGCAGGAGTAAAAATTATAGACAAGCTATGGATTGATGCCGGATTTTTCAGAACGCATGTGGGTACCGAAGGACTTTTACCTAAAGAAAATTTTGCCAGTTCAGTTTCTATCCCTACTTATTATGAACCTTATTTTGAAAGCGGGGTGCGCCTTAATTACCTGCCGACCGATAGACTTTCAATTAATTTATTTCTACTTAAC
>JBDSOU010000017.1:0-3970 GCA_039914625.1 Bacteroidia bacterium | reverse complement strand
CGCGCGAACGCACGTATGCTGCAAACATTTCAGAAAAAAGAAGCTACCGCAAGCTGTACCGCGACCCTGATGATAAAGTAATTGCGGGTGTATGCGCAGGGTTAGCCCACCGGCTGGGTATTGATCCGTTGTGGGTGCGGCTGATTTTTGTTGTCGCATTGTTCTTAGGGTTCAGCAGCTTCTTTATTTATATTATACTGGCGCTGGTGTTGCCTTATGCGGATAATACTGCACAGAAATTAGAAATGAAAGGAGAAGATGTAACGGTGGACAATATCCGCAAAGCAGTTGAGGAACCTTCTCAAAAAAAAAATTCATTTATAAGCCCGTTTTTTGAAACGCTGGGCGATATAATCAAAGCCATATTGAAAGCGGTTCTCTATATTATAGGAGGATTTTTTGCTATTATAGGATTGATTATGCTGTTTGCACTTTTTGTTGCACTGGCTGCCGTAATAGGTGTGGGCGGAATCACTATACCGGTTTTTATTTCTGATTTGTTCCTCACACCGGGACAGCAGTTCTGGAGTATGCTGGCAATATTCTTAATTATAGGGATACCGGTTATTATGCTCATCTATGCTGGAGTGAGAATTTTATTCAGAATTAAGCAATCGAACCGTATTTTCAATATGGTGGCTGTAGGACTGATGGTTTTAGGTTGGATAATAGGATTCTGGATGTTTGCGAAGATCGGAAGAGAATTTACAGCAGAAAGTAATCAGCGCACCACTCTTCCTTTGGTGAGCCCTTCGACCGATACTATGTTTGTGGATGTGATGCGTGATGGAAGATATGGTGATGAGGAAGATGATAATCATTTTTTTTATAACGGAATTTTTCACGGAAATAATTTCAGTGTCCGGACAGGAGAAGAAATAACGAAACTTTCAGGACTGGTATCTGTGGATGTTCAAAAAGCTGAGGGAGATCAATTTGAGCTTGTTAAAATTGCGCGCGCCAGGGGTGCCAGTGATAAAGAAGCTTACGAAAATGCTTCGAAAATTAATTATAATTTTGAGCAGAAAGACTCCCTGATAAAGTTCAGCAATTATTTCCCGGTTACTAAAAACATGAAATACCGGGGTCAGCATATCAGGCTAATTCTGAAAGTTCCTGTGGGCAAGAGTGTATATTTTACAGAGAGAAGCCGTCATGTTATTTATGATATTAAAAATGTAACAAATACTTATGATGGTGATATGGTGGGCAAAACATGGACTATGACTGCTGGCGGGCTTGAATGTATAAACTGCAAGTTTCCCCCGGATTGGAATCATGAGAATAACAGTTTTAATGATAATAATGATGAAATTGATGCTGATAATGCCAGCATTCATATTGACAAAAGCGGGGTTCACATAAAAGCGAAGAATATTAAAGATTCAAACGGAACCACAACAAAGGATGTGAATATCAGCATTGATAAAAACGGGGTGGTGATTGATGAAGAGAAGAAGAAGTAATACGTATGCTCCAGAATTCAATATGTGTAATATAATCTTTGCCAGTTTGTAATAATACATTACATTTGCACCCTCAAAATAAGTCTTTAATAAAAATCAATAAGAAATGGCTAAGAAAGGAAACAGGGTGCAAGTGATAATGGAATGCACAGAACACAAAGCAAGCGGCAAGCCCGGCACTTCGCGCTACATCACTACCAAGAATAAAAAAAATACCACCGACAGGCTGGAGCTGAAAAAATTCAACCCCATTCTGAAAAAAATGACATTACATAAAGAAATAAAATGAGTTAATACGCTATTGAGTTATTGAAATATCAGGTAACTCAATAATTCTATAACTCAATAATTCAATAACTCAAAAAAATGGCAAAGAAAGTAGTTGCAACACTCAAAACCGGGAAAGGAAAAGAATTTTCCAAAGTGATCAAAATGGTAAAGAATCCCGATACCGGCTCTTATTCTTTTAAAGAAGAAGTAGTTCACAATGATCACATCAAAGATTTTCTGAAATCGAAATAACTTAATAATGATTTTCAAAAAGCTTCTTTCAAAAACGAAGGAAGCTTTTTTATTTTTTTAAAAAATGTAATTTAAGTATTTGAATTGAAAAGCTAATGGTTAAAGAAGATTTTTTAATCAGGATATCAGATTATTTTAAAACCAAACCGGTTTTGAAAGCTTATTTATTCGGCTCTTACGCAAGGAACCAGGAAAATTCAGGAAGTGATATTGATTTACTGATTGAATTTCATAAATCTGTTCCTGTTGGAATTGAATTTATTCAAATGTATTTAGATTTAAAAAAAATTACAGGTAAGGAAATAGATTTATTGAAGCCTGATGCAGTATCAAAACATGTTTTACCTTTTGTGTTGAGTGAAAGACAACTTTTTTATGAAAGAAATGCTTAAGCATAATGTACTGCTTTAGTGTATCAAAGAACAATCTCAAAATTAGACATTCGTAAATTCGTATTCATTCTTTATTCGTACCATGTAGATGTTCAAATTATTTTCAAAAGAAAAAAAGAAAAGCTTAGACGAAGGTTTGACAAAAACCCGCGAAAGTTTTTTTTCTAAAGTTACCAAAGCCGTTCTCGGAAAATCGAAAGTGGACGATGAGGTGCTGGATAAGCTGGAGGAAATTTTGCTTTCATCAGATGTGGGTGTCACTACTACTTTAAAAATAATTGACCGTTTGCAACAGCGTGTTTCAAGAGATAAATTTGTGAACACCGGAGAATTAAATAAATTGCTGAAAGATGAAATCACAGGTTTGCTGCAGGAAAATGAAGTCAGCTTTAAAAACGGGGAGTTGGTTGACATACAAAAAAAGCCTTATGTGATTATGGTTGTGGGAGTAAATGGTGTGGGCAAAACCACCACTATAGGAAAACTTGCATATCAATTAAAGCAAGATGGAAAAAGTGTTTTGCTGGGAGCCGCAGATACATTTCGGGCAGCAGCCGTTGACCAGTTAACCATCTGGTCAAATCGGGTAGGCGTACCGTTAGTATCGCAGGGTATGGGAGCTGATCCGGCTTCAGTATCATTCGATGCTGTGAAAACAGGCGTTGCTCAGGGTGTGGATGTTATCATTATTGATACAGCAGGCAGGTTGCATAATAAAATAAACCTGATGAATGAGCTTTCAAAAATTAAAAGAGTGATGCAAAAAGTAATTCCTGATGCGCCTCATGAAATTTTATTGGTGCTGGATGCATCAACCGGACAAAACGCAGTGGAGCAGGCAAAACATTTTACAGCCGCAACTGAAGTAAACGCGCTTGCATTAACCAAGCTTGACGGTACTGCAAAAGGAGGAGTGGTGATAGGCATTTCTGATGAGTTCAAAATTCCTGTCAAGTATATTGGAGTAGGGGAGAAGATGGAAGATTTACAGGTGTTTAATAAAACCGAATTTGTGAATTCATTATTCCACGAAAATTAAAACTTACGATGAAGAAAATAATTCCCGTTATACTATTCATTGCTTTTTCTTTTTCAGGAAGAGCGCAGCAGGATAAAAAATTTCTGGGCGTTACTATAAAAGATAATGTGAATATGCAATTTATTTCAAACGATTATCTTGTTACAATGGACAGTGTTACTATAAAAGGCGACTCGGATTATGGACGCACCAAAGTAAATTATATAAGCAGGAGCCTCACTAAAACAGAAAAGAAAAGCCTTGAAAAGTTTATGAAAACTTTTCCTGCGGATTCGCTCATGGAAACGTATTTCAGCGAATACAATAACATGGAATATATCAGCCCCGAACATTTTCCGAGAGTAATTGAAATCGCTGTTGATTATAGTGAGAAAACGTATAAAACAAAGCTGACTAACTGTTATGTATATAAAGCAGCCGATCTTTTTGATTTCCTGAACCCGCTGTTTCCGCCTGAAGTAAGAATTAAATTTTTGAAAACAGACTTTAACGCTTTTTATTAAACTATCCCTCCCCTCCGGGGAGGTTAGGTGGGGCTTAAGATGAAAACA
>JBDSOU010000101.1:0-34370 GCA_039914625.1 Bacteroidia bacterium | reverse complement strand
GAATATGCATGGCTAATTTTTTTACAGCCACAAAATTCCTTCCTTCTTCTTTTGCTTATCATCGTTTTAAAACTATTCTTTAACTGCTTATTGTTAATTTCGCAACAACTCTATTGATTAACTGAATTGTATTCTCGATTTCATTCATTAAATAAAAGTAAATGAAAAAATCATCCTATCATTTTTTGTTAATAACTATTTCACGTAAGAATTAAGCATCCATGCCTTGTTTTCATGCTCCCCTCATATTTTAGTCAGCAAATCAGCAGTAACAGCGTCTTTCAATCATCACATTTTTCAATCTTCTCTGTTGTATCTGATAACGCTTTCATGGTCGCTTAGAATTTGGGTTACTTGTTTGTCTTGCTGTTTATGATAAGGGGCCTCTTTTAAACGTGGCATGGAAAGAAACTCTTTCAGGGTAGCTTTGCTTTAAGTCCAATCTGTATAGTGCGATCCGCAACATCTTCAATAATTTTATGGAATTTGTTGTATTGCTCCTCGTACAAACATGGACATTTCCTCGAAGCCTGTGCTGTGAATATTAAAATGATAATTATATGTTTTAGTCTTTTTGAAAAATTAAACGGTGTTACGGTCACCGTAGAAATGTGTTGTGAAAAATTATAATGGACGCACTCTCTTACATCTTCTTACAATTATCCTGGCATGTTATGGCCATGTCAAGATGTTTTCTAAGTGCGGGAAGTGTTGCATTTGCCCAATTTTTAATGTCTGTATCAACTGATTTATCAGCAGCTGTTTCAAATTTGTTAATGGCATCTTTATGCCCGTTCACCATCATGTCGCAAAAATCTTTGTCAAAATCTTTTCCGGATTCGTCATTTAATTTTTTATACGCATTTTGTCCTTCATCAGTAAGTGTAGTGGGAACGGTTACTGATTTTTTTGCAGCAAGGCCTTTCACTTCCTCCAATAATTTTGAATGAGCGTCTGCCATCATTTTTCCCATGTCTTTTACTTCCGCCATCATTCCTCTTTGCGCAGCTAAATTGCCAAGCTGAATTTCCATAAGGTTAATTGCAGCAGCATTTACAAGAAACTGCGCATCATTTTCCTTATTATTGTCATTAAATTTTGCATCATTATGTTCTTCAGCCGTAGCTTTTGAATCATCTGATTTGGAAGGATCGCTACAGGATGATAGACCGAATACTATTGCAAGCCCAAAGACAAGTACTACAAATAATACTCCGTCAATTATTGTACTATTCAACTTTTTGTTTTTTTTCATTTTGTTTATTTTATATTGTTATTAACAGTCTAAAACATTAAAAAAGTATGCCAGCCTAAAAAGGATAACCGATTGCGATATTCAATACAAAGTTGTCGCTTCTCCACCCGGAACTTCCAAAATCAATTTCATTCACAACCCAGCGCTTATTTTCTTCCAACCACGGTTTGCGCAACGGAAAGGCCAGATCAAAACGCAAAACAAAAAACGAAGCATCAATGCGCAGGCCCAACCCTGTTCCCACAGCTATTTCTTTGTAAAACCCACTGAATGCAAAGGGTTGTGAATCTATAGCCGGGTTTGCTTTCAGTAACCACACATTTCCTGCATCAATAAACACTGCGCCTTTAATAATACTTATAAGATTACAACGGTATTCCGCATTTGCTTCCACTTTTACATCTCCTCCATATTCCAAATACGCTGTTGTGTTATCACTGGTTTGCAAAAAAGTTCCCGGTCCCAGCGAATTAATTTGAAATGCCCTGATGCTGTTGGGGCCTCCTGAGAAAAATTGCCTGACGTAAGGAAGTATGGAAGAATTTCCATAAGCCTTGCCAATACCTGTGTACAATCTTACTGCTATTCTATTTTTTTTTGGAAAGTTTATATAGTTGCGGGCGTCAACCGTTAGTCTTGCAAATTGCGAATACACGGATCCTGCAACACGTTGCGGATTTTCAGGCGAAGCCGTTTCACCTGAAAATACTTTTGTTGCCAACGACAAGGCATTACCCGATAGTTCTGCTGTCGGGTTAATATAAAACTGGCTCTTCTGACCGGGAATTACTTGCTCCGAAAATGTATATGAATAAAATATTCCTGCAATGAATTGTTCTTCATAACTCTTTTTCAAAAAAGGATTTATCTCTAACAATGAATCGAACTGCTGCGATTTATTAGAAATAGAAGTGAACTCTATATTTATGGGATCCAGTTCGTGTTCGGTTTTAATGTTTTCTTTCCATTTGAATCCATATGAAAACTGAAGTGACGTGAGATTAAAATAACCTACTCTTTTAAGGTAACTGTACCCGAGGGAAAATTTTGTTTTTGGAATATAATAGCTTGATGGATTTTTAATTTTAAATGGAACAACAAAACGCGGTATATATAATTCAACCACAGGATTTATTTCATAAGTATACAAATTTTTGTATTTACCTGTTAACTGTGTTTCAATAGAACCGCTGAGATTTAAATTTAAAAGTTCAGCCCCGTTAAATTCATTTCTGTTACGATAATTCAAACTGAGCTTTGGACCAATAAAATCATTCGATTTGGAAACAAGTGTTAATTCTGAACGAAACGTGCGCTTAGGCATAGGTGTCAATAAAATCATCGCATCCAAAAAACCGGGATTGCCTGTATCACATTCTGTAAATTTTATATTCACATATTTAAAATTTCCCATTGTCATAATCCGGTTCAGAGTAATGTTGTGATTCTTTCGTGAATACACATCATTTTTGCGGAAAAACACGGAGCGCAAAATAACTTTGGGGCGAATTTTCGAAACGCCTAAAAAAATAACATCTTCTGTAACTAAGGAATCTCTTTTTATTATGCTTGGATCGTCCTGCAAAGAATATTCAGGGTCAATATAGATATTGTTTATTCTATAAGCCAGCAGGGCTTCATAAGGCGTTTCATCTTTAAAGGTTAGCTCAAGATTAATAGTTTTATCATTCTCATTGGTGTCCGCTTTAAACAACAAATAATCGGGGTTAAAATAAAAATAACCATTGTCCTTAAGCGTTGCATCAATTCGCTCGCGTTCCATTTTTAAGAATGATAGATCATAATTATCTCCTTGTTTTATTAATGATTTGTCTTTTGTAGAAATTATGAGCTCGCTCAATAAATCATCACCTGGTGGATATTTTATGTCTTTAATCGTATAAGGGTTATGAACTGAACAAATATATTCGATACGTGCAGTTTTTTTCTTTTCTTTAATCTCATAAAAGGTTGCTGTTTTAAAAATTCCGATATTGTAAAGCTTCGCATCAATGTATTTTGCAGTTTCTGATGGTTTTACAGCATTCATTAAAACAGGTGGCTCACCCAATTTATTCTTAACCCATTTGCGAAAACCCTTATTAGCTGAATCACCGGCTATGTAATATAACCAAAGCTTTGGGCGCATTCCTAAAAAAGTCTGGTTAGGTTTCGGTCTTACTGCAAGTTCTGCATTTTTTATTATAAATTTTTTGTTTTTTATTTTTTCAGAAGATTTTAATTCAATGTCCGCACCTGTATATAGTTTTTCTCCCGCTGGCAAAAATCGTGTGGCGGTGCAGGAGACAAAGAATAATGTACAAACAACTAAAAAATACTTATTTATTTTCCGGAATAGCATTTTTGTCTTCTTCTTTCTTCTTTGGTCGCGTAAAAAATTCTTTCCATCTGTCAAAATCCCGGGTATATAAAATTCCTCCCCCTGTTTCCACCAATTGACCTTCAATGGGATCATCATAAACATTTTCACTGTATCCTTTTAAACGATAGCGCCCATCTTCAGTAAGTTTATATTCCAGTGAAACATTTCCCGTTATATTACTTGCTGTATTTTCGGTGGCCTTCGCGCCTTCCACATCAACAGTTCCCCCTACTTGTACACTAAGGCGCTCGTGAAACAATTGCTTGCGTAATCCTATTTCAACTTCAGTTCTTCCTTCTGCATCACCTGATGTATAATCATCATAAGATTGTACATTAAAATTTAATTCAACACCCGGCAGCACCTTTGATCCTAATTGATTTAGCTGCGCAGATAAAAAACTACTTACGCTGTTTCGCGCCAAAGATGCAGTTGCATTTCCTTTACCTGCCGATTCAAGGGGGTTTTCCTGAATAAACCTTCCAAGCACCAGCAGTGCAAAAACCTGTTTGTTCAAAGCAGACTGGTCTTCGTTCAATAAATTAAGTTTTGCATTTACAGAACCGTTCAGCGCTCCCTTATCTTCAGGAGGCAACTGTATTTCAAAGGAAAGTTCGGGTTGAAGCAGGGCGCCCTTCATTTTCAAATAGACAAGAAAAGTCAGCCGTTCTCGATAACTGTTTTTATCTGCATCACTTAATCCTGAAATCTGGTCAGCAACTAAATCAATTGCAGAGGTGCGAATAGTATAAACCGCATTAATGTTTACATCAGCATCCAGGGGATCGCCATTCCAGGATATAGTGCTGCCCGGTTCAATTGCAAATTTCTTTTTCAAAAACGATTGCAGCGATACTATATAACTTCCCTCTGTCAAACTATACGTACCGGTCAAACTTATTTTGCCACTCGGATCTAAACTAAAACTCAATGCAGCATCTCCTTTCACAACAAGTGAGTCTTTGGTTGTAGGATCAATTAATAATCGCAGCGTAGCTTTATTGTCAACCTCAATATCAGAAGAAATATCAAATCCTTTTAATTCTGTTTTTTGTATTTCAACTTTCTCATTCCGTGTAATGATAGGGTTAAATTTCAGTGAATCAATAAACAATACTACATCCTCTCCTCTGTCAGTAGTTAATTTTTTTTCAGGCACAGCAAAAGTAAAATTGGAGCCGTCTTTTAATTTTATTTTCGAATCAACTTCAGGAAAATCCGGTGTTCCTTTTATATTTATGCGGCTGTCAATAATCATTCTGCCATAGTACTGCTTATTGTCTTTTTCTGTAGTGTTAAAAACTAAAAAATCATTAGTAATAACACTCAATGCAAAACCAAAATCAGAAAATTGTTTCATGGTCACTGCACCGTTAATCTGTGCAGAATGATTTTCCTCATCCTCAATTGTGAAATTGTTAAAATAAATTCCTGACGGTTTTATTTCAATTTTTTCATTCTTCAAATGCAACTTGTTGTTGAGTGCCGCAGGCTTCAGGTAGGCATCATTGAACACCAGATTCCCATTGATAACAGGCTCTTTAGAATTTCCTTCAATATCAAAATTGCCTTTTATATTTCCGCTTCCTTCGCTGATTTGCCCCATAGAAAAGGCTTCAACTGTTTTTAACGACAAGTTATAAATGTCAGCATGAATGTTTAAACTATTCGAACTGTCTTTCGGAATAAAATATCCTTTTACGGCAACGTCATTATCACCACCGGAAAGCTTTGCATCAATTGTAAATTTCTCTGTTGTTGGGTTATCTGCTTTCAATGTAAGATCCCCGATTTTTACTTCCTTGATGGTTAAATTATTTAATTCTGCGCTTGCTATTAGTCCGTAGCTATTATTGACTTTTTTAAGCAAGACATCAGCATTAAGACTTCCTGCTATCAATGCAGTATCTTTTTCTATGATCCGTGAAATATCATTCATCTCAAAATTTTTAATTCCTATTTTAATATCGTCATTATATTTATTATTTACTGAAGCAATGTTGATTTGGCCGGAAGATTTGGTCAGAGAAAAATTATGAAATAAAATTCCTTTACCTCCGAAAGAAATAAAATTATCAGCGGGCAAAATCCATTGCTGGTTCGCTAAGTAAAAGTCTGTTGGATTAAAAGAAACTTTATAACCACTATCCTGTTTTTCAGTAGCAGTTTTTACAAACAACTTTTTGTTTCCTTTATCATCAATGGAAGAAATATTTAAAAATGCTTTTTGGTTCTGAATATTTCCATCAGCTGAAAAATTATTTAATTTAATTTGTCCGGTAGAAATATTTTCAGCCGTGAGTGCATAATTGAATTTTTCCTTATCGGAATTAATTTTGAAATTCAGGCTGTCAATTTCAGTTCCCGAATATATAATTTTGGATATGCCTGCATTGACTATTAATTCATTTTTCTCACTATCAAAACTTCCCTTAATAATGCCGGGAGCAAACTCTGTAAGCCCGGGAAGAAATACTTCTGACAAAAGAGGGTGATTGTGCAACTGTATTTCAAAAGTAAAATTCTGTGGTTCTTTATCTGTTGAGGCAATTTCTTTTTCATTCAAGACAGGAAAAAAATTATTGATATGTTTCTTAATCTCTGAAACTATATTACCAGGCGCAAACGTTCCATTGTATTTTATCCCGATAAGAGCGCTGCTGATGGTCATCCCGCTTTTTCGTTTTTCATTTATGGATGCATAAAGCAAGGAATCGAGCCGGTATTTCACTCCCTTTTTTGCAATTACAATTTGAGTAACTCTTGCATCTCCCGAAATCGAATTAAAATCTTTCCCTTTTAAATCCGCAACAGCTTTTGCTGAAATCCTTAAATCGTCTTTGCTGAAATTTAACTTTTGCAAATCAGCGCCTTCAATGTTAAAAGTAAATTTGTATTGCTCTTTTCCAGGAGTAACGTTTACCAGGCCGTCAAAATCAAAAACTGCATTTGTGTCCTTTAAAGAAATTTTCCCTTCAAATTGCTGACCGGCAAGGTTTCCATCTACAGATAAATTTTGATATGCATACTTCATTAAGTAAAGCGAGGAAGCATTTATTTTAACATTTGCCATCACAGTGTTTTTGTCCAATCCTTTTCCATCAACAGCCGCTTGTAATGTGATGCGTCCGAAAGTGTTTGTATCTTTCATCAATAAGCCGACATTGAAATCATTAATGTTAATCTTACTGCTAAATTTTTCATGCCTGTCAATTATAACAGAGGCTGATAATGCACCGTAATCACTTCCGATTCCAATGAAAGACTCAAAAGCTTTTATCTGGCCTTTAAATTTTGCACTCACAGTAAAAGTTGACGGTATGGAAATATTTTGCGGAAGCATATTTGCACCTAACAAGCTTTTTAAATCATTTCTGCCTGAAATGATTTTTATATTTGGGAAATCAAAATACATTTTGTTTGTATCCGGCAATCCTGTTATAAAGAAATCTGTTTTTAAAGATGTTTTGCTTCCACTATTCAAAGAGATATTTTCTCCTTTTAAATTTTTTATTTGTCCTGAAATAATTCCTGATAGGGTAATTGAATTTTCCGGATTATAAAAAAATGGCTTGCCTGCCAATAACGGAGTAAAGTACAAAACATCTTTTGCGGAAATTGTTGTGGATTTAATAATTGTTTTTACAAATAAGTTCTGCAAGGAATCTTTTAGTGAACTAAGAGATGAATACCTTAATTCTATCGAAGAGTTAATATCTGAATCCGAAGTTTTAAGTTTTAGATTATTTGCTAAAACAGAATGTCCGTCCATTCTGAAATTCGCAGTAATATTTTTTACCTTCAATCCATTTAAATCCTCAAAAAAGATCTTTTTAACATTTGCTTTTGTTTCCGAGGCAGAATAATAAACATCTTCAGCCTGTACAGTTAAATTTTTATAATTCAAATGGTCTGCATCAAAAGAATTTTTAATTGCAGGTTTATTTAAAATATTATACGCAACAAGGTTCTTATTGAACTCAATATTTTTAACGCTGACTTTCCAGCTAATCTCTGTCGTCTCTTGGGTGGCACTTGAAGAATCTTTTTTTATTTCGTCAGTAAAATTTAAACGAAAAGAATTTCTGTCTGATAAAATTTTATCCAATGAAACGACTTCGGAATTAAAATTAATATGAGCTTTATCTAATGCAAACTGATTTATTTCTAAAGTAATTTCACTGGAGGAAACGTTATCATTGAAAACAAATGCGCTATTTTTAATTTCTAATTTATCTATAAGAATTTCAGGAAGTGATTTTGAACTTTCAGTTATTTCACTATTTGATTTTTTATTTATTGCAACCGAACCCTTCAACCCATCAATTACTAACTTATCAATATCAAATTTTGATTTAGTGAGATTCAGTTCATTCATATTCAAATCCAGCTCTCTTAAATTTATGTTTGAAAATAATCCACTGTATTTGTCATCATACTTAATTTTAATTCCTGTTAAATTTAGATTGTCCAATGCAAATTCTCCTGATTTAGATTCAGGAGTTTTCTCAACTTTAGTTTTCGTTGAATCGGAAAATGCAGCCAGTAAAAAATTAAAATTAAAAAGACTGTCATTTTCAGTTCGGGAAATATTCCCAATAAGGTTTTCAATTAAAACTGAATGCAAGTGGATATTTCCTTTGATTAAACCAATCATATCAAGGTTCACTTTCACGTCTCCGGCATATAGCAACGTATCGTGCGATACATCTTCAAGAAACAATCCGTCAATAAAAACAGATTTCGGGAAAGTAATTCCTATTCTTGCGATTTCAACTTTAGTATGCGTTTTATTACTTAGGTAGGTTGTAGTTTTATGAATGAGAAAATTCTGAACAGAAGAAATTTGTATTAAAAAAGCAATTAAAATTAAAAGCGCAACAACACTTCCGGTAATCCACAATAAAATTTTAAAACCTTTTATTAAAATGCGCATTCGATTAAACTTAAATACCCCGCTATAAACGGGGTATTATTTTCTCCGGCAATTTGCTCAAAAAGGTTTGTCGCCTCTTATTAGTCGGAGCAATATTGCAATAACTGCAATAACCAGTAAGATGTGAATCAATCCACCTCCAACATGAAATCCCACAAAACCAATTAGCCATGCTATGACGAGGATGACTGCAATAAAATACAATAGATTTCCCATGATTTTTTATTTTTAAGTTATACTTGAATAGTAAGAAATATCTTGCCAAAAATAATTATATGAAATAATGAGAGAATTTGGGGAATACGCGCCTCAAAACGGGATTAATTTACAGCCACCACTTTAGGTTGAATTTCAATTTCTTCTTTTTTAATATAGACTGCATAATTATTCGGAATTATTTTTTTTCCGAAAGCAAGGGCGTACACTTTAGTAAATTCCGCACCGAAATATAAAATTATTGCAGAATAATAGACCCACAAAAGAATTACAATTAGCGATCCTGCAACACCATAAGTAGAGGCAACCGATGAGCTGCCGAGATAAGCGCCTATCGCAAATTTTCCAACCATAAAAAGCAGCGCAGTAAATGCCGCCCCAATAATCCCGTCTTTGTACGCTACTTTACCATCGGGCAATGTTCGAAAAATGACGGTGAATAATAAGGTTATTATAATAAATACCACAGCAATATTCAACGCATAAAATAAGCTTACTGTGATATGATGAAAGTAATTCTCCAAACGTTTACTCATAACATCCATCACGGAATTTACAATTAAGCCAACTAAAAGTAAAAACCCCATAGAACCTATCATAGAGAAGGACATTAAACGGTTTTTCAAAAATTTGATAAACCCTTTTTTGGGTTTTGCTTTTAGCCCCCAGATAAAATTAATGGAGTCCTGTATTTCAGCAAATACTCCCGAAGCACCCAGCAGCAGGGTAATAACTCCGATAGTAGCTGCTAATCCGTTATTGTTTGACAACTTTATGTTCTTAATCATTTCCTGTATTTGCAGAGCGGCATCATTGCCGACAAATACATTAATCTGTCCAAATATTTCCCCTCTTACTGCTTCTTCACCGAAAAAAAATCCACATAGGTAAATAATGATAATCAACAAAGGCGGCATGGAAAAAATTGTAAAGTAAGATAAGGAAGCCGAAAGCTTAGGAACATTATCATTGATAAATTCGCTGAAAGATTCTTTTAACAAATACCAAACTTTTCTCCCGAAAGATTTTGATTTCATAGTTAATT
Organism: Bacteroidia bacterium; assembly: GCA_039914625.1. GTDB lineage: Bacteria > Bacteroidota > Bacteroidia > AKYH767-A > OLB10 > DATEMK01. The sequence continues at coordinate 24,535 of JBDSOU010000101.1, read as the reverse complement.
TTTATCTGGCACTATTTAGGCTTGGCTATTCCCGTGCCACGAAAACGAATTTTACGATTCATACTTTATTTTTTTTTAGCAATTGCTGTTGGTTTTGTCTGCATTCAATTAAGCTTTACTTTTTATTTTAATAATCAGATAAAAACAGAGTTGCAGGCGGAACTATCAAAGCAGTCGCATGGTGAATATGAATTAAAAATTGATAGACTCAATACAAATATTTTTAATCAATCTGTTTTTCTCTCCGGGTTTCTTTTAAATCCTGTGAGAAATATAAATGTTACTGCTCCGAAATATTTTGCAGCAGCAGGCGAAATCAATTTAATTGATTTTAAATTATTGTCATTTCTGTTAAAAAAAGATTTAATTGTTGAGAGGATGGAATTGCTAAATCCATCAGGAAATATTTTCAGAAGTCCGCATGCCTACTATAAATCTTCAGCCGATACTTCAAGAAAATTTTCACTTTATAATTTATTAAGCAGGTCCATTCATTCTCTAACGATTAAAAAAATTGAAATCAGTAATGCAGACATTAAGGTGTATGATGATGTGAGAGATACTTTACCATCCATCAGCAGCAAGGATAACAGTTTAAGAATTTCAAATTTTAAAATCAACGAATCTGCGGAGAAAACAGGAAGATTGTTTTTAGCAGATAAAGTTGACCTGGAGATTAAAAAATTTTCATACACAACCAAAGACAGTCTTTATTCCATAAAGGTAAAAAAATTATTTGCCTCATATACCGATTCTATTTTGAGTCTTTATGATGTACAGGTTATTCCGAATTACAACAAAAAGGAATTTGCTGAAGAAGCCGGAAAACAAACCGACCGGATGAAAATTTCCATACTAAAAACTGCATTCAATAAAATAAATATAAAATTATTTTTTGAAAGAAATTGGTTTATAGCAGAACAAGTAATAATTGACAGCCTGAATATTTCGGCATATCGTGACAAGAACGATGCTGACACGCATGTCAGGATAAAATCTATTCAAGAGTTAGTAAAAAGTATTCCTGTGTATACAGCGATTGAGTCGGTTCAGTTAAATCATTCGCTCATAACTTATGAAGAGGTCGGAATAGGTTCAACCAAACCGGGAAAAATTGCTTTTAATAATCTTGACGCCTTGATTACAGGTTTAACAAATGATACTACATTATTTTCAGCAGTAAGAGTTTTGAACATCCATGCGACATGCGAATTTATGAACCAGGGAAAACTACAGGCGCATTATAGTTTTCCAATGAATACGAACAAAATGGTTTTTGATTGTTCAGGAAAACTATCAAACATGCCTTTGCAAGCTGTCAATCCCATGCTGGAACCAAATGCGAATGTGCTCATAAAAGCCGGGGTAATTGACTCTATGGTTTTTTCTTTTCATGCAAATGAAATTGAATCAAAAGGAAAAATGAAATTAATTTACCATAATCTGCAAATGGAATTTCTAAATAAAAAAAATAAAAAAACGGGCGCTTTTCAAGACGTGCTTTCATTTCTTGCACATCGTTTAGTAATCAAAGAAGAAAATCCTTCTAAAAATGAACCGTCCCGGATCACCGAAATAAATTATCCCTGGGATGGTTATCATTTTATTTTTAATTATTCTTGGAAATCCATTTTAAGCGGAATAAAACCGGCAATCGGGATTCCAACTTTAAAATCCGGAAAAGAAAAAAAATAATCGTAAAAAAAAACGAAATTATTTTTTGCGACAAACAGTTACAATGAATGAAAAAGAAATTTGCTTTTTTAATTTTTATTCTTCATATCTATTTTAATTCAAACGGACAGGAAATTCCGGTTGCAGAAAAAACGGATACAGCCAAAGTATATAAAGATATTCAAAATTTTTCGCAGCGCAAAGGGTTTACCAAATTTATTTACGGTTTGTTGTTCAAGCAGCAATCAACAGACCAAGTAAAAAGGAAAAAGAACAAATTGCTGAAGGAAACTGCTTTTTATTCATACGAGGGGAAAATCATCCGTTCAATAAATATTACCACTCTTGAGCCGTTTGGTTATGATTTAAAAGATACTTCGGTGGTGCCCGGAAGCAAAGCTGCAAAAGCAGGTAATTCAGCTCATAAAACGACTTTACCAATTACGATTAAAAATCTTTTATTGTTTAAAAAAAATGATGTGTTTGATTCTCTCAAAGTGAAAGAATCTGAAAGGCTAATCAGGAGTCAGCAATACGTGCGCGATGTGATTATTTATGTCACTACCGATTCGAAAAATTCTGATTCAGCAGATGTATTTATCCGTGAGCTTGATTTATGGTCTCTTATTCCTGCTTTTTCAATTTCTCCTTCACGTGTTTCCATCGGATTTAATGAAAAAAACTTTTATGGTTTGGGACACCAGTTTAAAAATGATTATACATGGAATCACTCTAAAGGTGCTCATGCATTTTCAACATTATACCTGGTTCCAAATATTAAGAATACATACATCAATACTTCGTTTCAATATTCAATTGATGAAAAAAATAATTATTTAAAAGCATTAGATATCGAGCGGCCTTTTTATTCACCATTTGCAAAGTGGGCGGGAGGTATTTTTCTGGGTCAGCAATTTAATCAAGCCATATTTTTTATAAACGATACCTTGCTTCCATTAAACTTCAAGTTCAACACGCAGGATTATTGGGGTGCAAAAGCATGGCAATTATTCAAAGGAAGATCAGAAGAAGAACGGACTACCAATTTAATTTTATCAGGAAGAGTTTTGCGCGTAAATTACCTTGAAGCCCCTCCTGCAACTTACGATTCTTTAAATGCTTTTTCGGATGGGATTTTTTATTTGAGCGGCATTAGCATCACGACACAAAAATTTATTCAGGATAAATATATTTTTAATTATGGAATTACTGAAGATGTTCCAATAGGCAAAGCGTATGGAATTGTTGGCGGTTACCAGGTAAAAAATAATAGCGGACGGTCTTATATTGGTGCCCGGGTGTCATGGGGAGATTATTATGATTATGGTTATACAAGTACAAATTTTGAATATGGAACTTTTATTAATTCATCGAAGTTGGAAGAGGGCATTTTTAAAGTTGGTATAAATTACTTTAGTAATCTGTTTGAAATAGGCAAGTGGAAGTTCCGGCAATTTGTCAAACCGGAACTTACGCTTGGTATAAATCGTTTTCCAAATGATTACATCACTATAAACGAAGAACATGGATTTCGGGGATTTAACAGCCCCTATGTATATGGAACAAAAAAATTTCTACTTACATTACAAACTCAATCCTATGCCCCCTGGAATATTCTGGGATTCAGGTTTGGTCCTTATGTAATAGCTTCGTTCGCATTAGTAGGAGATGATCAAGCAGGATTTAAAAATAGAAGATTGTATTCCCAACTTGGGTTTGGAGTTCTGATTAAAAATGAATTTTTGGTATTAAATACAATGCAGCTGTCGGTGGCATTTTATCCAATCATTCCGGGTGAAGGAAATGCTATTATAAAATTCAACCAGTTTAAAACAACCGATTTTGGTTTTGGTGATTTTAATATTGACAAGCCAATTATTCCTCTCTTTCAATAGTAACTATGTCAGAAATAAATTTGTGTAAAAATCCGTTGAAAATTTCCGGTTGTTCCAGATTGGAAAGATGTCCTGCTTTTCCGATGATATGTAAAGTGGAGTTCGAAATATTTTTATTTAGAAAATCTGATTGAGCAACAGGAGTAACTTTATCTTCTTCACCGCAAATAATTAAAGCCGGAATATTTATTTCATTCAAAGTGGAACACATTTGCCAGCGTTCTGCCAATGCTTTTAATGTTGAAACGACCGTTTCAACTGGAGTGGAAAGAATGGTTTGCTTAATTTGTTCAACTGATTTCGTATTGTGACTCAAAGTTACTTCACTGAAAATATTTTTGACGAATGCTTCAGCAAAATCGTTCAACCCGTTTTCTTCAATTTTCTTAATTGTATCATAGCGTTTTGCTTTCGTTTCAGGCGTATCTGCAATGCATTGTGTATCACATAATACAATACCTGAAAAACGGTTTCGATAGCGGTACAAAACATCTAAGGCAATATAGCCGCCCATGGATAACCCGCAAATAATTGCTTTGTCAATCCGGAGCATATCCATAAATTTTACCAGGTCGTCTGCAAACAAACTTATTGCCGGCTTTTCACCAGAAGTCGTAGATTTTCCATAACCTCGAATGTCATAAGAAATTACGCGAACAATATTTTCCAATGCTTTCATTTGAGGATTCCACATGTTTTTATCAAATGGAAACCCGTGAATAAAAATCAGCGGCACCGAAGATGTGCCGGATTCATTGTAGCAAACAGAAATATTATTTGCTGTTATAATTAACTCTTTTGATTCCATAAATTTTTCTGCAGCAGCAGCTTTAAAAATTATTTTTTGTTCTTATTAATCACAAACACCCTACACCTGAACCAATATTCCAACCCGGATGATTGGTGGACATTCCACAGGATAATCTTCTTTATTAATTTCACTTGGGCCTAAATCTACAACTTTATTATCTCACAAGATTAAATCCCGTAATAAAACAATAATCAATCCGACTAAAATTAAAATAATTCCTAAATTTTTCATGTTTTAAAAACCCAAAGCATTCCAGGCATAACCAGCATATATTTTCACATGAAACCAGTCAAAAATATACTATAGGGTCCTTAATAATGGTTTTGTTCTTGTCGCTGACATTCATTAATTACATAAACTCCTCTGGAAACCTATTCTTAACGACACGTTTGCGACCATCTTAAAATCTATCACGGCCCCGTAAGCGAGTCCCAGATATGCAGGTTTCACAGCGAGAGCTGTGTTTATAGTATCAACACTCTAAACCTTCAACACTTAATTTTGACCCGATATTGATTGTATTTTTTAAAATTGGATATTCTACATAGTGAGGTAAACCATACCCAAAATGTTGAGCAAATAGATAAAATTCTGATGGTAGGAAATTTGGAATGTTAATTAAAACGAATAAAATGAAAAAACCAGATTTGGAAAAAACGCACATGAAAACTTTGGTTTCATGCCTTAATTCTTTACTTGCATCCGGTTTTGATTCACAATTTAAAGCCGTTAAAGGTGGATTAAAATCGTTGACAACAGAAAAAATATTCAGACCTGAAGAAGTTAAAATACTTAGTTTTTACAGGTTTGAAGGAGAATCTGACCCTGCAGATAACTCAATTCTCTATGCACTGGAAACTTCAGATGGCGAACGCGGGACATTAACAGATGCCTACGGACCATATAGTGATACGAATGTCACCAATTTTATAAAGGAAGTGGAAGAAATTGAGAAAAAAGTAGTGAAAGAAAAAACATTGTAAAGGATTTAATGTGGAATTTTTTATAATTTTATTTTACGGTTAAAAGAAAATAAATTCTCATTCTCATTTTTTTTCTTTGCATACAAATCGCGGATAATTTCCCAGCAATCTGGCTGAAAGTAATTCCATTACCTCCGAATCCAAGTGCAAAATATGCATGTTTGTATTCTTTACTCGTTCCTATGTAAGGAAGTCCATCAGCAGTTTCTGCAAAAGTACCGGCCCAGGCGAAATCAATTTCAAAAGGAATATCAGGATACTTTTTCAAAAATGATTTTTTTAGCTGCAATGATTTTTTATAAATCAGCTTGTCTCTTTTATCCGGGCTGTAAAACATTTCATCTTTTCCCCCAACAATAATTCTGTTTTCTGTTGTAGTTCGAAAATATAAATAAGGTCGATCGGTTTCCCAGGTTAAATAACTAAGATTAAATAAATATTTTTTACTTACAGGTTTTGAAATTATGGCGTAAGTTGAATGTAGGCGGGCAATTTTTTTCTTTAAATATAAAAGGGACTCATAGCCGTTTGCAAAAACAAATTTCTTACAAGAAATTGCTTTTTCTTTTGCAAAAATAAGTTTAGCACTGTTTGCGGATTCTATAATTTCACCAATTTGGATCGTCAAAAATTTTGCATCCTTTATTTGCCAAGTATTGAAACAAGCCATGGGTAAATAAATATGCATCCATTTGAGCGCCTTTTTCAGAGAGAAGAGCAGCGGGAGCCACTAAGCCTGTTAATCTTTTTACTTCATTTCCGGAAAGCAGCTTTATTGCAATCCCTATATTTTTTCTCAATAAATATTCCTGTTAAAGTTCATCAACATTCTTCTTTGACGAGGCAAGATAAAGGCTCTGCTTATATTCAAACTCACAATTTATAGGAAGTTATCGGCAATTTTTTTTACTTGATCTATAGAACGTAAACACAGGAGATAGCTTTTGATTGCATTTCTGCCCCTGACGATTCAATCAACTTTGAGAGATGTGTATCAATTTCATATTGAAGTAAAGCTGTGGAAGCGCAGGTGCTGCCCAATCCAATATGTCTGCGATCAACTACAACAACCTTTGCACCGGCACTCTGTAAGTAATATGCACATAAAGCTCCCGAAATACCCCAGCCAATTACAGCAACATCGCAGGTAATATCAGACTGTAAAGAGGGATACGCATTTACCTACCCGTTTTTAACAAACCAGAACGGATAGCCCGAACGTAAATCCATAAGTAAAAAATTATTTAGTCCGGATGTTTTTTAATTTGTCGGAAGCTTTGGAATAATTTTGATTCCAGGAATCTTCCCAAGTTTTATTTCGTTTTGAAGCCGGAGTTTTTAAAAGTGATTTGAGAGTGTTTTTTCGGTTTTCCACATCTGACAAAACAGCATAGTATTTTTTCTGTTCGTCATTTGGAAGATTTTTGATTTGAGAAACCCCGGCTTCCAATTCATCAATTTTTTTATTGTAAGAGGAATCTGCTGATGCCTGTGCAAAAATCAAATTTGAATACAGCATCGTTAAGATAACAAACAGAACTAGTTTTTTCATACTATGATTTTTAACAGTTATACTAAATCTATTTCAACTTATAAATCAAACTCCAATTAACCGAGTAATTCATTAAGCTTGCTGAAGCTGATTGGTTTCTCTAAAAAATAGTCTGCACCTTTTTCAAGAGCCGAAGATTTAAGATTTGACATCGCACTGATCACTACAATAAACAACGATTTATTTTCCTTTTTAAATTTTTTGATGTTATCTATTCCATGACCATCCGGAAGATTATGGTCAAGAATAAGTAAGTCAGGATTTAGTTGCTTGAATTTTGAAAAACCCTCTTTTAAAGTTGTTGAATAAGAAACTTGATCAGTTTTCTTTTTTAAAAAATTTTTAAGCAACAGGCAGATGTCCTGTTCATCATCAATTATAAGTGCAGAATTTATTTTCATTTCTTAAATATTCGACCAGGATAAATAAAAAATCGTTTCCCTCATGAGACTATTAACTAACAGGTAAATATATTCTCCGCTTAAAGCAGAATGATTAACAATACTATTATAATAATTATTGCAAGTGCCGATAAATATACACCACCTCCCATTTCACGAAGTTGAGATTTAATGCTTCTTACTTCTTTACGCAACTCTTTTTTTTCAAAAGAAGTTAAGCTTGATTTATCAATGGCCTTAATCTCATTTAACCGGCTTATTAAAATCTGTGACTGTTTATTTTCTTTGCCCGTAACGATATTAGTTTTGTTTGCCAATTCTGATGTGCTGCCGGCAATCAAATGTTGAGAAGTACCAATTGCCAGTGCAACACTCAATACTAAGGAGATTAGATATTTTTTCATATTGTAAACAATGTAATCTTAAATCGTTTCACGCTGACTTGGCTTATCAAAACTTGTAAAATCATTTTTATGCAGATTGTTTGGCCGGATTCCAAAAAGTAAGTTCCTTAGTTTTCGTTATTCCTGACCTTATTCTGTTTTTCCACTATACTCCTCATGGTTACTTTAATAATTATTTTTCTTTTTCTTCCTTCTCGTCCTTCTTTTTTTCTTGCGCTTCTTTTTTCTGCTTTTCAGCCTCTTTTTCTTTTTTCTTAAAAAAACCTTTCAACAAAAAATTGTGCTTGGCGGCTTCCATATTTTCATTTAATCCTTTAGAGCTCTTTTTTAAATTTTCAATTGTCTTATCAATATTTTCTGCTATCGTGGTATCCTGAATCAATCGGCCAAGTGTACCACTGCCATTATTAATTTTATACAAGATTTCTGCCAATTGACCCGTTGCTACTTCAGCGTTTTCCGCCGTTACCTTAAGGCTTCCCATTATGGCGTCAGTTTCAACCGGTTCCTGTGAATTTAATTTCTGTCCTTCCTTTACAATAGTATTACCTGCATTTCCACCTTGTGTAATTGTCAAAATACGGTCACCAATAATCCCCTCCGAGCCGATAGCTACCTGACAATCATTTTTAATAAATCTTTGCACCTCTTTTTGAATAAGCATATCTACTTTAACAGTTGAATCATTAACAATTTCAATATTATCAACTGTCCCTACATTTATTCCCGAAAAGCGGATGTTATTTCCTACCTGCAATCCACTTACACTTTTGAAGTAGGTTGTTATTTTAAAAACAGGGTTAAACAAATTCTTTTGCTTTCCGATGAAGAAAATAGCAAGGACAAACAGTACAAGACCTGCCGCAACAAATAAACCTAACCTTACCTTAAACTTTTGTGATTGAGTATCCATTACTTTATTTTTTATTTTTATTTTATTTAAAAAAAGATTTTATCCATTCATCGGAAGAATTTTCAAGTTCTTTCAATGTTCCGTTTGCATAAACTTCCCCATCCTTCAGCATTAACACGCGATTGGCTGTTATGCGCGCACATGGTAAATCATGTGTGATGATAATTGAAGATGTATGATATTTTTTTTGAACATCATTAATCAACTGACTGATTTCGTTTGAAGTAATGGGATCTAACCCCGTAGTAGGTTCATCATACAACATTATTTGCGGGTCAACAATTATTGTTCGTGCAAGCCCGATTCTTTTTCTCATTCCACCTGACAGTTGTGAGGGCATTTTATGCAGTGCTTCTATTAGCCCGACATTTTCCAATGCTTCGTTAACTTTATCATCCGTTTCCTGCTGTGATAATTTTTTAAAAATTCTTTTGAGTGGAAATTCTAAATTTTGTTTCACCGTCATCGAATCATAAAGGGCCGATCCTTGGAAAAGGAAACCTATTTTTTTTCGCAGCTCATTTAGCTCATTTGGATTTAATGACAAAACACTTTTTCCTAGAACATTAATTTCTCCTGTGTCCGGGAACAACAGACCTACAATACATTTTATCAAAACTGATTTTCCCGAACCTGATTTCCCAAGCACTACCAGGTTTTCTTCTTTAAATAATTCAAGCGATACATCACTCAATACAGTTTGTTTTCCAAAGCTTTTCTGAAGGCTTTTTATTTCAATTACTTTTCTGTTGTCCGCTTTAGCAGTTCCGGAGGCAAATGGTGTTTCCAGTTGAGAATCGTTGATCATAGTAACATATCAGTAATTTGTACAGCAATCATATCAACCACTATTACAAGAAGAGAAGCAAGTACCACTGCAGAGTTTGCCGCCAGTCCCACACTTTCAGTTCCACGCCCGGCATTGTATCCTTTATAACACCCCACCAATCCGATTACTGCTCCGAAAAAAAATGATTTTACAACTGCCGGAATAAAATCAATAAATTCAATATGACTGAAAGCCTGTGCAAAGAATAAAGCAAAGCTTACGCTACCTTTAATATTTACTCCCAGCCAGCTTCCAAAAAATCCCAATGTGTCTGCAAATATTACGAGCAAGGGAATCATCAGCGTAGCTGCTAACACACGAGTCACTACCAAAAAACGCATCGGGTTGGTAGCCGAAACTTCCATAGCATCAATTTGTTCGGTTACCTTCATACTTCCTAATTCTGCACCCATGCCCGAACCAATTTTTCCTGCACATATAAGAGCAGTGATAACAGGTCCTATTTCCCGGATCATGGAAATAGTTACCATTCCGGGCAACATGGATACTGCTCCGAAGTCAACAAGCACGGGTCGTGATTGAATAGTTAAAACGATTCCCATAATGGCTCCTGTAATGGCAACTAAAGTCAAAGATTTATTACCTATTTCAAAACATTGGCGCAAAAATTCTTTGAATTCAAATTGGGTAGAAAATATTTCGCGACATGTCTTCCCGATAAAAGAAGAAATATTCCCGATTTCCAATAAAAACCCATTCGCCTTCTCTTTTCGCTCTACAGCTTTTTCACTAAGACGGATGGATTGTTTGGTGGCATAATCCTTTGCTTTAACGGCAGGAATGATTTTTTTCATTTATCAGGGTGATAGTATCTTTTCTGTTCAAATGTAGTGCCCTGATTTTTCAGGGCAAAGACTAAAATTATCAAATCAGCAGAGGAAATTTGTTCTACAAAGTGATGAGTGCTTTCCTCAAAGTTGCTCACAAGTGATTGGAATATTCAAAAATAAATTCAGGCATGGTTTTTTGATTTATTGATTCAAATAAAAAAAGTTTAACATTTAAAAAATAAAAATCATGTCAAACAATGGAAAAGTGTTAAGTGCTTTGTTGCTCGGTGCAGCAGCAGGTGCAGTTATGGGATTGTTGTTCGCCCCTGAGAAAGGGTCAAACATTCGTAAAAAAATTCAGGATGGCGCTGAAGATATAATGGATGAGCTATCTGAAAAAATTAACGAGGCAAAAGAAACTTTAGCCGGATTAAAAGAGAAAGCAAAAATTACAGCAGAAGATTTAAAAGATAAAGCTATGTCAAAGGCAGAGCAGATGAAGACTGCAGCAGAAGAAGAAATAAATGCTGCAAAGAATAAAGCTAAGCACACTGCCAGCACTAATTAAATTAGCATCACAAAACCATGGAAGGAAAAAATAAAGCTGAGCAATTCATCGGTAATATAAAAGAATATGCAGAGACACGTTTTGATATTATATTGCTGAATATCCAGGATAAAGTTTCTGACGTACTTTCTTCCATTGCTTCAGTAATTGTAGTTGCAGTGCTTGGAATATTTATTATTTTATTCAGCAGTGTTGGTGCCGCATGGTGGATTGGCCGCATGTTTCACGATCCTTCCATTGGGTTTTTCTGTATTGCAGGATTTTACTTAATCGTTGCCATCATTCTGATTCTAAATCTTGATAAGTGGATAAAGCTTCCTATAATTAATGCATTGCTTAAAAAAATAAATATAAATGAAGAAAATTGATAATTTGACTGAATTAAAGGCCGAAAGACTTAGACTGCGTCAAAAACAGTTGTTTTTGGAAAATGAAATAGAAAATAATTTCACCGCATTAAAAGAGTCTTTTGCTCCGCTTCAATTAGTAACCGATGGCGCTGCAAAAATGCTGGTGAATAGAAACCACGGGATTACGAATGATGCCATCGGCATGATTTCGGATTTTCTTTTAAAGAAAGTACTTTTGAGAAATTCAGGATTTATTATACGCCTAATTCTTCCCCTGATTGCGAGAAACACTGCTAATAATTTATTAACAGAAAATAAAACAAAAGTTCTTGGTTGGATTGGTGACTTGGTTTTGAAATTCGGCAACAGGAAAAACAACAAACCAATTTACGAAAAAGCAACTGCCGACACCAATTTTTAGCCCTTAATTCGGAAATCTGACACATTCTTAACCTGGAATATTAATTTTTTTATTTATTAGTCTTTTGGCAAATAAAAATTAAATTCTGATCCTTGTTTCATTCTGCTCTTAGCTTCTATATAGCCATCGTGATTGTGCAAAATTTTTTTACACATGGCCAATCCAATTCCCGAGCCGCTGAATTCTGATTTTCCATGCAGTCGCTGAAAAATAATAAATATTCTATCGGTGTATTGCTCTTCGAAACCAATTCCGTTATCACTAACAGAAATTTTATGAAACATTTTATTCTCATCGCCCGGTTTTAAGCTTTGAATTTCCCTTCCCGTTGCTTCACTATATTTAATTTGTATCTCCGGGATCCTTCCTTCCGGCATAAATTTAATTGCATTAGTAAGAAGGTTTTGAATCAATTGTTCCATTTGTGAATCATTTGCCCGGATGACAGGTAAATTTTCTGTTGTAACCTTAGCATTTTTTTTAATAATGTCTTCGTTTAAAACATCGAGAACACTTTTCAATGATTGATTTAAATCAACAGGTATAAATTTTTTTGTTCTTGTATTTGAAATGCGTGAATAGCTAAGCAAATCATTAATGAGCACCTGCATGCGCTCGGCAGCATTTTGCATGCGGTCAATAATAAATTTTCCATCATCATCTAATTTTTCCCGGTGTTTTAAAATCAAACGATCACCAAAAGATTGAATTTTGCGAAGCGGTTCCTGCAAATCATGGCTTGCCACATAAGCGAATTGTTCCAATTCGCTGTTTGAACGTTTCAATGCTTCAACATTGTACTGCAATTCATTTTGCATTGAAATACGTTTCCTTAATTCGTTACTGATAATCCGGTAAGCAAAATAAATCAGCAGGATTGAAATCAGGGAAAGCAGAATCATAAAAATGGGAGTCAGGGAAACATACCTGTTCTTAATGATTTCTCTTTGCGAAAGCTTTTTCTCAAGATTATTAATTATTAAATCTGCCAGAATACGAGCGTTATCCATTAATTGTTTTCCTTCAATTAATTTATTGTTATAACCTTCAGCATTTGGATCTGCGAGTATAACCTGGTCCAGCCGTTTCATTCGTTGCAGAGAAACATTTTTAAATTCGGTTATCAACCTGATATTTTCTTTATCCTCTTGTGCTAATATTGAAAGTTCATCAAGAGAGGTGTAAATCTTTTTTTTCGCCAGATTCATCGGGTCAAGATAAATTGAATCTTGTGTAAGCAGGAAACCCCTCTGACCCGTTTCAGCATCTTTAAGATAAGAAAGGCAACGCGCTGTTTTATATTTTAAGTGATTAGTATCATCCACCAACTTTCCATATTCAATTAAATTCTGCAGCCTTGCAAAAGACAGATAAGCGAGAAAAATCATGAACAACAAGGTGATTATAATGATGACTTTGGAAAGCTTCAGCGAAGTAATCAGTTGCATGCAGTAAGAATATATATGTAGATTTACTTCCCAAAAGTAGGTGAATAATTCCTCATTTTAATTGCTGAAATTTTTGGTGAGGTTATTGCTTTTATGACAAAGGGAATTGTAATCAATGAAGCAAAGTCAACAACAAAATCAAAAGCAGCTGCAAAAGCAGGGATATTATTTATCCCAACAGCATTTAAAACTGATGCATCTGATGCACCTTTCGGGATTTGCATTGCAGGAATTTCTTAGCATAGAATTGGAACAGAATCCCGCATTGGAAGTAGAAAAAGATTCAGATAGCGAGGAAACAGATGCTAATGAAATAGATGATGTATTTGATTCAGAGCTTTTTGAAAATGATGATGATTTATTTGAGAAAAAATACAACCAATCAACATCAACTGAAGAATATTATGAAGCACCTGTTGTGCAATACACTTCTTTGCAGGAAAAATTAAAAGAACAAATTCGCGGGAGAGCATTGACAAAAAACATTAGCGACATTGCCTGTTATCTTATTGATGAACTGGATGACGATGGGTATCTGAGAATGTCTTTAAATGATGTGTGTGATGATTATGGTTTCGCCCACGGGAAAATATTTGAGGAAAGTATTTTTGAAGAAGCATTAGCAGCGGTGCAATCATGCGAACCTGCCGGCATAGCAGCCCGCGATTTACGTGAATGTCTTTTGCTGCAATTGATAAGAAAGAATTCGCTTGCAGCGAATCAGAATTTTAATAATGCATTACTGATTTTAGAAAACCATTATCAGCTATTTGCGCAACATGGATTTAATAAATTAAAAGAAACCTTAAATATCTCAGAGGGAGACTGGAAAAATATTATGCAGATTATTCTCCACCTGAATCCCAAACCGGTAACGGAAACGAACAAGTATGAACTGATGCGGGAACAAATTATTCCCGACTTTGAAGTTACTGTGGAGGATGAAGAAATTTATGTTTCGCTTACCCAAACAGATTCAACAAAACTGAAAGTAAATCCTGATTTTGAGAAATCGGCTTTACACGTTCATTCTGATTCAGAAAAAAAGCAAGCGGAAAATTATTTTTCACATCTTATAGAAGATGCGCAGATACTTGTTGATGCTTTGAAAGAAAGAGAAAGCACGATGATGAAAGTAATGTCTGTAATAGCTGCTATGCAAACCACTTTTTTCAGGACCGGAGATATGATGGATTTAAAACCCATGATATTAATGGATATTGCCGGCAAGACAGGCTATGATGTGAGCACAGTTTCACGCATAACCAGCAATAAGTATGTACAGACATCGCATGGAATTTTTCCGCTTAAAAATTTATTTATGCGAAACATTAACCCTGATGGGGAACAAAATTCTCAAAATACGGCTATGGTAATTCAAAAGGAAATAAAAAATATTATTAATGCTGAAAATAAAAATGCTCCGCTTTCTGACAGTGATGTTGTAAAATGTTTGCAGGAAAAAGGAATGACTATTGCACGGAGAACGGTGGTGAAGTACCGGGAAGCAATAGGAATTCCGAACAGTGTTTTGCGAAAGCAATAAATTTTTTTGGCACAAATTTTTTGAAGCCATCCAAAAAAAACATGACACGAAAAAAAAATCAGCATTCAGAGTATATCAATCCTTACAGAAAAACAGATTTGAAATTCTGGGCACTTAAATGGAATATTACGATGCACCAGGTTAAAGATTTGCTGGGTGTTACCGGCAGTTCTCGTGTGGATATTCTACAAAATTACCTGCAGCGTGCAGGACTTCTTCAATCAAATCATAATTAAACACCTAAACTTAAACACTATGTTAAAGTTTAAAGGACAGAAATTCGTTAAATGGAGTATTGCGCGAACCATATTGAAAACTACAACCCGGATAATGTTGAAGCGCTTGCTATCCGATTTTTTTTGGAAAAGAACTGCGATAACTTTATTTGCAATAGATAAAACAAAAGGAAGGGGATAATTTTTCTGCTGATAATTCCTGTAAAAAAATTCAAGCTGGATATTCCTTTTCTTTCAAGTATCATAAACTTTTGGGTGCCCCCCGCTAGTAATACTGAATTCAATAACGTTTTTAAAATCCTATATGCAAATTGTTTGTGACTTCCAATTTTTCTTCATTGAATTCAAGGAGGTAGGAGTTGAAATAAAGTGCATCCCAATTTTTTTTCCATTCCCTTTTCACCTGCCAGATAAAAATCATTCAGTAATAGTTTGCAGCCTTTAATTTTTTTATAGCGTGTTATAAGTTTAGATGCTTTCACAGAAAATAAAAATCACCAGGACTTTTTTTGTACCATGTTTGCAGTCGCTCCGTTGTTGGATAGCGATAGAAAGTTACATTTAGTTCAACTTTTTATAGTGTCCGCAATAAAAACTAAACTATTTGCTCTGAGTCAATTTTTCAGGATAGATGACTCCTTTCCAATAATGATAATAAAAACCTGGACACCTTTCGTAAATTGAATTCTTATTTTCTTATTCATATCGTCTTTGGCAATTGATACAGAAAAAACTTTTGCGATTTTTTACTCCGGTATGCTCACGTATTATTGGTACGCTGCATTTTAAACAAAATGTCTTTGTGTGAGCTACCCATATTTGGATTAGCCGCACTTGGCCATTCACTCACCAATGTTGCTGCCCGGCCTGCCGGTTTTAAGTTCACATTGAATTATTTCAGTGAGGAAGTTTGTCTTTCAGCAAGCCGTATAAAAATGTTCCTGCAAGTGCGCTGATAATTACAATGATTATGGAAACATAACCATACCCTAAAATCACAAACAACGGTCCGGGGCATGCACCAGTGAGCGCCCAGCCCAATCCGAATAAAATTCCCCCGAAAAGGTAGCGCCATACAGATTTTTCCTTTGGAATAAATTCAATTGCATTGCCATCAATATCCCTGAGTTTGTATTTTTTTATCAACCCTACAGATACTATCCCTGTAATAACAGCAGTACCGATGATGCCATACATATGGAAGGATTGAAACCGGAACATTTCCTGGATACGGTACCATGACAATGCTTCGGACTTTACCATCACAATACCAAAAATAATTCCTGTAAGAATAAATTTAAGTGATTTCATTTTTAAAAAATAAACGGGTAAAGAAAATGAGTCATTACTAATCCTCCTGTAAAAAAACCTATAACTGCAATTAATGAAGGCAGTTGTAATTCACTTAACCCGCTTATGGCATGGCCCGAAGTGCATCCGCCTGCCCACCGTGTTCCAAAGCCAATGAGCAATCCCCCGGTTACTAAAAGTAAAAATGTTTTTGAATGAAATAGTTGCGAAAATCCGAATAGTTCATCGGGCAGCATATCGTGCGGGGCAGCAAAACCAAGATTTTTCAAATCATTAATTGTTGATTCCGCCACCTGTAAAGGTTGCGGGGCTGATAAAAAATAATGTGCTATAAAGCCTCCGGCAATTGCCCCGACAAGAAAAAGCAAATTCCATATTTCAAGTTTCCAGTCAAAGTCAAAAAACTTTACCCGCCTTCCTGCACCGCACATTGCACATATAGTTCGCAGATTGGAGGAGAATCCAAATTTTTTACCAAAGAAAATTAAGAGCACCAGTATTGCTGCAATTATAAACCCTGAAAAATACCATGACCAAGGCTGCCTGACAACTTCTGAAAAATTCATAGTGCAATTATTAAAAATCATAAAAGTGATATGGAACAAACAAAAAAACATTTATTGATTTGCTCTCCGCTGCTCTTGGTAAAAGTACTGCTATCACCATTCAAAGCAGCCGCATCATTAAAGACACCAAAATAAAAACCCCGCTTTCGCAGGGCTCTTTGTAAAAAATGTTAACAATTTTTTTATTCCTTCGCCATTTACAACTGTCTCTGTCCTGGTTTTTACATGGGATGAAAGTCTAAATTAAGGTTTTTTTTCCTGCCCGGGTGTTTTTATTGCCCTAACTTAAACGCTATTCCGCCACCAAGGACAAATTGCAGCTTGGAGGAGTAAGTGTTTATAGCTGCGCCCGCACCACCGGTTCCAAGATAAAATCCACCGCCAACATCCTGCACAGCAGATAATAATTGCCCCTGCAATTTGATGGAAAATTTTTCTGATACCCAAATATTGCCTCCCAAACGGGCACCCTAGGTAAAATGGTTTCCGCTGATGTTGTCACCATTATTACAATTTTCAGCGCTGCTGAATAAAGCGCCCAGCATGATACCTCGGTATCCTTCAACAGCGCTTCTCGGTCATCATGTGGCGGCCAAAGGTCAGCATGGCATAATTAAAGTTAAGATCTAAATTTCCGGCAGCTCTGCCTCCAAATAGTGTGTAATAGGTAGTAGGCGCAGGTTTGCTGGCCTATATATAATAGTTCCACACCATACATGGGTTTCACCATAAACTCTATTCCGGCACCGTATTGAAATCCGCCTTTTATCTTTCCTTCATAGTAGGTAGCATCGTCATAAGTAGAAGTGAAACTGTCATCAAAAGTGTACATGCCGTATAAATTAATTCTTTTTTCAATACCGCCAATCTTTGCCGGAGCGGGTGCAGGAGGCAGAGCAGCTACAACCCTGATGGTGTTCTGTGCGTAAACTGTGCTGCACATAGCAAGCGGAATAAATAATGCAAGAATGGTCTTTTTATAATTTTTATTATGGATCTATTTAATTTAATAGTTCATTTGTAGCTGATCACATTGCAAAGTATAAAATAAATAACTTAAAATCTGAAACTTAGATTATTCCTGTAGTGGAAGCGCTGACGAAGCATTAGCGGTAATAGATTTAGTTTTGTACCAGGATGTCATCTGAGGGGAAACCGCGCCATTCCATTATTCCACTATCGCGGTTGCAATTACATACTGATGATTTTAAGAGATTTCCTATATTTGTTCCCTTAGCCCGCATTTTTTGAAATTACTTTTGGCGATCACACTTAATTATGAAAACACTTTTTACCGGTCGGGGTTTGTTAAGAAATAACAAAAAATGTTCTTTTGCTGCTTTCGGGCTTATCCTGTTTTTGTTTTTTTCAATTGCTGCATTTTCTCAAACAAATCCAACCGATCTTAGTGATAAAGATCCACTATCCGTAATTTCTGATCAGCAGGATTTTGATTTTTTCAACGACTTTCCGCGCAGGTTGCGCAAAATTCCCTTAACAGCTACCGAGAAGCTGGTGGAGCAACGTTTACAGGCAGCAGAAATCTCTAAAAACAAAAAAGGAATTGCCTCAGCAGCTGATAATTTAGGAATGATGTGGTTGAAAAAAGGCGACTACAACAAAGCGCTCGATTATTTTTTGAAATCATTAAACGCACGCAAAGACCTGAACGATAAAAAAGGAATTGCGCTTGCAGCAGGCCAGGTCGGTTTTGTTTACCAGCAGCTGAAGGACTACGAAAAAGCACTGCAGTATTATTATAATGCTTTTGAAATTTCAAAGGAGCAGCATTTACCGAAAATGACAGCCAACATACAGGGTCTTATCGCCACCGATTACCTGCAAAAAAAAGATACGGTTCACGCAAATAAATTTTTTAATGATGCTCTTGCGGCATTCACGCTGCTTAAAGATAAGAAATCGGCAGCGCTGCTGCTCAACAGAATGGGAGAGCTGTATCTTTTGCAAAATGATTACTCACTTGCTTTGCTGTGTTTTGACCGGGCGCTTACACTAAAAGAAGATCTGCACGACAACACCGGCCAGGCATTGGAGTTTCGCAACAAGGGAATTGTCTATTTCAAAAAAGGCGATTATCAAAAAGCGCTTGATCAGTTTAAGAAAAGTGTGCGGCTAGCCAACGAGCTTATTGTTCAAAAATTAATTAAAGATACCTACCTGAAACTTTCAACAGTTTATAGCTTTTCAAATGATTTTGCTAATGCAGATAAACATCACGCCCTGTACCGCTCACTGAAAGATTCCATATCAGCAATAGAAAATGCAAAAGATTTTCCGGCTGACAGGCTGCAGAACGAGCTTTCGGAAAAAGAAAAAGTAATTGAATTGCTGAGTAAGGAAAATGAACACCAGGCAGTAATTTTAAATCAGCAGGGATTGGAGCTGAGCCAGCAACTCACGGTAACAGAATTGGAGCGCCAAAGCAAAGAGAAGGCGCTTGAAGAATTGAGCCTGGCAATGATTGAAAAGAAAGAAAAAGAAAAACAATTGCTCCTGGTTTCAAAGGAAAAGGCAGAACAGGAACTACAACTTTCAAAGCAGGAGTTGGAGCTGCGCAAGAAAAGCGAACTGATGAATATTTTAATCCTGGGATCACTCATCATCCTGATACTTGCCTTTTTTATTTACAACCGTTACCGTTATAAAAAGAAATCGCACGATGCGCTGGGTAAAACACATAATGAACTGAAACAAACTCTGGAAAAATTAAAAACCACGCAGGACCAGCTTATACACTCGCAAAAAATGGCTTCGCTCGGAAAACTGACTGCCGGCATTGCACACGAAATTCAAAACCCGCTCAATTTTGTAAACAACTTTTCGGACCTTTCTTTAGATTTGATTAATGATTTAAAAAACGGAGTTCCGCAGCAAGAAAAAGATGAAATAATTGAAAGCCTTCAGCAGAACTTAAGCAAAGTGATCCAGCACGGCAAACGCGCTGACAGCATTGTAAAAAATATGCTGCAGCACAGCCGCACCGGAACACAGGAAAAACAGTTGACAAATATTAATGAACTGGCCGAAGAATTTCTGAACCTTGCCTATCATGGCATGCGCGCGACCGATGCTGATTTTAATTGCACCATCTCAAAACATTTTGACCTCGAATTACCAAAAGCAAATGTGGTTCCGCAGGAAATCAGCCGCGTGCTGCTGAATATTTTTAATAATGCTTTTTATGCACTCAATCAAAAAAGCAAAAGTGACGGAAAAGAATATGAACCTAAAATAGGAATCACTACACGCAAACAAAACGGAAAAGTCCTGATCAAAATAATGGATAATGGAGATGGCATTCCTGAAAGCATAAGAAATAAAATTTTTGAACCCTTTTTTACTACTAAACCTCCGGGCGAAGGCACCGGTATTGGATTATCGCTCAGTTACGATATTATTGTAAACGGCCACAAAGGTTCATTAACAGTTGACAGCAAAGAAAACGAAGGAACTACCTTCATTATCGCACTGCCTTTTGAAGAAACGCAAACTGTTCTTCCGAGTTCCTGATTTCTAAAAATAATATCCTCCGAAAACTGTGAACACAGAAGTTTTGTTCGTTCTGAAAATACTTAATTCACCTCCAGGCGTTTTTTCTTTTCCTGTTTTAAATAAGCCTTGCTTATAACGAATGCCAATGTCCCATCTTTTCAGTTGCATGCCCGCTGTGTAATCGAGCCCGTAATCAATGTCATAAAAATTATTACGATTAGAGATGTCTGATATTTGCTCGCTGCTCCCGCTTTCATTATTCACCTGTATGTTCGCAAGGTAAGAGATGTATGGGCCCAATTGAAAAAATCCTTTGTGATAAGTCACTACACCGGAAAAAGCAAATTCAACGTATGACATCAGCATACTGAATTGAAGAGTATTAGATGCATCCTGTACCGAAACCGTTGAATGCAGTACATTCAGATTGAATTCAGGTTGAATGGCAAAATATTTAGAAAATGCTGCGCGGCTGAATAACCCGATATTAAAACCGGGCGAAGCTTTTGCACTTGCATCCTGCAAATTTAAATGGGAACTATTTACTCCGGCTTTTACTCCTAAGGATGCCCCCTCATCGGAAGATTGCGCTGCTGCTGCTTTAAATATCATCAAACTTATCGCACTAAAAACCAGGAATTTTATCATATTGTTTTAACGTTTGCGGTTCGTATTTTGGTATAGCATCTCACTTTATATTTTCTCTGCGGCTCTTTATTTTTTCCTCTGCGAAACGCTGCGTAAGGAATTTTTAACGCAAAGAAACGCTGAGATAAAAAAATGAGAAACGCAAAGTTAACTGAGATACTTCTGCATGTAAAATTTTAATTGCGATTATCATTCAAACCACTTTGCATACATTACATAATTATCAGCAATGCGTTTATTCAATTCTTTAAAATGTTCAGCGCTCATTGATTTTATTTTTACTGCCGGCACACCTCCATAAATGCTTCCTGCTTCCACCCTTGTATTTTCAAGCACCACGGCTCCGGCTGCGATGATGGAATTTTTTTCCACTACGGAATGGTCCATAACAATAGCTCCCATGCCTACAAGCACATTTTCATGTAACGTACAGCCATGAATAATTGCATTATGACCTATGGAAACATTATTGCCGATCACCGTTTTTGCTTTCTGGTAAGTACAATGAATAATGGCGCCATCCTGCACATTCACTTTGTCGCCAATGATAATGGAATTTACATCCCCTCTTATTACAGTATTAAACCAAACGCTGCAATCATCCCCCATCACAACATCACCAATTACAGTTGCATTTTCAGCAAGAAAACAATTTTTTCCAAAAAGTGGAGTTTTTCCATTGATTGATTTTACCAGCGCCATTTGATTGATTTAACGTCTTGTAAAATTAAAAATTATATCTGTTCTCACAGATTCAAAACAATAATTTCGTAATTTTACCATTGATAGTTAAAAATGCAAAGTAGATTTTCATATTTAATTCTTATTTTAGTTGTTGCATTGGTTTCATGCAAAAAACCAAAAACATATCCGTCAGAACCTTCCATTACATTTAAGGAAATGGTGAAGACTGTCGGTTCACAAGGATTGGACTCATCGGTTGTTCTTACCATTTCATTTATTGACGGAGATGGCGACATTGGCGATACAGCAAATGTATTTAATCTATTCATAGATTTTTTCAAAAAGACTAATGGAGTTTTTGAGCAAGTTCCTTTGTTAGTTCCGGGGTATAAAATTCCCTGGGTTTATCATGAAGGAAAAGATCAATCACTCTCCGGTGATATAGTTACAAACCTTAAAGTTGACGATTTTGGATTCAACTTCGATACATTGCGTTTTGATTGCTATATGTATGACCGTGCTTTACACAAAAGCAACACAATTACTACTCCTGAAATTGTTTTAAAAACACCCTGAAATATTTTTAGTCGTGTGTTTCAGTAGTTAAAAACAAACCCGTTCGGCCCTATTCCTACTCTTGCTGAATCTTTAAATATTCCGTCATTCTGATACCGGAATATATAACCTGATTGACCAAAAACAGGAGAATAAGCTCCATAAATATCTTCATTCAGCGGGTCAATCCCAAGGCCGTAAAAATTTTTAATTACCAACGGTGCTGTTGAAAGTGTATTACTGTTCACGTTAAATTTAAAAATGTTTCCGTCAAAACCAGAAATCCCCATGAGGTAATAAATCGCGGTTTTACTTTTGTTCATTGCCAGTCGCAGGGGGTGATCAAATTGTCCCATTGGTAAAGTAGCTTCTATTTGATCATTCATCGGGTTTATTCTTACCAGGCTTCCGGCAACATCATCTGCTGTACCGCCTGTCCAATCCACTCCGTACCATCCGTTGCACAGCACCCATATTTTTCCATTGTAGTCTGTTGTAATATTTCCGGGATTCATTCCCACGGTAATGGTCTTTATTACAGCATTTGTATTCGCATCAATAATGGTCAATGTGCTATCAATACTATAACCTCCTATATTTGTTACATACACTTTATTATTAATCATTGCCATTTGCTCAGGTCCGTTGGCTGCGGGTATGCTATCCGTTATAACAAATGAGTTGAGATCAACGACCTTGATATTGTTTACCCCCCAGTCGCTCACGTAAGCCTTATTATCATTTACTGGGAGCAAATATCGAGGACTTGTAAATCCTGAAATAGTTCCCTTGCTTAGAAAACTATACCTATCCACCACTTCAATCTTTTTAGAATTATTTACCACGATGTAGCCTTTATCTTTATATAAAACCATGGATTGCACCACATCTCCAAGGGGATGATTATTAATTGTCATAAAAATATCATCTATAACCTGGTGTGTTGAAGTGTAAAAGGATGAGACAGACCCATTGCTGCTTCCGAAACTTCCTTCATTAACTACAAATACAACACTGTTGTTTGAACCCGTTTCCGGTATTTCTGTATTGGGTTTATCTTCTTTTTTACATCCACTGAGAATTACAAATAAGAAAAGTGAAATTGCCAAAGCTGTGTTTTTAATTTTTTTCATGATTGTTTGTTTTTATAATTTAAATTAATTGAAATTCCTGCTGTATAATTTCTTCCCGGCATTGCCCTGTATGCAATAACCTGGTATGTTTCATCAAAAATATTATTGATCTTAATGAAAATTCCGAAAGAGTTTTTTTTGAGATTAAAATTTTTCTCAATAGCAAAATTTGCATAATTGTAAAATGGAAGTGAAAGATTATTATCACTTGTTGTATATCGCAAACCAATGAATGAATGCATATAAGTAAGTGAGAAGTTTTTAAATGAAAATTTTATATCCAGGTGTGCAACATGTTCCGGAATATAAATCAATTGCTTCCCTATAGTTTCTTCGCCAAGCACCTGGTAAGATTGTTCATTTGTGGATTTTGTGAATGAATAATTCCCTGAAAAATAAAAATTAATTTTTTTCCGGTTTACCCGATATTGAAATGCTGTTTCAATTCCTCTTGCATGAACCTTCTTTAAATTCACGGGAGCGTAATAACCATACACACCGGGCTGCCATTGAATCCAATCGCTTATCATTGTGCTGAAATATGTTGCTTCAATTATGAAACTATTTTTTTCTGCGATATGAAAAACAATTCCTCCTTCATAAGACCAGCCGGTTTCAGGTTTTAAATCTTTGTTGCCACCCGGAACCCAATAAAGATCATTCAAAGCAGGCAGGTTAAAATTCTTTCCTCCTTTTGCTTTTAACGTTATGAGATTTCTCAGCATCATTTTTTCAATTCCTGCGCAAGGGGCAATGGGCGAATTTTGATTTTCTGTAAAATCCTGTCTTGCATCAATTGTAAGAAGAAAATCTTTTTTGAATTCATACCTCACTCCGGCAAAAGCAGCCAGATAATTTACTGAAATATGATTCACGTATTCTTTGACATCTGATTTATAATGATTGAAGGAACCTCCCGCATTCACAATTAATTTATCTGTGATGAAAAATCTTTGTTCTGCTTCCGTTTTATAGCTGATGGTTTTATAAGGAGCATAAATTTTATAAGAAGGATCAATGTACAATTCGTATTCATCAAAATATGCAGCCCGGATATTCAGGCTTGATTTTTTAAGCATCTTTTTTAACTCAATGTATGTTCTCAGCACACTGTCTTTCTGTTCTGCAGTACTTTCCGGAACCGTCATAAGCGGAGGCAGATCTCTGTCAGTAACCTGGTACCATATTCCGGATGAAATCACAGTTGAGTTATTAAACCGGTAATAAAAATTCTGCATTACCCCGATGTTATTCAGGTTAGCATGTTGCTGTTTTTGTTCCTGGTCATAAAAATTTATAAACG
>JBDSOU010000183.1:0-46368 GCA_039914625.1 Bacteroidia bacterium | reverse complement strand
ATACAGCTGAAGTTCCTTTGTGTAAGGTAGTTCACAGGGAATTATTTTCATACTTACCTGTTTTTAAAAACCTGCTCACTGCAATCAATGAGCATCCACAGCCACCTTAGTTCCTCTTTTAATTTTCTGCAAATACAAAAGCGGGATGCAGAAAATAAAAAAAACACCCACAAACCAAAAGCCGTCTATATAGCTCATCAGGTATGTTTGCTTTATCACAGTGCCTTCAATGGCTTTGAGAGCTAACGTCTGCGCATCTGCCAAAGCATAGCCTTTTGAAATAATAGATTGCGTCAAATTATTAAAGCGTTCGTTAAAAGCAGGATCATAAGAATTTATATGTTCAATTAACCGGTTGCGGTGAAATCCCTGCCTAAGATGGATAAGTGTGGTAATAATAGCAATACCGAAAGAACCTCCAAGCTGCCGCATCATATTATTGAGTCCTGTTCCCTGGGCAACATCCTTTGGCTGCAGGCTTCCCAATGCAAGAGTTGTTAACGGGACAAACAATAAAGCCAGTCCCATACCGCGCAAAATTAACGGAATATAAAAATCACTTTCGCCCGATGATAAATTGGCTTTTGACAAAGTATAAGTAAAAAGGAAAAATAAAAGAAAGCCAAACGTTGCCATTATCTGTGGAGGAAATTTATTCTGAAGCATCTTTCCCACCATCGGCATCATCAGTATGGTTGCCAATCCACCGGGAATTAAAAGCATCCCGGTTTGCTGTGCAGAAAAACCTAAAAGATTCTGACAAAATACCGGGAAAATAAACACTGATCCAAACAACCCGAACCCGAGAATAAATGTAGTGAACATGCCTATAGACAATGAACGGTTCTTCAGGATGCGCAGGTTAACTATAGGATGATCGGTTGTTAGTTCGCGCCATATAAAAGAAATAATTGCACCTACTGAAACTATGGAAAGCACAATAATATAAGTAGAGTTGAACCAATCATCGCCTTCGCCACGCTCCAGAACAATCTGCAGCGACCCGACTCCCGCAGCAAGAAAAATAATGCCAAGCCAGTCAACATCAAAAACTTTTTGAACATGTAGTGACTCTTTAATATATTGCAACGTAAGCAGCACAGCAATAATTCCAAGCGGAATGTTTATATAAAAAATCCACGGCCATGTAAAATGATCTGTTATATATCCGCCAAGTGTCGGACCAAGAGTAGGTCCCACCACAACACCAAGACCGAATATTGCCGTTGCCATTCCAAGCTGTTCGCGCGGCCATGTTTCCACTAAAATTGCCTGTGCAGTACCAAGCAAAGCACCACCGCCAATTCCCTGTATAAAACGAAATGCAACAAGCTCCCATATATTATCAGCATTACCGCAGAAGAAAGATGCCACAGTAAAAAGTATAATAGAAAAAGTAAAATAGTTTCTCCGTCCAAACTTAGCAGCCAGCCAACCTGACATAGGAAGTATAATAACGTTAGCAATAGAATAAGCCGTTACTACCCAGCCAACATCCTCTAACGTAGCGCCAAGGTTACCCATAATTTGCGGCAGCGAAACATTAACCACCGTTGTATCAACCAATTCAAGCAGCGCTGCAAGAATAACAGTAAACGTAATGATGAATTTTTTAAAACCGACTTCGGGCATTGCTCTTAATATTTATTTCTTATCTGCGTCATTACGCTTCTGCGTTCATTTTTTCAATCCAGCTTCACTGAAACTTTCACACTCATTCCCGGCCGAAGACGAGCAAGAACTTCTTTATTACTACTGAGCTTAATTTTTACGGGAATGCGTTGAACAACTTTCACAAAATTTCCTGTTGCATTATCGGGAGGAAGCAAGCTGAATTTTGCACCTGTCGCGGCAGAAAAACGATAAACAGTTCCATCAATCTTTTCATCAGGAAAAGCATCGGATTTCACATCAACCTGCAACCCTTCTTTCATTTTTGTCAATTGTGTTTCTTTAAAATTTGCAATCACACATATATCATCAGTGCTAACAACAGCAAACAAAGGTGCGCCTGCACTTACCAATTGTCCCGGCTGTACGTTCTTTCTTGAAGCAATTCCGTTTGCCGGAGAAATAATAGTTGTATAAGATAGTTGCAGTTTTGCAAAATCAATTTCCGCCTGTCTTTGCGAAAGCTGTGATTGTGCAAGTGCAATTTGCTCTTTTGCTGCCTGGCTTTGCATCACTGCTGCCTGTTGCTGTTTAGTTGCCGTTTTCAAAGCAGCTTCAGCAGTTTCTTTTTCGGCTTTGGCAGCATCAAATTGTTGCCTTGTACCTGCGTTTTGAGCAATCAAATTTTCATACCGCTTAAAATCTTCTGTCGCTTTCCAGACACGGACTTTTGCCGTTTCTACATTTGATTTTACCGATTCAAGATTTGCTTCCGCTGTTCCGGCATTAGCGCGTGCCACTGTAATGCTTGCATTTGCATTGTCATACCCTGCCTGCGTTTGCTGTAATTTAATTTGCAAATCGCGGTCATCTAATTTTATGAGCGTGTCGCCTTTAATGACCTGCTGATTATCACTAAAGCGAATTTCATTTACATAGCCGGAAACACGAGCAAGCACCGGACTGATATCAGCATCTACCTGCGCATCATCCGTGTCTTCATGATGCTGCGCATAAATATATTTATTGATTCCGAATGCAACCGATGCAATCACAATCAAAGCAAGAATAACAGGAAGAATTTTTTTCTTTTTGGAATTGCTTTTCTCCGGAGTTTCCATAGTGTTTATTGATTAGTATATTTTTTTCTATTACTGTATGACCTATTTAATAAGTAAATGAGCACGCATTAAATCTTTTAAATGCAATTTCAAACGGTTCTTATGTTTCTCATTGAAAATAGAGTTCTTATCAGGATCAACGTTTAGTATTTTACAAGACAGGTAAGAAGATTGAACAACTTTAGAGATAGTTCCGATAAGCGAGGCAATAGTCAATTCAACATCCACTTTGCGAAAAACCCTTTTCTTCTGACCATCAATAATCAGCTTTTTCACTTCTTCAAAATTGCCAAGCATAATATCCGAAATGGTTTTATTAAATGCAGAACGTTGCTGTAATGAAATTTCACGGTTCAACACTCTGTGAAATTGCTGATTTGAAAAAATCCGTTCCACCCAATATTCAATCAGCAAATCCATTTTATCCATTGGAGTGAGCTGCTCTTTGTTAAGCGTTGCTATCTGTTCCCTGAAGGCGCCCGCACGGTTCTGAATCAATACCTTCATCAATTGTTCCTTCGACCCGAAATAGTAGGAAATCATGGCAATGTTCACTTTTGCTTTCCTGGCAAGTTCGCGAACGGAAGTGCCTTCAAAGCCGTACTCGGCAAACAATTCTTCTGCCGCATCCAATATGTGTGATCGCTTATCAATCATTGAAATGGGGGTTTAAATATGCTGCAAAGTTAAACAAATGTTTAAAATTAAACAAACGTTTAATTAATTTTAAAAACCATCATGCCAACACCAGAGGTTTAACTTTTCAGCTTGTGAGCAGTTGGTTTTTATTTGGGATTATTTTTTAAAGGCAGGATCCATTCAGCATGTTTAAATGGATTTCTTTTTACAGCCAGCAAATCAAGCGAAGGGTCCACCACAAATTGTTTTGGCCGCCCGTTCATGGAAACCTGTACTTCTGCATTGAGAATAATAGTTCTAAACCCCAGCTGTACGGAAAGTTTTTTCAAATAGTCAGCAAATTGAAGAAGCATTTCAGGGTGATCACGCATGGCAGCATACTGTACCTGGTTAATATGTTTTTTCCAATCCATTTCAAGCGGCTCATCATTTGCAGATTGCTTCGCTGTAATCCGCACTGACCCCGTTTTAACATATACCTTCATTCGCCATGAGAAACGCTGTGCTTTACCCGTCCAGTCTGTATTGCCGGGATAAGCAAAGTGTCTGAAAGGAAACAGCAGTTGAAATAAAATATAGCATGTAAGACAGGAAAGCACTATATTTTTTTTTGAAGAGAAATCTATAATATGAGAAAATGTTTTGTTTTTGTTTTTTTGTTTTTTAGCATCATTTTCAGCCTTTACACGTAAATATTTCGAAACTAATTGCTGCAGCTTTTCGGGTTCAATGAACAACACATTGGTAAAAATCATAAGCAGCGGAAAAATTCCTATATCTCCCCCTTCGCCAAGATTGAATATGAAAAAATTGGTCAGATGGAAAAATATATTCAGAATGATTGCAACTTTCAATACAGGTTTGTAAAGCAGTAGAAAACCGATCAGCAAATCAAAAACAATTCCGCCATAGGTCAGGTAATAAACCACAAAGTTACTTTTGAGCAGGGCAGGGAACAAGGAATTAGCTGCATTGACTTCGAGCAACGTTTTCATAGGCTGGCAATCCACCAGCCAGTCATGATTCAGTTTTGCAAGTCCTCCATAGAAATAAACTACTATGACCTGAAATTGAAGCAGCCGGATAAACCATTGAGGAATTAATCTATTACCGTCTTTTGCTGAAACAGGTTTGTAAAAGAATAGAATTATAGAAAGTAAAATGATCAGGTAAAAATGATTGTTATAATAGCTTTGGTCCAGAAAAAATAGATAAGAAAATGATATAGCGAAAAGAAGAATTCCCGCTTTGTAAAATTTATTAATAGTTATTAAAAAAGCTCCGGCAAGCATTAATACTATCAACAGGTTGAGGAAAGCCGGTGAAAGCGGTTTTACAAAATCAAAAAAATCGTAAGTAAAATGAAACCGTGGAGATAAAATTCCCACGCGGATAAAATCGAATTTTATGAAGCTTATAAATTGAAATATCATGGCAAGCCCGAAAAGCATTCTGAATGCATCGGCTGAAAAAGAATTAACGGGTTGAAAAAGTCGAGCGGTAAAGTTGGGTTTTTCAGCCATGGTCAAAAATACAATTTAAACGAAAATAAAAAAACCGTCCCGATTGCAATCGGGACGGTTTTTTAAGGTAACTAAACTTAAAAATTATTTAGTCAACACCATAGTTTTGCTGTCAATAACTTTTCCATTAACATTCAATGAATAAGTATAAGAACCTGCAGAAAGCTCGCTGGCATTCAAAGTAATTTGTCCTTTTCCTGATCCTGAAATAGCATAATTTCTTACAGATTTTCCATCAACAGAAGTGATGATGATTTGAGCTGAAGAATTAGCAGGAACTGAATAACGGATTTGAGTGGACTGGTTGAATGGGTTTGGGCTGTTTTGCTCAAGGGCAGCATCCGATGAAGATACAGAAGATAATTTAGCTGATGAAGTATTTTCAAGTGCAGCTAAACGATTTTCAAGTGCTGTGATTTTTGTGCTGAGATCAGCAATCTGTGCATTCTTTGCATTAATAGCAGTTTGTTGCTCTTTAGCTGACTCCACTAATACAGGAATCAAACCGGAGTAATTTACACTCTTGAAGCTAATTTCTTGTCCAATTTTGTTGTGATTTCTATCGAAACGTGTAGCTGTCCTTGCTTCTTTAATTAATTCAGGGAAAACTTTTTCAACATTATCAGAAAGCAAACCATACTCTTTACCTGAAGGAAGTACTAAGCCGGTATTGCTTTTGAAATTATAAGTAGATGGAGTCAATTGCATTAACTTTTCAGTAGCAGATGTAATAGGCTTGATATTTTCCTTTAACTTAGCATCAGATGCCTGAAAAAATCTTACTCCAAAAACATCGCCATCACCATATAAAGCCCAGTGCTTTGTGCTTGCAGTATCGGTAAATCCACCGCCATTAGTAGTGCCGTAAACTCCGTAAGCAAAATTTCCATTGTCTGCTGCGCCAAATACTCCAACTGCTGCTGCAGCAGTGTTCACAGCACCAACACAACCAATCAAAGTACCTGTGTTAGCAACAGTCGTATCAGCACCTGCTGATTGAAAATCGCCACCTTCTGCTCCAAATCCTGAAACTCCGATAAAATTACCGAAACCGTCAATACCGATTCCATAACCTGGTGCGGGCTGAGATTCTGCATGAACACCAACTACATCAAAGTTTCCTGTCTTTTTTACAATAACATTAACTGCAGGAATTGTATCAGCGTTTCCGGTTCCGCCTAAAATGTCAAGTCGGCTTTTAGGAGCCGTGTTTCCTATTCCTACAGGACCGCTTTTAGATACGAAAATTCTTGCAACGTTTTTAGTTTTAATTCTCAGATCTTTTGAGTCCGTTGTACCAAGAAAATTGGTATTTAATGTACCTGCATTTCCGTTTACTGTCCATGCTTGTCCTTTTGATTCAGTTACTGCAGCAGCAAGGAAAGCTGCAATCATCCCTGTGTAAATCAGATTTTTTTTCATACTTTTTTTTTTAAAGAGTTAATTGTTTAATTGATTTGATTTATATTAATTGATTTTATATTTTATTGAGGCTGCAAGGTATAAAGATTTTTTTAATTGCAACAAAGATTTTTTAACAAATATTTTTTATTGTTATCCTTCAATGCCTTATGGTCATTGGAACTTCGAAGCAAGCACCAACGGCTTTTTGAATTTCTTTACCGTTCCTTTTTCATTAAACACTTCGAGGTAAACAGCATAAATTCCAACTTTTGCTTTCAGATTTTCACTGGTAATTCCATTCCAGGTAAATGTTCCTTCCAATCCGAGCAATTCATTTTTTATGAGATGAATGATTAGCCGTCCTTTTGAATCAAAAATTCTGAGGTTGGCGGTAAACCCCGATTCACCGAAGTGATAATGGATATTCACCACATCGCTGTTTCCATCATTATCAGGAGAAAAAATTTCCGGTTCCAATGAAACTTCACTGCCGTCATCAATTGTTTCTGCATGTTGCGAATTTTCATAAGCCGGAGTTGCATAGCCTACTGTTTCGGCTGCTGAATGCCAGTTGCTGCTGTCCTGTGTAGGACGGTTGAAACTGATGCGTTCCAGTGAAATTCCTGCATCATCATTCAACAAAGGGAACTGAAAATCGGGAGAATAATTAAACTGATCCATCCGTATAAAGCTGCTGTTAGTAATCACTACGGCATCATCATCATCATTGAATGAAGGCATGGTTTCAACTTTTAAAAATCCTGAAGGGTTAGTAGTGTGATAAATTGTTTTTACATTTTCCGGAGAAGCTGTCAATGCAACATAATCACCGGGGAAAATCAAATAGCCTTCAGAAGTAATTATTTTAACATCAATGAGTGAATCTGTCAAAGGATCAGTGCTTGCAATGCGTAATGCAGCGAGGTCAATTATTTTTTGAGAACGGTTGTATAATTCTACGAAATCATAATCATTTGTTGTTAACGGATTAAAAAGAATTTCATTGATGATAATGTCAGAAATTGCCACTGAATCAGGAATGGCAAAGCGAACAGAATTAGCTCCTGATAAAATATTTCCTGCACAATCAGAAATGGAATTATTAATAGTGATTGTATAAATTATTCCATGCACAATGTTTGTTGTTACAGTTAAGGTAGCAGCAGAAAAATCGGTTTGTGCGGACACTGCTGCCGGTGAGCCAATGTTGTTATCAATTGAATAGGTTGAAACATCAGAAAGAGTTGCTGCATTCATTGCTTCATCAAAAAAAACTTTTATATGTGTAGCATCAATCGCCACTGCACGAAGTAATGAAGGAGCTTGCGAATCAGAAAAATCTCCGTCAACACTGTTCACTGAACCGGGAGTTCCTCCATTGGGATTTACAGCTGCTTTCCAGTCTAACGGATTGGTGCATGTAAAATCAGGATTGATGCGTTCGATGCTCCATCCTCCGTCTTGCTTTGCAGGATCATGATATAAAGTCAGATCGTAAACAATGCCATCTATGATATTTGAAGCAGGATCATATAATTTTAAATCGTCACCGTCATTATTCAAAGATGGAAAAGAGCTTAGTCCAAGAACATTTCCGAAAGAAGAAAATAAGGAAGCATTGCCATCATCACATAAAATAAGATAAGAGCCGGGCGTTAAAATAAATGAAGGCAAATTTTGCGGAGTTCCTGTGTCTGAAAATTTCCATCCGCTTAAATCAAAAGTTTTATTGCTTCGGTTATAGATTTCAACATATTCTGCTGCAGGTAAACCAATCTGCGGACTTTCATCAGGAAAGATTTCATTGATCACCACATCATATTTCGAAGGAGTGACAGGGGCAAAATATGTGAATTGCCCTGTGCTTGCTGTTATAATAGGATTGTTGCTTATATCCAATACATTTAAAACACTCAGCGTATTTACAAATCCGCTTGTAAAATTGGCTGCGAAAGTTACATGCACTGTATTTGCAGAAATGAGCGAAGCTGCATTTGGAGTGATTGTACTATTGACGGTATAGTTGGAAATTGTTTCGGCTGAAATCTGTTCAAGAGGTTCGTTGAAGATGACATCGATCTCATTTGCGTTTGTGACATTGATGGAAGAAACAGCAGGAGGTGTTACATCAATCACAATATTGCCGACAGAAATGCTGTCAAAAAAGTGTTTATTAAAAAAACTATTTGTTGATTGTGTTACCGAAATTCCGAAATAGGCAGAACTGGTAAAGTTTGCATCTGTAATGGTTCCTTCGGTAAAATAATTAGTTCCTCCTGCATTGTCATCAAGAAGTGTCCAAAGATTTGCAGCTGTGCGTGTAACTTTTATTCTGAAATAATTATCAGTTGAATTTACTTGTGAGCGTAAGTCAGTTCCGTCAATAATCTTTGTATTTACACCAGCGATTTTACCATACAAGCTGATTTCATCAGGAGTGCCCCCGATCCGCACAAAATATCCGTTGCCTGCTCCGTTCAAATCCTGAATATCGGAAGTGAGATATATATCCATGTAATTTGAACCTGAAGTTGCCTGCTTGAAGTTTACCCATATTTCCCACTGTGCAGCAGTTGCCAAAGATGAAGGTGTAGCAAGATAAAATGATGTGTTGGTGGTTAAATTATTTGAATTGAGCTGACCGCCCAGCACCTGCCATGAAGCAATATCACCAACCCATGCCGGGTTGTTTGTAAAATCTCCGTCAGTGAAATCATCAGTAAGCTGTGCTGATGCTAAAAATGGAAACAAAAACAATATTGTAAAAATGTTTTTCATGCGGGGCGAAATAATTCAGGCAATAAAAGTAGAAATATTTTTGATAGAAAAAATTATTAAAGCAATCCGCCACGAAATTCGGTTTCATAACCCGTGTCGGGTATAAGATTTCCGCCAAGCGCGGCTGCTACAGCCATTTCATCACATCGTTCATTATAGGGATGATTGTTATGCCCTTTAATCCAATGGAATTTTACATGATGTTCTTTGTAAATTTTTAAAAAGCGAATCCATAAGTCGGCATTTTTTTTCCCTTTAAATTTTTTTTGCACCCAGCCGAACACCCATTTTTTTTCAACGGAATCAATCACATATTTCGAATCGGAATAAATTTCAACCTGTTCTCCTTTCTTTTTTAATGCTTCCAGACCGGTAATCACACTCATGAGTTCCATGCGGTTGTTGGTGGTTAAACGATAGCCTTGTGAAAGTTCTTTGCTGTGATTCCCCGAAATTAATATTGTTCCGTAGCCGCCCGGTCCGGGATTGCCGCGTGAGGAGCCATCGGTGTAGATTGTTATCATTTAAATAGACAATAGACAAGTAAACAATTCCTGTTAACTATTTAACAAAAAAAGAAAAAAATATTATTTAATTTTTTTTGCGGATTATTTTTCAAAATGATAATTTTATTTTTATTGTTTACTGTCTGTTGTCAATTGTTTACTTTATTTATATTCCCAGGTTGCTTCTGAAAAGCTTTACTGCTATGGCGAGCAGAATAAATCCGAATACTTTTCTGAGCACTCCGATTCCTGTTGGACCTAAAAGCTTTTCTAAGAATCCTAAATTTTTAAGACAAAGATAAACGAGGATTAAATTTAAAACAATTCCAATTATTATTTCCATAGGGAGGTATTGCGAACGCAATGATAAAAGTGTGGTCATGGTTCCGGCTCCGGCTATTAACGGAAATGCAATGGGAACTATGGAAGCTGTTTCGGGTAATTCATCTTTATAAATTTTTATTCCCAGTATCATTTCTAAAGAAATAAAAAATAAAACAAACGATCCGGCAATTGCAAACGATGCAAGATCAAGCCCGATAAATTTTAAAATATTCTCTCCCAAAAAAAGAAAAACAAGCATAATGAGAAGAGAAACCAGCGTTGCCTTTTCAGGATGGATACTACCGGCTTTTCTTCTTATTTCAAGTATTACAGGAATAGATCCGACAATATCAATAACAGCAAAAAGAATCATCGAGATGGTGATGATGTTTTTAAAGCTGATGTTCATTTTTTTAATTTGAAGATTTGAAAATTTTAAAGGGAATAATCAGCTTGTGTACGAATTTTCAAATTTCCTCATTTTCAAATTTTCAAATCATTTACTTTTATTTCAGCTTAAACGTTTCCATAAACTTGGTGGTATAATTTCCTTTGCGGAAATCTTCGTTCTGCATTAATTGCTGGTGAAAAGGAATGGTGGTTTTTACGCCTTCTATTATAAATTCGCTTAGTGCACGTTCCATGGTGCGGATGGCTTCGTCTCTTGTTTGCGCCATCGTGATCAGTTTTGCAACCATCGAATCATAGTTGGGCGGAATGGTGTACCCGGCATAAATGTGCGAATCAACTCTAACTCCATGTCCTCCGGGAATATGGAGGTTGGTGATTTTACCGGGAGCAGGGCGAAAATTATTGTAAGGGTCTTCGGCATTGATGCGGCATTCAATAGCGTGCATTTGCGGAAAATAATCTTTGCCTGAAATTTTTTGACCTGCCGCAATTTTTATCTGTTCTTTTATCAGGTCGTAATTGATCACTTCTTCGGTAATAGGATGTTCTACCTGGATACGGGTGTTCATTTCCATGAAATAAAAATCGCGGTGCTTATCCACCAGAAATTCCACTGTTCCCACCCCTTCATATTTAACGGCTTCGGCAGCTTTAATGGCTGCAGCCCCCATAGCTTTGCGCAATTTGGGAGTCATGAATGGTGACGGAGTTTCTTCAATGAGTTTTTGATGTCTGCGTTGAATAGAACAATCGCGCTCACTCAGGTGACATACCTTTCCATATTGATCGCCTGCAATCTGAATTTCGATATGACGCGGTTCTTCCACATATTTTTCAAGGTACATTCCATCATTTCCGAAAGCTGCTGCCGCTTCCGTGCGGGCAGAGTTCCACGCGTCTTCCATTTCTTCGGGTTTCCAAACGATGCGCATTCCGCGTCCGCCACCTCCGGCAGTTGCTTTTAATATTATGGGGAAACCTATTTTTTTTGCAATTTTCAATCCTTCTTTCACATCGGCAAGCAACCCCTCTGAACCGGGAACAATAGGAACTTTTGCTTTGCGCATGGTTGCTTTTGCATTCGATTTATCGCCCATTCCGTCAATCTGTTCGGGCGTGGCGCCAATAAATTTTATTCCATGCTCCTGGCAGATGGAAGAAAATCGTGAATTCTCCGAAAGGAAACCGTAACCGGGATGGATGGCATCGGCATTGGTAATTTCAGCAGCAGAGATAATGCTTGGAATATTGAGATATGAATCGCGGCTGGGAGGGGGACCGATGCAAACAGCTTCGTCAGCAAAACGCACATGCAGGCTTTCTTTATCAGCAGTTGAATAAACAGCCACTGTGTTAATGCCCATTTCTTTGCAGGTGCGAATAATGCGAAGCGCAATTTCACCACGGTTGGCTATGAGGATTTTTTTGAACATGTTTTGGGTAATTGAGGTAATTGAGGTAATTAGGGTGATTAAGGTAAATGGGGTTTTTTACCAATTACCTTAATCACCTCAATTACCCATTTACTTTTTAAGAAGGTTCGACTAAAAACAAAGGTTGATCGTATTCGATTGGTAAAGCATTGTCCACAAGGACTTTCACGATCTTGCCTGAAACATCGCTTTCAATTTCGTTGAAGAGCTTCATGGCTTCGATGATGCACAGGACTTTGCCTTGTTTTATTTCATCGCCTACGTTTACAAAGTTGGGCTTGTCGGGCGAAGCAGATCGATAAAAGGTGCCGATCATGGGCGATTTAATCACATGTAAATTCGATTCATCTTTTGCGGCAGACTCAGCATTTGCAGGCGCTGCAACAGCGGCAGGTGATGGTGCAGCCACAGGCGCAACCGGGGCATTTGTTGCCGGTGCCGGTGCTGCATGCACATGGCTGGTAACATGTTCAGGAGCGCGTGGGGAGTTTACAATGGTAATTTTTATTTCCTTGGTTTCAAGGCTCACTTCGCTCACGCCTGCTTTTGAAACAAAGCGGATAAGATCCTCAATTTCTTTTTTGTTCATATAAAAAATGATTAGTATGAATTACCAAAAGTAGAAAAAAAGTTGAAAGTACAAAGTTCCATGTTGAAAGAGGGAAATTTCTTTCAAATCATTTTTAATGGAAACAGGGGAAGCTTATCCGGAATTTTATGAAGAAACGAATGGGTAATTTTAAAGAATAGGAAAATATGGAGAAATAAAATTTCCCAGCAGAATGATGAACTAAGCTATGCTTTAAGATTGCTGCTGAGGGAAAAGAGGCATCCGGATGTTCGTCTCAACATAATATTTGGCATGTGAACTTAGACGGTTGCGATATTCGTCTGCGTCTTTAATTTTTTCATCCAGAAAATCTTTTCCTAATTCAGTCATTGCATAAGCGCCTTCGCGGGTAGTACCGTTGTATTTAATCAGCTCCATAGACCGGAGCCTTCCGGTTAACCTGAAACCTGTTGATTCAATCATGCCGCAAGCAATAAATAATTGTTCGGGTTTTGCCTTTCCGAGAGAGTTTAGAGTGTGCAAGATATGGAGCAAACTGTGAATAGCATCAATACGATTGGAGGAAGTAATTATTTTTTTGTACGAGTTTGTTAAGCTCTTCAATTTTTCGAACGACATTAGTTCAATAGTTTTTTCTTCCTCTTCTTTTTTAGTATTCACCGGAACGTTATTTTCGTGAGTATTATTAGTAATCAGCATGTTTGTATAACCGGCAGTCATTACTTTTTCAATAACCTGCTGCTGTTTGTCAATAAAACCCATCAGGTCATAATTTCGCTGAAGCTGGTTTTCAAACATTGCCCATATTTTGTTGATTTTTTCGTCAACAGAATTAATTGAATCCATAGAAACGGCTTTTGATTTCTTTGGAGCTGTAACTTTTACCAGCGAAGTTTCTTTTTTGATTTTGATAAGAGATGTGTTTTTCATATGTGCTTTTAATAATGATTAGCAGATGTTACGTAAAAAAGGCTGCCGGGTTACCTTTTTTCAAGAATTATTGATAATGATGATCAGAAAGCTCAATTGTCAACGATAGTTCTTTTATTGTTAATGATACATCGTGCATTGTTAATGATACTTCTGAAACTGTTGATGATAGTTCTTTCTTTGTCAACTATACTTCTGTCCATGTTAATGCTACTTCTTTTTCTGTTAATGATTTGGGGAACATTGTCACTGATATTTCTGAAACTGTTGATGATAGTTCTTTCTTCGTCAACGGCAGTTCTTTTAATGTCTGCGCATGTTCTGGTCATGTTCGTGAACCTTCTGTTGCCGTTAATGAATGTTCTGATGCTGTCAGTGAACCTTCTGCTCCTGTTAATGATTGTTCCTGCTTTGTCAACGGCAGTTCTTTTAATGTCTGCGCATGTTCTGGTCATGTTCACGAACCTTCTGGTTCCGTTAATGAATGTTCTGATGCTGTCAGTGAACCTTCTGCTCCTGTTAATGATTGTTCTTGCAATGTCAGTGATTCTTCTTTTGATGCGAGCTTTAATAATTGTTCTGTTAATGACTCTTATTTTATTGTCAGTTGCTTTTCTTTTGGTGTTAACGGCTTTAATTACGTTGTAAGTTATGAAATGATATGCATGTCAAGAAATAACCCTTACCTTTAGCCTTTCAAATTAATCCATGAAAAAAATAATCACATCCCTCATTCCCCCTTTGGGGGTTAGGGGGCTTTTTATTTTTTATTTTTTGTTTGGTGAATGTTTTTCGCAGGCGGGGGAGTGGGTATGGATAAAAGGAGACAGTATTCCTAACCAATCGGGTAATTATGGAGTGCAGGGAGTTCCAAGCCCGACAAATAATCCTCCTTCATTATATGAACCTTGTGAATGGACAGATATGAATGGGAATTTTTGGTTATTCGGAGGGGTAGTAGGCAGTGTTACTTTAAATAATCTTTGGAAATTTGAGATATCAAGTAATGAATGGACGTGGATGAAAGGGCCAGGCATTGCTAATGATTCAGGCAGCTATGGTATTCAGGGCATTCCTTCATTATTAAATAATCCACCTTCACGCGGTTTTGCCATTGCGTCATGGGTTGATAACCAGAATAACCTGTGGCTGTTTGGCGGTGCAGGCCTTAACAATATGTACAGCGATTTATGGAAGTATGATATTTCAACAAACGAATGGGTTTGGGTAAAAGGTCCTAATAGTTCTCTGGCTCCGGGTGTTTATGGCATACAAGGCGTACCTGATACTGCAAATTATCCTCGTCACCGGTCTGAAACACTTGCACTGGGAGCAGATGATTTTAATAATTTATGGCTATTTGGTGGGGCAACTACGATAGTGACACAGCTGAATGATTTATGGAGGTATAGTATAGATTCCAATCAATGGACTTGGATGAAAGGAAGCAATATGACAAATGCTATAGGCGTATATGGTACTTTGGGAGTAGAGAGTCCTGCAAATACACCTGGTGCGAGAGGATCTTATGGGCATTGGAAAGATAGTGATGGAAAATTCTGGTTCTTTGGCGGCAATACTAATTATGGTAATCAGTCATCTAACTGTAATGATCTTTGGAAATATAATCCGGTTACAAACAATTGGAAGTGGATGGGGGGTAGCACAACAGTAAATGCAGCAGGAGTGTATGGAACAAAATGCGTAACTTCATCTGCT
The DNA here is from genome assembly GCA_039914625.1 of Bacteroidia bacterium. Classification (GTDB taxonomy): domain Bacteria; phylum Bacteroidota; class Bacteroidia; order AKYH767-A; family OLB10; genus DATEMK01. The sequence continues at coordinate 31,398 of JBDSOU010000183.1, read as the reverse complement.
AATATACCGGGTGCGAGATATGAAAACAGAGCTGCATGGAAAGATCAACGCGGAAATTTTTGGTTATTTGGCGGGGGGCAGTACCCTCTAACATGGAATGATTTGTGGATGTATTGTATCTCAACTAATCAATGGATATGGCAATCCGGATCCAATATACCATCTCCTGTGGGTTCATGGGGAACAATAGGGGTTTCAAGTCCAACAAATAAACCTAACGGCAGAGGAGGCGCTATAGGATGGACGGATAATAATGGTCATCTTTATTTATTCGGAGGTTCTAATAATGGTTTAACTACCCCCCGAAATGATCTCTGGAAATATACTATAGACACCACATGTGGAGTATGTCCGACAATCACAGATATCAGGGAAATTAATTTCGCCAATGAACTTCTTGTATTTCCAAATCCCACAAACTCCTCCCTCACCATTTCATTTCAATCATCATCAAAACAATACATTGAATTACGTATATATAATACGTTAGGCAAACAAATTTATGTTGAAAAAGAAGAAATCGCAGCAGGGAAATTTGAAAAGAAAATAAATGTGGAAAAGCTGAGTGACGGAATTTATTTTTTGCAAGTGAAAATGAAAGAAGGAGTGATAAGTAAGAAGGTTGTTGTGCAGCATTAAGGATAGAAAAATAATATTCAATTTCATTACTTTTGTTTTATGAAAAATATTGAACATAATTTACCTGTTACGCTTCAGCAGATCATAAACTGGGTGCGTCAATGCACACCCCAGGAAAAAAAGATTATCATATCCGAGTTGCTTGACGAATCGAAAGAGTTGTCGCTTGCGAGTGAAAAATCGCTTGCCAAAGACTGGCTTTCGGAAGAAGAAGATAATGCCTGGAAAAATTTATGAAAGGCGAAGTAGACATTATTCCTTTTCTTTTTTCTGATTTATCGGGAGCAAAACGCAGACCTGCATTGATCATTGCCGATTAGGGCGGTGATGATAGTATGTTATGCCAGATTACAAGCAAGCAAAAATATGACGGACTTGAAATTGAATTAGAGGATTCGGATTTTGAAAGCGGTAAGCTTCCATTGGAGAGCCATATAAGACCAAACAAAATATTTACTGCTCACAGAATTAATATTATTTCCACTGCCGGAAAAATTTCTATAACGAAACATCAAAAAGTTATTGAGCAAATTGTTAAATTAATTTCATTGCCGTGAGAATTCTATATAAAAGAAATAAATGTGGAAAAGCTGAGTGATGGAATTTATTTTTACCGGCTCCTTAGCAAAGAAAAAATTATAGGGAGCGGGAAGATAGTTATTGAATAAAACCTTGTTGCGAAAAATGCCCTCGCAGATCACACAGATTGCGCAGAGAGGTTTTAAAAGAATCTGCGGTATCAGCGAAATCTGCGGGAAAAAGATTAGGTCTTTTTATTTACCTTTTGTTTCTCTATCCACAGGTTCATTTTAGTTTCAAGCACTGAAAGCGGCAGGCAACCGTCTCTCAGTATTTCATTATGAAACTGGCGGATGTCAAAAGCAGCGCCCGGTTCTTCTTCGGCTTTTTTGCGCAGCGCGCGTATTTTTAACTGGCCTATTTTGTAAGACAATGCTTGACCGGGGATCGCCATATAGCGTTCAATTTCTGAAGTAATGTTTTCTTCGCTTTCGCCTTCATTTTCGAGCGAAAACTTAATTGCCTGTTCTCGTGTCCATCCTTTTGTATGCATACCCGCATCCACTACAAGCCTGATGGCACGGTGCATTTCTTCGCTCAGCGCGCCAAAATACTGGTAAGGATCGGTATAAAGCCCCAATTCTTTTCCGAGTGACTCTGTATATAACGCCCAGCCTTCGCCATAAGCGCCATACCATAGATACCGCCTGAACTGCGGCAGGTCATTATTTTCTATAGTGAGCATATTCTGGTAATGATGGCCGGGAATAGCTTCGTGCAAAAACAAATCTTCCATAGCATACGTGTTGAATTTTTTTGCATCCGGTATAGGAACATAAAAAATTCCCGGACGCGAACCATCGGCAGTGCCCTGGTTATATTCGGCACTTGCACTCGCTTCACGAAACTTTTCCGTCTGGCGTACTTCAAAACGCGATTGCGGAACTTTGTCAAACAGGTTACTCAATTGGGGTTTCATGCGCTCTTGTAAGATGCTGAATGAATCCAGCACCTGCTGCGAAGTGGTAAAAGGGAAAAACTTTTTATCGCTGTTCATGTATTTGAAAAACGAAACGAGGTTGCCCTTATACCCGGTTTCGGTTTTTATTTTTTCCATTTCATCGTGCAGCCTTTTTACTTCGCTCATGCCGAGATTAAAAACAGAGTCGGATGAAAGCGTGGTAGTGGTCCAGTATTTTATAAGATAGTTATAGCGTTCTTTTCCCCCTGGCAATTCTGCTATACCAATGCTGGTACGGCAATGCGGAATGTATTCGTCTTTGATATAGTCATATAGCTTTTGGTAGGAAGGATTAATTTGTGAAACTATAGCATTGGTATATAAAGAATCCAAATGTTTTTTATCTGTGTCAGAGAACGTGGCGGGAAAGTTTTTTACCGGCATATAGAAAACACTTTGCGTTATATCTTTCACCCGCATGGCATTCATTTGCGGAAGCACACGTTCCATTAAGATTTTCGGATTAGTAATTCCCACTACAATTCCTTTTTTCATGTTTACAATTGCCGTATCGCACCATGCCGGAAAACTGTTGACACGGCCAAGAAAATTTTCGTAATCCTCAACCGTATTAAAAGGCTGGTTGCTTTTTCCCGAACCAAGCTGAGCGAACGTAAGCGGCAGGCTCCAGAACTGGTTGATGGGAATAAGATTATCAGGGAAACCGAAACCTTCAATACCCGTTTGCAAATCCCATTGGAGAATGTCATAGCTCAGCTTGTCATTTTCCGAAAGCGAATCGCGTTTGAAATTATTCAGCTCAATGAGTGTGCTCTGGTAAAATAATTTGATCTGATCGCGGTACGAATCGCTGATGTCAATGGGCATTAAATTATTGTATTTATTAATGCCATTGGCTGTAGCTTCGAGCGGAAAAAGTTTCATGCGCTCATCAAAATAATGATGGAAAAATTCGCTGATCTTGTTTTCAGAAACCATTGTTTCATTATTTTTTTCTTTTATTTCCGGGTTGCATGCAACCAGCATGAACAGGAAAGCAGGAAGTAACAAATTGTATTTTTTCATAGTGCGGAAATTTACCGGCTTCAAAAATAAAGAATAGTTGCCCGGAAGGATTATCTTTTTCCAACATCAATATGTAATTCTGTTACAACCTTGTTTCTTAAAAATAAAAGCCCACTGAATTTCTTTTCTTATTTTCGTGCTCCTTAAATTTTTAAAAACATGTTACGAACTCATACCTGCGGTGAATTAACCATTGCATCTGCCGGACAACACGTCACCCTTTGCGGCTGGGTGCAGCGCTCACGCGAAATGGGCGGAATGATCTTTGTGGATATACGCGACCGTTATGGAATCACGCAATTGGTTTTTAATATGGAAGTCAATAAAGAGTTGTGCATGGAAGCTCTCAAGTTGGGTCGTGAGTTTGTTATTCAGGCAAAAGGAAAAGTTGCTGAACGGAGCAATAAGAATTTAAAACTTCCGACAGGAGAAATTGAAATAATCGTAGATGATTTAAAAATTCTGAATGCAGCCAAAACTCCTCCGTTCACCATTGAAGATAATACCGATGGCGGTGACGATTTAAGAATGAAATACCGTTACCTCGACATCAGGAGAAATCCTGTTCAGCAAAATATTTTTTTGCGTCATAAGATGGCGCAGGAAACAAGAAAGTATCTTGATTCTAAAGGATTCATTGAAATTGAAACACCCGTCCTCATCAAATCAACACCTGAAGGTGCGCGCGATTTTGTGGTGCCATCTCGAATGAATCCCGGTGAATTTTATGCATTGCCGCAATCACCGCAAACATTCAAGCAGCTGTTGATGGTAGCGTGCATGGATAAATATTTCCAGATCGTAAAATGTTTTCGTGACGAAGATCTGCGTGCCGACCGGCAGCCTGAATTTACACAGATAGATTGTGAAATGAGCTTCATTGAACGGGAAGATATTCTTCAGATGTTTGAAGGCATGGTGCGCCATCTTTTTAAAAATGTGAAAGGAATTGAGTTGCCGGCATTGCCAAGAATGACCTATGATGATGCCATGAAATATTATGGAAATGACAAGCCTGATATTCGTTTTGAAATGAAAATTTCGGAGTTGAACGATGTGTTAAAAGGAAAAGGATTCAAAGTTTTTGATGATTCAGAATTAGTTGTTGGAATTTGTGTGCCCGGTTGCAGCGAATACACACGAAAGCAATTGGATGAGCTTACTGACTTTGTAAAACGCCCGCAAATAGGAGCTAATGGAATGGTGTATGCGAAATGCAACAATGACGGAACTATAAAATCGTCAGTGGATAAATTCTATAATGAAGATGAATTAAAAAAATGGAAAGCGTTAATAAACGCTCAAAACGGTGATTTGATATTGATCCTTGCCGGAGAAAAAAATAAAACCCGTAAAGCCATGTCGGAACTCCGTTTGGAAATGGGCAACCGCTGCGGACTGCGAAATAAAGATACCTATGCAGTATTGTGGGTAACAGATTTTCCGTTGCTGGAATGGAATGAGGAACGATTTTATGCTAAGCATCATCCTTTTACCTCACCGGATGAAGAAGGAATTTCCATTGTAGGACAGATATTTAAAGATTTGAGTTTTACTAATGAAGAAACGGGCAATGATCCCAATGCAAAAAATATGGGAATTTTCTATGAAAAATATAAATTTATTTTAGAAAACATAAAAGCAAACGCTTATGACATGGTGATTAACGGAGTGGAAGTTGGCGGAGGCTCTATCAGAATTCATGACAAAACGTTACAGCAAAAAATGTTCAGCATCCTCGGTTTTTCCGAAGAAGAAGCGCAGGCACAATTCGGTTTTTTAATGAATGCATTTGAATATGGCGCTCCTCCGCACGGAGGAATTGCATTTGGTTTTGATCGTTTGTGCTCCTTGTTTGGGGGAACAGAATTCATCCGTGATTTTATTGCTTTTCCGAAAAATAATTCCGGAAGAGATGTGATGATTGATTCGCCTTCAGCGATTTCAGCAGAGCAGTTGAAAGAATTGGATATTTCGGTTAATAAGAAATAAAAAAGCCCTCCACGACAGCGGAAGGCTTGCTATGCAAACACTATTTTTTTATGCCTGTGCAGTAGCTTCTGCAGGTTTCACATACACATAAGACTTTTCATTTGCTTTTTTTCTGAATATCACAATGCCATCACGCAAAGCAAATAATGTATGATCTTTTCCAATTCCAACGCCATCCGCAGGATGATGTACAGTGCCACGCTGACGAACAATTATATTTCCTGCAATTGCTTTTTGTCCTCCGTATATTTTAACTCCAAGACGTTTGCTGTGTGATTCACGTCCGTTTTTTGAGCTTCCGACTCCTTTTTTGTGTGCCATTCTGATTTAAGATTTAGAATTTAAAGCTTAATGTTTTCAATTTGAATTTTTGTGAATTGCTGGCGGTGACCGTTTGATTTCTGGTATCCTTTTCTTCTTTTCTTTTTAAAGATAATAATCTTATCACCTTTAAGATGTGAAAGAACTTTTGCGGACACAGAAGCTCCTGAAACAGGATTGCCTTTATTGATCTTACCTTCGTTCTCAATAAGCAGCACCTGGTCAAAATTCACCACAGCACCTTCTTCAGCCTGCAGACGGTGAACTATCACCGGTTGGTTTTCAGATACTTTTACCTGTTGCCCGGCTATATTTACAATTGCATACATGATTTTATTGTTTTGATTTTCCGCCCATTTTTTGAAACGGAGTGCAAATGTATAAAAAGAATTGTTATTGCAAAGGGCAGGAAGTAAATTTATCTGCCTGATTATGATTTATTCCCGATTTAATTTCATTTCCCGAATGGTACTAAGATTAATGAGATAAACGCCCAATAATATTACGCCCATTGCAAGCAAATGAAAAATGTTAAGGCTTTCCCCATCCAAGGCACCCCATGCCATAGCAACAATCGGTATAAGATATGTAACTGACGATGCATAAAGGGCATTAGAAATTTTAAGCAGCTTATTAAATATTATGGTGGATAATGCAGTTCCGAACAAGCCAAGAAGTGACACATAGCCGAAATTGACCCATGCACCCGGTTGAGTGCTGAGGCGAGTGGTGAAATCAGTGGTAAAAAGAAATATTCCGCATGGAATTCCTGCGGAAAAAAGTGCAAAACCTGTGAGATGAACCGCATTCACTTCCTGTAAATATTTGCGCACAATATTTATATTAAATGCATAGCTGATTGTTGCAATAACAATTAAAAGCCCGAACCAATTATCGGAATTTACAATTTTTCCTTTTGAATTAATCAGAATCAAAGCAATTGCTCCCGCTAATCCGATCACCACCCCCAAAATGTGTGAAGCCTTAAACATGCTTCCAAACAAAAGCCAGCCAACTAAGACTACAAAAACAGGCGTGAGAGAATTGAGCATTCCTGCCAAAGCGCTTGCAATGTGTGTTTGGGCATGAGTAAAGAGAAATGAAGGTAATCCATTACCTAAGATTCCTGCTGTAAAAATAATTATGAATTGATGCTTCTTTATTTTTTTCGCATGTTGAATCACGAAAGGAAAAAGACTCAGAAAAGCAACAAACATACGTATGGCGGCAACTTGGTCGGGAGAAAAGGAAATTAATCCCCGTTTCATTAAAATAAATGAACTTCCCCAAATGACAGAAAGCAAAGCAAGATAAAACCAGCGGAGAAATTTGTCTTCAGCTTTCAATACATCAATGCCACCGATTTACAGGTATCGGGAAAATTTAAAACACTTTTAGATCTTCACATTTTTCCAAAGTTCGCCACGTTTGATACGGTAAATCTGCATTTCGCTTACTTTAAATTTTTCTGCGACCTGCCGGTTAGTGAGTTTTCTCTTCGGATTAGCAAGAATTTTTTTAATCTGTATTACCTGACTAACGTGGAGCTTCTGGCCTTGAGTGGTATAACGTTCGCGATTCCTTTTCAATAATTTTTTCAATGCAAGCTTGCTTGCGGGGCTTTTGCTTGCATGCTGGCGCTGATCAGGAAGGGTTACGTACTTAAGATTTTTGTAATGATTGTTTTGAAGATCATGATCCATGTGGATTACGAGCATTTTTTTTCCTTTAGGTTTTGGCAAAAAATAGTCAGCTACAATCTTATGAATTAATAATCCTATATTTTTACCTTTTAGTCTGAATCGCCAAATGCTGAACTTTTCCTGGTGGCTGCCTTTAAGCAATTCTCCATCCTGGATTTTTGTTTCAAAACTCACCAGCCTTCCATGATCGGAAATTGCATACCTGAGTCTTAATTTCCCTTTAACTTCGGTTATTTCTTTCCAACGTTCACTGTTGATTTTTTTTATCATGTTTTTAGTTTTTAGTTTTTCAAAAATAAGAAAGTTGATTCAAATATAGAATAAAAATTTTATTTATGAAAAATATCAAAAAATCTTTTTTAAAAGTATACCTATAAATTCAGGAATATTTTTTTTAAAATTTAAATTTTACTACCGGGTTTCCAAAATCCGTTTTATATATAAACGATCGTTTATGTCAAGTTTCACTTCATATATTCCTGCAGAAAAACCGTATGAGTGAGCGCTGAATTGCAAAATGTGATCCCCCTTTTTCTGAAGGCCATCAACAAGCGTTTTAATTTTTTGTCCCATCGCATTGTAAATTTCAACTTTCACGTTGGCACTTCCCGGAAGGGTATAAAAGATATTAGTATTTCCCGAATAAGGATTGGGCATAATGTTGAAATCAAAAACATCGGTTGCTATTTTGCCGGTAACAATTCCCGAATATTCAAAATTTCCATTAAAATCAATTTGTTTTAAACGATAAAAATAATTTATTCCGCTTCTAACATTCTTGTCTTCAAAATTATAATTGTTGATTATTGAAGTGGAACCATGCCCATCTACCCATGCAATCCTTTCAAAATTATCCGGAGGTGAAATACTTCTTTCTAATTCAAAACCCTTATTGTTTTTTTCAGATGCTGTAATCCATTTCAAAAATACAGACGAATTTTCGTTTTTTGCTTCGAAATTTATAAGCGCTACAGGTAGAGGTGTTTGCGATTGTGCTGTTCCGAACCAGACCGGATTTCCGTTAAATAAGACCGGAACGCTCAGATTATTTCTTTGTACTGCAGTTACTGGTGAAGCAATGCACGGAGAGGGAGGGTATGGATTTAATAACCAGTTTGTAGCAATATTATTTGTTGTTTTATTGTACATAACTGTCCATCCGGCTCCTAAAGGATTTGTATAGCTTCTGTTATAATTTGTTACATTCATGATTCCATTGGCAAGAGATGCAGGAGAAGATTCTATATACCAATAACCATGATTTAAAGCAAGCAATCCACCAGCATGATAAGTGGCTGAACATTCTGCATTCATTGCAATGTTCGTTGACGGGGAAGTATTGTCAAAATAAACATTCCAATAATCAACTGTATTAGATAGTGGAGTTGTAATATTAAAATTAATGCGCTCATATCCTCTCAAAGAGGTTCCAACAGGAAAGTCATAAGAACCTGTTCCTCCCGTGTTAGACATATATCTTCTTAAAGTACCTTCAACATAGCTATTGGCGTTACCCGAAGAAACAGCATTGGCTGCACGATTAAAAACATCGACCCTGTTATTACCTGCTGTGGCAGCAATTATTTTTCCGTAAGTAAGAGTAAGAATTCCGATAACTGAAGTTCTCATCCATGCCATAGTTCCGGCATGATCTTGCAAAGTAAGGGTTCCCACACCGCTTTGATTCATCAAAACATTGTTAAGTTGCCCTTGGTTCAAATAAGTTTGTGCAGTTCCGTTAAATTCAAGAGTTGAACCGCTTGTATAAGTTGAAAGAATAGGGGTTGATTCTATTGTAAAGTTTCCTTCTATTTTGTGATATTGACTTGCAGCACTAAAGCCACCTCCGGACGTTGCCGATCCATCCACAAGAAAGTTTCCTGCCATGTCTATATTCTGAAAGGTTGTGACGGTATATCCAACAGGTTTTTTAACTGTTACGTTCCAAAATTTATCAGCATTCGTCATATTTCCACTCATGCTCTGATTATGATTAATTCCTCCCGGACAGGTGGTGCATGTATCCTGAAACAGAACAAGACTATTGTTTCCTGCACTGAATGAGCCGCTGTTTGTAAAATCATTGCAAACCATTAATTGCCAGTTTGGATTGATAGTTACACTTGCACTTATATTAATGTTAATACTGCGGCAACTCGCATTCTGTCCCGAAATCACAGGCTGATTAGCAGGAAATCCGGGAATAGCAACATTAATCTGGCAGTCGGGTATCTGACATCCGCCCCAGTTATTTACGTCAAACCAATCGGTGCTTGCAGCACCTGTCCATATTACAGTTCCCCCCGGTGCTACTGTGGATGCAATGGTACAATTGGTTGCTCCGGAATTAATAATTAGCTTAAATCCGGATGAACTATTAGTATAGTTACTAATATTCAGAAGATACGTTTGACCGGAAATGGCATTAACTTTTTGACGAAATGCCTGCCCGTTTCCAGCATATCCCGGAGGAGCTGTATTATCGGCCGCACCATATACTCCTGTCACACCGTTAGGATCCCAATCACACCGAATAGGATTATTTAAACTTCCGCAAGATGCATTCGGTCCATATAGTGCAAAATCATAATCTGTTTCAGGAACCGCTGTAGGATAATCATTTGGAACAATCCAAAATTCAAAATCTCCGGTACTAGTTATATTAATAGTGTACCATGATGAGCCTCTTTCACCGGTACATAAGCATGATGTAGCACAGTTATTGCAACCTGCCGTTCCACCAGTACACGGGATGGGTGCTGGAAAATCACAAATATTCCCGATAGCCTGGTAACCGGGATTGGGAACAGCAACCGTATCATTACACACTAATATTGGCAAAGAACAATCCTGCCCCGGAACTGGAGGTAATGGTGTACCACAGCCATTAATAATCAATAGTGAAAATGAACCCACATTATTTCCCCTGCCATCAACCAATAAATAGTAGGTCGTTCCTATACTTAATCCAGTTAAATCCAACTGAGAATTCTGATAAGTAAAGCCACCGTTGCAAGGAGTAATATCATTGTTGCAAGCTCCGGGAAATATCGTCATACCATTTCCGCAAGTTCCTGAGTATAAAGCAATCTGCGTATCAGTTATTGTACCAATAGTTGTTTTGATTTTTGCACAGGTAGAGGTTGCTGTAAATTTATACCATACTGAATTTACGTTTCCTGAACCAAAACATCCCGGTGTAGCAGGTTCCCCTGAATTATTTGAGCACTCATTGTTTCCGGAAATAGGAATTCCAAATGGAACAAATAAGGCATTGCATGGTAAATTGTTAGACGGGACGCCTGCACCGCTTGGGCAAGGATCATATACACAAAGCATAAATGTTCCTTTTTTGTTGTTGCCATTTTCCCAGAAACGTAGATATAATACTGTTCCCGGAGGTTGAACAATAGCCAAAAAAGGCATCAAACCGTTTGCACTCCCGTCATCATCGCAGAATACTTCAGTAAATGTAGCACTGCTGCATGTTGGTGCAGTGTATAAAGCCATAGCGCCATCAGTTATATTCCCTACATCTGAATCAAATATTAATTGACCGGATGGAGGAACGGTGGCTTTAAACCACACATCTCCACCTCCGTATATGCCGCAGGATGGATTAGGAATTCCCGGAGTTGCTGTTGCACAATTTGTATTATAAGTTGTATAGCTGCATGTTGTTCCCGGTGTTAGGGTTGTAGCTGTACAGGGATTATCATTAACGGGTGCTGAGCCTGCTCCGCACGGATTCTGAACACATAAATTAAAAGAGCCGTTATTGTTATTGCCATTTTCCCAGAAACGAATAAACACAACTGAACCGGAGGGAGCTGCAATAGAAAGAGTTGGCATACTGCCTGCGCCTGAATTATCATCACAGGCAACTTCTATTAAAGTATCAGTGCATAAATTGTTAACTGCTGTATAAATAGCCATACCACCGTCAGACAAAATACCGGTTGTACTATTGACACTCAACTGACCTGAGGCAGGCATTATTACTTTAAACCAAACATCACCTCCTGAATAGTTTGCACATCCGGGATTTGTGAAGCGTCCGACAGATGAGGTTGCACCACAATTTGTATAACCGGTATAACTGCATGTAGTAGTTGGCGTGCCTAAACTGACGGCAGTACACGGCTCATCATTTACAGGTGGAGAAGGAGAAGTATTAAAAACACATAATTCACCGTTCATATCCTGACTCGTACCTGACAATCTTACTACCCTTACATAATACCTGTTACCAATAATAGTTGTTACTACAAGAGTTTCCGTTCCTGTGCCAGTAACAGCATTGACACAGCCCCCTATTGGCCCAGTGGTTGCCGGCAACAGACCACCACATGAAGAGCCGTTATCTTTATAAACATATAAAACAGCATCGCGGTCGGTATTAGTGTATTGAACTGTAGTTGAGGTTGATGTAGCGGTAAACCATCCCCAGCCATCTTCACCTGTACCGCCACATGCTCCCACCGTTCCCGCATTAGTTCCGATATCCCAATTAATTTTAGAGCAGGAACAACTTACTGTAAGTGCCGTTCCGCCTGTATTACAATTATCGGTAGGATTTTGACCATAAGAATTGAGGGCAAAAAAAACTATCCCAATAAGAAAAAAGCAATTCCTGAGATTGGGTTTTAATTTCAATTTAATTTTAGTCGACAAAATCATAATAAAATGGATTGGAATATTCTGATGGTTAAAAAACTATTCTTTAAAATAAAGTTTACGTGTTGATCGTCCGTCCGGTTCGAGTGTGATATAATTATTATCTGCATCAAGATAGCAGGCTTTTATATCTTGCATATTCAGTGCCTGTAAAATATCCACTGGATTTGTTTTATCAGAGATATTTATAGTTACTTGTTTTTTATCATCAGCGATCTTGTAACTTAATATTTTTCCGGGATAGCTTTGTAAAATGTTTTCAAGTTTAATGTCTGCTGATTGATTTATGCTACTCAGGATCTTAAATTCCAGAGTAGTATGATTTGTTGTGACCAGCATATTTTGCTGAGCTATTAAACTATTATGAAAACAAGAAATAAAAATAAGCAGCAAACTGAATTGCTTAACACAAAAAGGATTTTTCATATTGGAGCTGAATTTACTTTGGCCATTTAAATTTTATTTTCCATGTTACGAAAAAAGACATTTTTAGTTTCAATAGAGTTGGGTCTCAAAGACTATGTAAAAACATCTCAGGTGAAGAATATGCGTAAGGAATTTTTTATGGCGGATTTTAACTTAATATGCATACCAAAATGAACAAGCGCACACTTATTATTCAGCTGAAATGTAAATCTGTTTTTAAGAACAAAACAATAATCAGAAAAAAAGCTTCATTTTAATAATTTTTCTGAACTGAATGAAGAATTAGTCTATGAAGTAATGTCATCCGGAAGCGAAAAGAATAAAATGAAAGCAGCAGCAGTATTAATTGAAAACAGTAAAAAAACAATTCATCACGGAAAACGTGTTGACAGTATTGTAAAAGAATTACTGGATCGCACCCGTTCCGGTACTCCACATGAGTTTTTTGAAGATGATAAAATTATGAATCGGAGCTATATATCTCTTTCCAGGGTCTATTTTAAAGACAGCGAGGTGGAACCAATCTGAGTGCCTCCGCTGTAAAGCTCAATGCTATATTTTCCTTTGCTGTATTGAGAGCCCTTGTCAAAATAAATGCAAACATTGGTTTTTTCGTTATTGTAATCAAAGGAATCTTTTACAGTGAAAAGCGTTGCCTGGCTGTTGTACATAAAAGTTTCCTGGGTGGTAGTTAACACAGCCCCATCCGGGCTGATGACACGTATAAAAATATCTTTAGATCCTTTGTCCACAACATGGTTTTCAAGAACCATAAAGCATATTTTAATTTTTTGAACTTTTGATGCTTTGGTCATTTCGCTCTCTTTTCCATTGGATTTATACCGTACACTCGTTGCTGTAACATCCATCGTCCGGAGCACGGAACCCACAGCTACTTTATTGGCAAGCAAAGAATTTTCCTGTGTAAGGCTTTCTACTTTTCCTTTTTCGGTGGTGAGGGTTTCGTTTAAAGAAAGGTTTTGTTCATTAAGATCCTCGTTCACCTTTTTCATTGAGTCAACCTGGACCACATAATTTTGGTTCATTGCTTTCAGCTGAGACAATTCTTCTCTTGCTTTTCTCAATTGAGCGGCATCTCCCGAATTAACAAGTCGCTGGATTTCGGCAATTTTTGATTTTATTTCTTCGTCTTTTGCCGATAACTGGCTTTGCAGCCCTGCATTTTCCTGGTTAATTTTTTCATACTCATCTTTCATTTTCTTAAGTTCGGCAGAAATAGCGTCACGTTCGGCAACAGTGGAATCGAGTGTTTTGCTTACTTCTTCCAGATGTGTTTTCTTGTCAAAGAACTGCCATAGCAAAAATCCATTAACACCGAAAAGAAAGGCAAAAACCACAATTACAACTACCTTTCGGGAATCCTGTTCTTTGTTATCAAAATTTTCAATGTCTGTGTATTGTTCAGCCATAGTATTGCTGGGTTTAGAGCTATCTAAGATTAAGTGGCACGAAATTAATATTATTTTTGATTCTTATCAAATTTTATTTTATACGGTTTATTTTGAAATAAGTTATATCATCAACCCGTGTTTTAAAACGGTTTATTTTTTGTTTGAAATTAATTTTTATTTTTGACATATGAAAACGCTGCTATTCGATTTTGTGTCTTTATTTTATCCACGTATTTGCCAGGCATGCGGAAACGGTTTGTACAAGGGGGAAGATGTTATTTGCACTTTTTGCATGTATCATTTGCCGAAAACAAATTATCATGAGGATGAAGACAACCCCGTGATCAGGCATTTTTGGGGAAAAGTAAATATTGCTGCTGCCTCATCCTATTATTTTTTTAATAAAGGACAAAAGGTGCAGAAGCTGATCCACCGTCTTAAATATAAAGGACAAAAAGAAATAGGATTGAAATTAGGGGAATTATACGGGCATGAACTGGCTAAAAACAGTGTATTCTCATCAGCCGATTACATAATACCTGTGCCGCTGCATAAATCAAGATTAAGAACGAGAGGGTATAACCAGAGCGATTTTATTGCAAATGGGCTTTCTATAGCAATGAATATTCCGGCTGAAACAAACCTGCTTTTCAGAAATAAAAAAACGGAAACTCAAACGCGCAAGAACCGGTTTTCTCGGTGGCAGAATGTGAGTAATGTTTTTTCACTGGCTGAAAAAGCAAACATTGAAGGAAAGCATGTTCTTTTAGTGGACGATGTCATCACTACAGGCTCCACCCTTGTTGCATGCGCAGAAGTTTTGCTAAAGCATAAAAGTACAAAGGTGAGCGTTGCCTCAATTGCTTATGCGTATCATTAGAAAAGTATAAATTATCATCTACAAGAGTAAAAAATGGTGGAAGACATAATTATTCCCGATAAACAGCTTTCGAAAAAGGAAAAGTATGAATCACTTATTCCGCAGATTAATGCTTTAGTGGAAGGAGAAAATGATTTGATTGCCGGTGTTGCCAATATAATGGCTGCATTAAAAGAAGGAATGGGCTTTTTGTGGACAGGAGTTTATTTTGTTAAAGAAAATAATAAGGGAGAAAAAGAATTAGTTCTCGGACCTTTCCAGGGACCCGTTGCCTGTTCACGTATAGGTTATGGGAAAGGAGTTTGCGGTTCGTGCTGGAAACAAAAACAAATTATCGTTGTGCCTGATGTGGATAAATTTCCCGGTCATATTGCGTGCAGTTCGCTGTCACGTTCTGAAATTGTTTTGCCGGTTTTTAAAAACAATGAAGTGGTAATGGTATTTGATGTGGACAGCGAACAGCTTTCAAATTTTGATGAAACCGACAGCAGGTTCCTTCAGCAAGTGGTGGAATTAATGGAAGGAATGCTGAAATAATTTTTTCTGCACATTATTCTTTTCATCTTTGCTTTCTCAAATGCATATTCCTTTCAATTACAAATTTATTACGGTTAATCGCTTTCGTTTATACGGGCAAAATGTTTTTTTTACGCTATTGCTTTTTCTTGTTTCCTGCGCCAATCGTGTGATCCCGTCAGGAGGAATAAAAGATATAATTCCGCCAGAAATTGTTTCATCTGCTCCCGAAAATTATTCAATAAATTTCGATAAGAAAGAAATCCGTGTGGAGTTTAACGAATCCATTCAACTGGAGGAATTAAATAAACAATTAATTATTTCTCCCCTGATTGATCCGTTGCCGGAAGTTACCACCAACAAACGAACGCTTAAAATAAGATTTGAAAATCCGCTGAAAGAAAACACCACGTATACCTTCAACTTCGGAAGCGCTATTGCTGATGTGCATGAGAAGAATATCATGGAAAATTTTCTGCTTGTCTTTTCAACCGGTGATTATCTTGATTCGCTTTCTGTGTCGGGAAACATAACCTATGCCGAAAATCTTAAAACCGAAAAAGGAATTATGGTAATGCTTTATAAAGAGCATGACGATTCTGTTCCGTATAAAAAGATTCCTGATTATTTTTCCAGGACGGATAGCACGGGAAATTATAAAATCAGCAATATCAGCAGTGGTTTGTTTAAGATTTTTGCTTTGAAAGATAAAAACAGCAATTACCTTTTTGATCAGCCGGGTGAAGCCATTGCATTTTCTGATTCGCTTATTGCCATGAGCGATTCAGCACAAGAAAATTTAAAGCTTTTTGTAAATCCTCCCGGGAAAATCCATTTAACAAATGCTGCTGTTGAAGCACCGGGCAAGCTGAGAATAATTTTTAATACTCGTGCTGATAGCGTATCATTAGAGCCATTATCCTTTTCAAAAAATCCCTGGCAAATGGAAGAATATTCGTTAAACAGGGATACGTTAATGCTTTGGATGAATGACACCACGATAGATTCATTGCGTATAGCGCTGCTTCAGAATGAACAGCCGTTTGATACGGCTTTATTTGTTTTAAAAAGAAAGTCATCGGGTAGAGGGTCGCAGGCAAAAGCTTTTTCTTTCATGTCAGGCGCAACAGGAGGAATTCTTGATGCCGGGAAAGATTTGCTGTTGCAATTTAATACCCCGGTTGAAACTATAGATGAAAGCAAAATTATTTTTAAAACAGATTCGGTGATTACAACGGGAGTTATTTACAGCTTTACGGATTCTGTAAAAAGAAATCTTTTAGTTAACTATAAATGGAAGGAAAATTCAAATTATGAACTGACATTTTTACCGGGTGCTTTTAAAGATATGTTTACTATAGAAAATGATACGGCAAAAATTTCTTTTCACCTGAAACCGGCAACCGAATACGGAACGGTGCTGTTGAAATTAAAAACGGATGATAAAAGTCCCCAATATATTATTCAGCTTGTGAATGATAAAGACGAAGTGATCCGTGAAAAAAGCATTACCTCATCCGCAGTTGTTAATTTTGATTTTTTAAATCCCGGCAGTTACCGGTTTAAAATAATTTCAGATGAAAATAAAAATAACAGGTGGGATACAGGGAACTATCTGAAAAAAATTCAACCTGAAAAAGTGGTTTATTATATGGAGCGCATTACCATTCGTGCAAACTGGGATTTGGAACAGGAATGGGATTTGAATAGGTAAAGACAGGATACATCTCAAAAATTTGGAATAACCGTAATATACCTGGAAACAATGACAGAAGAGAAAAACATTCATTCGCAAAAAGCTCCTGAACCCGTAGGAGCATATCCGCATGCGCGCAAAGTCGGGAATTTATTATTTCTTTCCGGTGTGGGGCCGCGCGAAAGAGGGGCTGCGAAAATACCCGGTGTGGAATTGGATAGTAATGGAAATATCAGTTCTTACGATATCGCAGCGCAATGCCATTCGGTTTTTAAAAATGTTAAATACATTTTGGAGGAAGCCGGGAGCAGTTGGGATAAGATTGTGGATGTAACCGTTTTTCTTACCAACATGAAAGATGATTTTCCTGAATACAATAAACTGTGGGCGGAGTATTTTAAAGATCATCCGCCCTGCAGAACAACGATTGAAATTAATTGCCTGCCCACCCCGATAGCAATTGAACTGAAGGTAATAGCAACGGTTTAGAAAAAACATTAAAATGCTTTTTTTATTTATAATGCGCCTTTTTCAAATGTTCATCCGTCTTATGTTGATTACCTGAATACTTTATGCTTTGATTTCAAAATTAATCCATACCTTTCAAAATAAAATTTAAAAACATATGAACACAAAACTTTACTTCACAACATTTTTATTAACACTAACGGTAAGCACCTATGCAGATTACTGGACACAGAAAGCCGACCTTCCCGGCATTGGAAGGGCTGACGGATGCGGCTTTGCCATTGGCAGCAAAGGTTATATCGGCACAGGATTCACTTCCGGATATACTAAAGACTGGTATGAATATGATCCTTCTACTAACAGTTGGTTGCAAAAAGCAGATTATGGCGGACAACCGAGTGTTGAGAATTCTTCTTTTACAATAGGCAATTACGGATATATTTTTCCCGCTCCAACAGGGCTGGATTTTTGGCAATTTGATCCCATTGCTAATACGTGGACACAGCAGGCGAGCTTTTTGGGTCAGCAAAGACAGGCTGCTGTATCATGGTCAATAAATGGTAAAGGATATATATGCAGCGGTGCATCTTCTTCTTTAGGAACATCAATGGACGATCTTTGGGAATACGATCCGCTTGCAAATACATGGGCCCAAAAAACAAGCCTTCCCGGAACGGCAAGGCACTATGCTGCCGGATTTTTTGTTGGCGGTAAAGGTTATATAGGTACGGGATATAGTACTGTTACAGGCGGCAGTCTTTCTGATTTCTGGGAATGGGACCAGCAAAGCGATACATGGACACAGAAAACTTCTTTTCCCGGAGGCCCCCGTTGGGAAGCCACAGGGTTCAATATCGGCAACTATGGTTACATGGGAACAGGCTACAATCCGTCTCCGACAAGTATGATCTGGAAATATGATCCGCTGACTGATAGCTGGACTCCGATAGCTGTTTTCGGAGGAGGAGTAAGAGTAGAGAATGTAAGCTTCTCCATTGGCAATCTTGGCTATCTCGGTACCGGATGGGATGGCGTAAACTTCAGATTTGATTTTTGGGAATACCATCCTGAAGACAGTACTACAAGTGTTAATGAGTTACAGGTTTCAAGTTTCGGGCTTCAGGTTTATCCCAATCCGGCTTCTGAATATGCAGTCATCAGTCTGCAGCCCACTGCCGGAAAAAATATAGGAATAACTATAACAGATGTTATGGGTAAAAAAGTTTATGTTGCACACCTTGAAACAAAAGCTTCCAGCTTCCAGCTTCCAATTTCCAACTTCCCGGGTGGAATTTATCTAATTGAAGTAACTAACGGAAAAGAAAAAGCGGTGAAGAAGTTTTTGAAAGAATAACTCCACGTTGTCATTCAGGACGAAACTTTTTAAAAGATGCAACAAAACTTAAATAGAAATCTCATCCCTGATGCTATGTTGTCAGCTTTGTTTTAAATGGCAGTGATAACTCATAAAAGGTTTCCTCCTGAATGACAGATGCGGGTTGATGGAAAAGAAAAGGATGCGAAGATTTTTTGAAGGAGTAACCACTTTCAGGCGGGCAGTTTCCTGTTTTAACTTATGATTTAAGTTGAAAACTTTTTTTAAAATGTTAATAAATCCGGAACCCGGTTAAGATTTAGATATATTTGTACTTACTAAATTACCAATGAAAAAATCTACTCTCTTCTTTCTTTTAATTTTATCCTCCGTTTTTCTTTTTGCACAAAACCCTTTGGTGAAACAGTGGGATAAGAGGTTTGGAGGCAATGACAATGATATACTTTATTCTTTTCAGCAAACAATTGATGGTGGATTTATTTTAGGAGGGTGGTCTGATTCCGACAGCAGTGGAGATAAAACGCAAAACATCTGGGGATACAATGACTACTGGATAGTAAAAACTGATTCGATGGGGAATAAGCAATGGGATAAAGATTTCGGAGGAACGGAAGGAGATTTTTTTACTATCGCAGAGCAAACTGATGATGGAGGATATATTCTCGGAGGATTTTCTTTTTCTGACAGCAGCGGAGATAAAACACAAGATGCTCAGGATACTAATTGTACTGCCGGATGTCCTTCTGATTATTGGATAGTTAAAATTGATGCTCTTGGCAATAAGCAATGGGATAAAACTTTCGGTGGATTTGACGGTGATGAACTAAATTCATTGCAGCAAACTGCAGACAGGGGATACATACTTGGAGGCACTTCTTATTCCGACATCGGGGGAGATAAAACTCAGATCAATTGGGGGCTGACTGATTATTGGATTATAAAAATAGATTCGCTCGGGAACAAACAATGGGATAAAGATTTTGGCGGGACAAACCGAGAGGGGCTTTATGTTGTACATCAAACTATTGATGGCGGATATATCCTCGGAGGTTCTTCCATATCAGACAGCAGCGGAGATAAAACAGAAAATTCGTGGGGAAATTATGATTTCTGGATTGTAAAAACCGATTCGCTTGGCAATAAACAATGGGATAAAGATTATGGCGGAACAGAAGGTGAGGGGATTATTTCTTTGCTCCAAACTGCTGACGGAGGGTATTTCCTCGGAGGACCATCAAACTCTGACAGCAGCGGAGATAAAACACAAAATACGTGGGGATCATTTCTGGATAGTGATTATTGGATTGTAAAAACAGACTCTCTTGGCAACAAACAATGGGATAAGGATTTTGGCGGAGGAAGTAAAGATGTATTTTCTTCTGTTCAATTGACTTCTGACGGTGGATATATTCTCGGAGGATATTCTGAATCAGACAGCAGCGGAGACAAAACAGAATACAATCTTGGACTCGATCAAACATGGATAATTAAAACAGATTCAATTGGCAACAAGCAGTGGGATAAAACACTTCACACTCCGGGAAGAGCCTATATAGGATTAGTAATTGAAACGAAAGATGGATGTTATGCTATGGCAAACTATGTAAACAAAGGAATCGGAGGAGATAAAACACAATCAAGCCGGGGAGGTCCTGATTACTGGATCATAAAATTCTGCGACAGCACGTTAACAACTTCAATTAATCCAACTTCCAATTTCCAACTTCCAATTTCCATTTCTCCTAATCCTTTTATTTCTGAAATTACAATTATAATCCAAAACCAAAACATAAAACAAGCAACCATCACAGTAAAAAATATTTTAGGACAAACGGTTTATTTGAAGAATTACCAAATAATAAATAACAATTTTCAAACTGCTCTTGATCTTAATTTTTTATCAAAAGGAATTTATTTGTTGGAAATAAATATAGACGGAGAACGGATGGTTAAGAAAATTGTAAAAGAATAAAAATTTTTTTTTGAAAAAATAACTCTGGGTTGTCATTCAGGAGGAAACTTTTTTAGAGTTGCAACAAAATTTAAATTGAAGCGCTATTCCTTATTCATTTCTATCACCTATGATTTAGAAAGCGGTGATTACTCATAAAAGGTTTCCTCCTGAATGACAAATTCGGGTAAATGGAAAAGAAAAAACGGTGAAGAAGTTTTTGAAGGAATGATTTTTTTTAATCCTAAACTCTAACCCTAAACCTTAAACCTTATTTTTGCTGCATGTCAACCACAAAAGCGGTTCCCCGATGAAAAGCGAAGATCTTTTTAAAAATATTATTTCCCACGCGAAGGAATACGGATATATATTTCAATCGAGTGAAATTTATGACGGTTTAAGTGCCGTATATGATTACGGTCAGTATGGCGCTGAGCTGAAAAAAAACATTCGTGAGTACTGGTGGAAGGCAATGGTGCAGATGCATGAAAATATTGTCGGTATTGATGCTTCCATTTTCATGCATCCTACTGTTTGGAAAGCTTCCGGACATGTGGATGCATTTAACGATCCGTTAATTGATAACAAAGATTCCAAAAAACGTTACCGTGCCGATGTTCTGATTGAAGATTATGTTGCAAAGATTGAAGCAAAGATTGAAAAAGAAGTTACCAAAGCCAAAGATCGTTTTGGAGAAACGTTTAACGAAGAAATGTATCGGTCAACCAATCCTCGGGTTGTAGAAAACCAGAAAAAGATTGAAGATATAAACAATCGTTTCAAAACAGCAATGGAAAAAAATGATCTGGCAGAAGTCCGCCAAATTATTGTTGATTTGGAAATTGTTTGTCCCGTTAGCGGAACAAGAAACTGGACAGAAGTCCGCCAGTTCAATTTAATGTTTTCCACGCAAGTGGGTTCTGTTAGCGAAGATTCAAACACCATTTATTTACGTCCCGAAACAGCGCAGGGAATTTTTGTAAATTTTTTGAACGTGCAGAAAACAGGACGCATGAAAATTCCTTTTGGTATTGCACAAACCGGAAAAGCCTTCAGGAATGAAATTGTAGCACGTCAATTTATTTTCCGTATGCGCGAGTTTGAACAAATGGAAATGCAATATTTTGTCCGTCCCGGATCGGAAATGGAATGGTACGCTTACTGGAAAGAAGCACGTATGAAATGGCACCGCTCGCTTGGTTTTCCTCAAAGCAGCTATCGTTTTCATGATCATTTAAAGCTTGCGCACTATGCAAACGCAGCCTGTGATATTGAATTTCAATTTCCTTTCGGATTCAAAGAATTAGAAGGAATTCATTCAAGAACAGATTTTGATTTAAAAAGCCACGAAGCATTTTCAGGAAAAAAACTTCAGTACTTCGACCCTGAATTGAATGAAAGTTATGTTCCTTATGTAGTGGAAACTTCCATCGGTTTAGACCGGATGTTTCTTGCTATTCTTTCGCAAAGTTATCTCGAAGAAAAACTTCCTGCAAAGCCAAAAGCGGAAGGAGAAACAGGAAATGAAGAAGGTTCTGACAGGGTTGTGTTAAGGCTTCCTCCTTTTCTCGCTCCTGTAAAATGTGCGGTGCTGCCTTTACTGAAAAAAGACGGTTTGCCCGAAAAGGCAAGAGAGATCATGGATAAATTAAAGTTTGAAATCTATTGTCAGTACGATGAAAAAGATTCTATCGGAAAACGTTACCGCAGGCAGGATGCTATCGGAACACCGTATGCTATTACAATAGATCATCAGACTTTGGAAGATAACACGGTTACTATACGCGAAAGGGATTCCATGTTGCAGGAACGTATTTCAGCTGAACAGGTTGAAA
This sequence comes from Bacteroidia bacterium, assembly GCA_039914625.1. GTDB lineage: Bacteria > Bacteroidota > Bacteroidia > AKYH767-A > OLB10 > DATEMK01. The sequence continues at coordinate 8,980 of JBDSOU010000183.1, read as the reverse complement.
AAATTGTGAATGATAAAGTCGATGTGAGAAAAATGCTGCAGCTCTTATAAGCAACCCGTCCTTCCCCCGTCAACAGGAAGATTAATTCCAGTCACATAAGCAGCAGCAGGCGAGGCAAGAAAAGCAACAGCATTTGCAATTTCATCCGCTTCACCAAACCGCCCGGCAGGAATTTCACTCATCATTTCTTTTGCAATTTCATCAGTCGGTTTTCCTGTTTTAGCTGACCGGTCATTGATGATTTGTTTTAACCGTTCGGTGTTTGTTGCTCCCGGCAAAACATTATTTACAGTAATTCCGAATTGTGCAACTTCATTGGCTAAAGTTTTTGACCAGTTGGCAACAGCAGCACGAATGGTATTGGAAACACCAAGATTTTTTAAAGGAATTTTTACAGAAGTTGAAATAATATTTATGATGCGGCCATACTTTTCTTTCTTCATTCCGTCAAGGCATGCCTGAACAAGAAGGTGGTTGCAGATAAGATGTGCGTTAAATGTTTTGATGAATTCATCTGTTTCTGCGGTAATAATTGGTCCGCCTTTTGGTCCGCCCGTATTGTTAACAAGAATATGAATCGCTCCTTTTTCTTTTATGTGTTTTTCAGCTTTTGCTTTTACCTGATCAGGAAAATTAAAATCAACTGCAATGAAGTCGTGCACTTGTTTACCATTGTTTGAAAGCTCTTTTATTGTTTGCTGAAGTGTGGTTTCATTTCTTGCAACAAGAGTAATGTTACATTCCATCCGTGCAAGCTCCATTGCAACAGCTTTTCCAATTCCCTGTGTGCTTCCGCAAACAATTGCCCGTTTACCTTCTAAACTTAAATTCATAATTTTGAAAATTATAGTTAATTTTACTCGATTAAAATAAAAAGCAAAGCTAACTTAAACTTCAAACTTCAAACTCATCTCCCATGGACGAATTAATAAAAGATGTTGCATCCAAAGCAGGCATCAACCCGGAACAGGCAAAAATTGCAATCACAACGGTTGCAGAATCTTTAAAATCAAAAATGCCTTACGTATTTCACAAGCAGATTGACAATCTCGTCAATGGAGGAACACTGAGTGATGGCATGAAAATGAAAATGGAAGAATTAAAAGATGATCTTGGGGATGCGGCAAAAAACTTTGGCAAGAAAGCGGAGGATTTTGCAGGTGATATTAAAAAGAAAGTAGATGAAATGTTCAAAAAATAATTTATCTGCGAACTGCGACTCTTTACGAATTTATGAATGAACCCCAACTTTAAACTTTAAACTCTAAACTTCTCATGTCCGTAGCACAACCTTTTAACCTAAAAAAATGGATTGACGAAAATCGTCATTTGCTCAAACCTCCCGTAGGAAACCAGCAGGTATTCAAGCTCAGCGAAGATTATATTGTAATGGTAGTTGGAGGCCCCAATGCCCGTAAGGATTATCATTTTGAAGACGGTGAAGAATTATTTTACCAGCTCGAAGGCGACATCACTGTTAAAATTCAGCAGGACGGAAAACCTGTTGATATGCACGTGAAGGAAGGCGAAATGTTCTTATTGCCTCCTCATATTTATCATTGCCCGCAGCGACCTGCAAATACGATTGGTTTAGTTATCGAGCGTGTGCGCAAAGAAGCAGAAAGAGATTCGTGCGTTTGGTTTTGTGAAAACTGTAATAACAAAATGCATGAAGAAGTTTTTGCCCTTAAAGATATCGTAGTTCAATTACCTGCTCTACTTAATAAATTTTATTCCACTCCTGAATTACATACCTGCAAAAAATGCGGAACGGTAATGCAACCTCCGGGGAAGTTAAATTAACTTAAAATTAAATACTAAAATGGATATACAATCTAAAAAACTTTCATTTATCGAATGGTTAGTTGGTTTAAAGGATGAAACGTTAATTAATAGTCTTGATAAATTTAGAAAAAAAGTTGGAAATACATCCATACCAATGAATAAAATGAATTTTGATGAATTGCTGAGTGATTTACAGAAATCAGAAAATGAAAGAAAAAGAGGTAAGCTGACAAGTATTAAAGATGTGGAGAAAGAATCAGTTACTTGGTAATAAATAATTTTCTTTTGAAAATATTTTTCACTCAACTTGCTAAAGAAAAGCTCAAAGAAATTTATCTTTTTTACAAGCGAACAGCATCGGTTAGTTCAGCTAAATCAATAAAAAAGAAAATTCTTTCCGACATTAAGAAGTTGAGCAAAAATCCCCGTATTGGTAATGAAGAAGATGCATTGAAGTATTTAAAATTATCTTATCGAAAACTTATTTCAGGAAATTATAAAATCATTTACCGAATTATTGAAAACCAAATAATCATTGATACAATTTTCGATTCAAGGCAAGAGCCTGAAAAATTGAAAAAAATATAAAATAAAATAATTTTTCTTTGATCCGGGAAATTTTTGTTTAAAAATAATTGAACATCTTTCTATTTTATCCTGTCATTCAATTCATACTCTTCACATAATTCTTTTGTCTTTTTATAAAATGCATTTTGGTAATAATGCGGCATCTAGTTTGAAGATGAAAAGAATTTTTGATACTTCTACAGCAAATGCGGATAATACTTTTCCACTGCTTTCAGTACAAGTATTTTGCTGTCAGAAGAATTATTCCCAAACAAAGTGAGCGTTGCAGGAAAAATATATTCTATCTAAGGAGAGCGAAATTTTTCAAACGAAATTATAAAATCTTTCATATCATTGCTGCGTCTGAAATAACTTCAGAGCAAAAATATTACTGCATCAAAAAATAACTTCCTGCCCTTTCCTCAAAACGTATTCTTTCATGATGACTTTTGTATCTTTGTATTATGATTCTTAAATATCCGATCCCATTCGAAGGAAGCAAAGGTGAAAAAACGCTTTATGCATTGTATGACAGCGGAGCAACATTTTCCTGCATTCATCCGAAACATGCAGCAGAATTAGGTAATCCTGAGTTGCTTCATAAACCTTTGCAAATTTCCACTGCAAGCGAAGGTCATTTTATGGTAATAACTCATGCCATTCGCTGCGACTTTTATGTCAACGATATTCGTCTTTCCGATGAGTTTATGGTTGTGCCTGCTCTTTCAGAAGATGCCATTATTGGCGCTGCTACTTTGCAGAAATGGCGCATTAAATTAGATTTTGAACATGATCAGGTTATTGTTGATCCGAAGGTTGCAAAAGCAATCCTGAAATAATTTGTTTTTCTCTTTCCTCTTTTCTCTTTGTAAAAAAATTAACAAAAAGAAAAAAGAGGAAAGGGTGATGTTAATAGGAAACATAGTTCGGATACCTTTTCAAATGCTCCTTCTTCACCAATTCCATCAACCTTGTTTTCAGTTCTGAAATGTTTTCATTCTTAGCTGCTGAAATAAAAACACCCGGCTTATTTTCTTTTGCGATCCAGGAGTTTTTTAATTCTTCAAGAGAGAGATTTTCTTTTGTGGAAGGAGTTAAATCATCATGATCTTTCTGAACAAAACGGTAGGCATCAATTTTATTGAAAACTAAAATAGAGGATTTCTCCGAAGAATTTAATTCCATCAATGTCTGATTTACAACATTGATCTGTTCATCAAAATTAGAATGGGAAATATCCACTACGTGAATTAAAATATCTGCTTCGCGCACTTCGTCCAATGTTGATTTAAATGATTCAACAAGATCATGCGGGAGCTTACGGATAAATCCAACGGTATCAGTTAAAAGAAAAGGAATGTTGTCCAGCACCACTTTCCTGACTGTAGTATCTAAAGTTGCAAATAATTTATTTTCGGCAAACACATCTGACTTGCTCAGCAAATTCATGATGGTGCTTTTTCCAACATTTGTATATCCTACCAATGCAACTCGTACAACATTTCCTCTTGTCTTGCGCTGCTGCTGATTTTGCTTGTCAATTGTTTTTAATTTTTCTTTCAGCAAAGCAAGTTTGTCACGAATAACACGCCTGTCAGTTTCAATTTCTGTTTCACCCGGTCCGCGTGCGCCAATACCTCCGGCTTGCTTTTCCAGGTGTGTCCACATCCCCGTGAGGCGCGGCATTAAATATTTGTATTGGGCCAATTCAACCTGTGTTTTGGCAGTTGCAGTTCTTGCTCTTTTTGCAAAAATGTCAAGGATCAGATTGGTACGGTCTAATATTTTTATCCCTGTTACCTTTTCAATATTTCTGATTTGAGAAGGGGAAAGATCATCATCAAAAATGGCAAGATCAATTTTATGTTCCTTTACATAAGCAGCAATTTCATTCAGCTTTCCTTTCCCGACAAAGGTGCGCGGATCAGGATGATCCACTTTTTGAGTGAATTGTTTTTTTGTTTCTGCTCCTGCTGTAAGCGCTAAAAACTCCAACTCATCCAGGTATTCTCTTGCCTGTTCTTCAGGCTGATCTTTAGTGATCAACCCTATCAGAACTGCAGTTTCTGTTTTTTGTAAATGGGAATGAAGTTGTTGTTTCAAAAAGTGTATGATTTAGAAAAAAGAAAATTTATTATTTTAACGTTTCAACATATCCGGCAACAGCTTTTATCTGGTCTTCGCTCAGTTGATTTTTATATGCCATCATTGCATTTTTGCCATTGGAAATAATTTCAACTTTCTGTTCAGATGATTTTAATGATTGCGTTAAATCTTTTGCTCCGCTTAATCCCGTTTTACCATCTGTACCATGGCAACCGGTACATTTTGATTCAAAGATAGTTTTACCCAAAGCATCGGGAGCAACACTTGCAAATTCATTTGTTGAACTTTCCTGTTTGAAAGTCGGGCTTTTTGTTTCTGAAATTCCGTACGCATACACCAAAAATATCATTGCAATTAATGCAAGCGCTTTATTCATTCGTTTGAAAGCAATTATTGCAAGAGGAATAGAACTGAGCACTGCTGCCATCTTTGCATAAAACCACGGACCAAGATCTCCTGATTTTACAGCAAGAAAAATTCCTGTGACAAGAAATAAAGTAGCAATGATCATTTCAGGAACTTTCATTTTCGCTGAAAACTTTTGCAGTGAGTCTTTTTTGTCTGTCACCAGCAAAAATGTTTTCACGAGATAAAGAATTAAAAACAGCATTACTGCTAACGTATGGGTGTGAAGCATTCCGGTATACATAAAGTTATGTTTTTAGAGAAAACAAAAGTAGGAAGCAGAAGTTGATTTCACCAATTATACGAAAGTTTAACTTAAGGGCAGTTCTAAAAATTCACATTTCCCTCTCTTTTGGAGAGGGACTAAGGGTGAGGTTAATTAAAAAAGAGAATTTTTAGAACTGCCCTTAAAGTAATCAACTGTACTTTTTCTTCTCCTTGCTTAACGGGTTAAAAAGATTTGCAAATGCAATCAGCAAATCCCTGTTTTCGCAAACGATAATTTGTTCCTTCAGGTCAGCGATTTCTTTTTCAATATTTACAAAATCAACTTTTTCCATCTTGGTTTTTATCGTTTTCAACTTTTCAAAAATGATCATGCTCCGGTTTTGCTTCTTAAGATAGTCTTTATATTCTGCTGAGTTGACAATAGCCGGAATCTCAGTATCAATATAGGCAAGAATTTGCCTGAATGCAATTGCCTTTATTCTTTTAAAACGACCTTTTGACAGGCTCAGCGGATCGAAACCGGTTGAAGTGCGGTGCATTTCAAATAATTCCCCGATCACTTCATTTTGTTCGGAACTGCTTTGTAAAGACAATATTCTCTTTATGTAATCAAGAGCGTTTTTATCCTTGGGAAGATTGAGTATATTGACATACTCGACAGATAAAAATGTTTTAGACATTAATTAATTCATAAGTTAATTAATTTGTAGTTTCCGGGTAAAACTATGAGCCGCGTCATCTCCGCCTTAGACGATAGAAACGATTACTCCCTGCTTTATATTTTTTGTCACATTATTATGTTCGTAGCTGGCCGGAAAAGTTGTGGCGATAAAAGTATTACTTTCGTTGCGGTCACTTATCTTAAATATGAAAAAATTACGAACACCCTTATTAACGATTTGTTTTCTGTTTCCTTTTTATTCTTTCTCTCAAAAAACATTTCCGGTTAACGGAGTGAATGACGAACGTCATTTAACGTATGCATTCCGAAATGCAAAAATTTTTATTGATTACAAAACTGTTCTGGATTCAGCAATACTGCTGATTCGTGACGGAAAAGTTTCAGATGCAGGAAGGGATTTAAAGATTCCCTCAGATGCAGTTGTGTATGATATGCAGGGCAAAACAATTTACCCCTCTTTTATTGATATTGTCAGCGACTATGGAATTAATATTGACAAAAAAATTGTTGATAAACGCACGCCACAATTCTTATCAAATACGAAAGGCGCTTACGGATGGAACCAGGCAATACGTCCTGAAATTGATGGGGTAAAATATTTTAATGCTGATGAAAAGAAAGCCGAAGAATTGCGGAACATGGGCTTCGGTGCAGTGCTTTCGCAAAACAGGGATGGCATAGCAAGAGGATCCGCAGCTTTGGTTTCAGCGGGAAACGGAAAAGAAAATGATTTGGTGATTAAAGATAAAGCGGCTGCATGTTATTCTTTCGACAAAGGTTCCTCCTCTCAGGATTATCCAAGTTCATTAATGGGAAGCATTGCATTGTTGCGCCAAACGTATCTTGATGCGCAATGGTACAAAGACGGAGGTTCAGCATTGGAGTATAACATTTCATTGGATGCATGGAACAATTTGCAAAAGCTTCCCCAGTTGTTTGAAACAAAAGATAAGCTTTCCATTTTGAGAGCAGATAAAATTGGTGATGAGTTTCAAACTAAATATATAATTAAAGGAGGCGGGGATGAATACCAGCGTATCAATGAAATCAAAGCAACAAATGATCCGATAGTTATTCCTGTAAATTTTCCTGACCCGTATGACATGAGTGATCCCTATGATGCATTGAATATTTCGCTTAAAGAAATGAAGCATTGGGAAATGGCTCCTGCCAATGCCGCAGCTTTGGAAAAAGAAAACATTCCTTTTGCATTTACTGCTGTTGATATTAAAGAGAAAAAAGACTTCATTAAAAATATTATTAAGGCAATCCACTATGGATTGAGCGAGACACAAGCTCTGAAAGCCTGTACAAAATCTCCGGCTGAATTGCTCGGTGTAGATAACATGATCGGGAGTTTGAATAAAGGAATGATTGCTAATTTCATTATCACTTCCAAAAATATTTTCGATAAAGAAAATGTGATTTACGAAAACTGGGTGCAGGGCAAGCGTTATATAGTTAAGAATTACGGACCGGAAGATATTCGAGGTAACTATGAGTTGCTGATGGATAATATAAATTCGTTACAACTGAATATAACCGGAGAAATTGCAAATCCTCAATTAAGCATTAACGGAGATACTGCAAAAACAAGTGTGAATTTTTCTTATTCTACTGATCAATACAATCTGCAGTTTGAACTCAAGAAATTTTCTCCCAAAGGAATAGTTAGATTAACAGGATCAATTGATAATGACAGTTTAAAAACATTAATCGGAAACGGACAATTGGCTGATGGCACATGGATAAAATGGAAAACAAAATTTGTTTCTGCATATAAACCTGAAATAAAAAAGGATACGGCAAAAACAGAAAAGCCAACTGTTGGTGATGTACTATATCCGAACATGGCTTACGGTTTTAAAGAATTGCCAATAGCTAAAACAGTTTTAATAAAAAACGCAACGGTGTGGACAAATGAAGCAGATGGTATTTTGCAAAATACAGATGTGCTGATTCAAAGTGGAAAAATTTCCCGTGTAGGCAAGAGTATAAATGTATCTGCACTAAAAGATGTGCAAACAATTGACGGTACAGGCAAACATGTATCATCAGGAATTATAGATGAACATTCGCATATTGCTATAAGCGGTGATGTGAATGAATGTACCCAGTCGGTTACATCTGAAGTTCGGATAGGTGATGTGTTAGAATGCGATGATATAGACATTTACAGACAGCTTTCAGGAGGAGTTGTCTGTTCACATTTGCTGCATGGTTCCTGCAATGCTGTTGGAGGGCAAACACAATTAATAAAGCTCCGTTGGGGACATAGTCCTGAAGAAATGAAATTTGCAGGATGGGATGGTTTTATAAAATTTGCATTGGGAGAAAATGTAAAGCAAAGCAACTGGGGCGATAATAATGTTACACGCTATCCACAGACACGCATGGGTGTGGAACAGGTTTACATGGATGCTTTTACACGTGCACGGGAATATGAGAATTCATGGAAAAATTATAGTGCCACTATAAAATCAAATCCAAAATTTATCAAACCAAGAAAGGATTTAGAGTTAGACGCATTGTCAGAAATACTCAATGCAAAAAGATTCATTACTTGCCATTCGTACGAGCAAAGCGAAATCAATATGCTGATGCACGTGGCTGATACATTTCATTTTCGTGTAAATACGTTTACACATATACTCGAAGGATATAAAGTTGCTGATAAAATGAAAAAGCACGGAGCAGGCGGATCATCGTTTGCAGATTGGTGGGCGTATAAATTTGAAGTATATGAAGCCATTCCTTATAATGGAAAAATTATGCATGACGTAGGAGTTATTGTTGCTTACAACTCTGATGATCCTGAAATGGCAAGACGCTTAAACCAGGAAGCAGCTAAAGCAGTGAAGTACGGTGGAGTATCAGAAGAAGAAGCATTGAAATTTGTTACACTAAACCCTGCAAAGCTTCTGCATATAGATAATACAACAGGAAGCATTACAATTGGAAAAGATGCCGATCTTGTTGTATGGTCTGATAACCCCCTATCAATTTATGCAAGAGTCTTACAAACCTATGTGGATGGCGTTCGTTATTTTGATGAACAAACAGATAAAGCCAATCGTGACTATATATCAAAAGAAAGAGCCAGATTAGTTCAGAAAATGATTGCTGAAAAAAATAAAGGTGCAGCTACTCAAAAACCAACGCAAATGCAGCAAGTGATAAAGCATTGCAATGATGAGGAACTATTAC
>JBDSOU010000140.1:0-24959 GCA_039914625.1 Bacteroidia bacterium | reverse complement strand
AAAAGGATTGTCTGAAATTTACCGTGTCCTGAAAAAGAATGGCACACTTGTAATTCTTGAATTTTCCAATCCTGAAAAATTTCCCGTGAAGCAGTTTTTTAATTTTTACTTTCAGAATATTTTGCCGTTCATCGGAAAAATTATCTCAAAAGACCGCAGGGCTTATGAATACCTTCCTGAATCTGTTAAAGCATTTCCATCGGGTAAGGATTTTTTGATAGTACTGAATGAAACAGGATTTGTGAATACTAAATGTATTTCGCTTACGTTTGGCATTACGTCAATTTACATCGGGAAAAAATAAATGGCAGGAATTTATAATTGTTTGCATGTGCTGAAGAAGCTGTTTCTTCCTGTAATGTGTGCTTTTTATTTCTCCGGTGCTGTTGCGCAACGAAATAAAGTAGAAAACCTTCCCAAGTATGACAAGCAAAGAATTCATTTCGGTTTTATGCTGGGATTAAATAAAACAGATTTTGTAGTGACTCGTATTGGAGAATTTAATCATCTGGATTCACTTTATACAGTAGAAGTAGTTCCGACCAGCGGATTTAATTTAGGAATTGTAACAAACCTGCGGCTTCACGAAAATTTTGATCTGCGTTTTGTTCCTGATCTTGCATTTTCCGAACGTGACTTGGTTTATACTTTTTATTTGAACGGGATTGAAAGTTCAAAAACCACAAAAAAAATAGAATCTACATTTCTTGAATTTCCACTTGAATTAAAGTTTAAATCAAACCGAGTGGGGAACTATCGTGTATATGTTTTAGGAGGAGCCAAATACAGCATTGATATGGTTTCACAGGAAAAGGTGGCTAACAAAGATAGAGATTTTGTAAGGCTCAGCAGGAATGACTATGGATATACGATAGGAGGAGGGTTTGATTTTTATATGGAACTCTTTAAACTTTCTATTGAGGGAAAAATGTATCATGGTGTAAAAGATCTTTTAGTGACTGACCCTAAAATTTTTTCCAGCTCCCTCAGCAGTTTGCGTTCGAGAATTTGGTTGATTTCCATTACTTTTGAGTAACGAGTGAATCAGTTAACAATTCACACAGATTTGTAGTTCGCAGATGAAACAACTTGAGCTTTTTCTTCTGCCCGAAGAGGCAGCAAATGAGCAGATTGTAAAACAGAAAATTTCGCAGCGCGGGTTTTCCCTTGCCGGTTTTCAATTCAGGATTGCTAAACGTTCTATTGATGCACGCTCTTCAACACCGCGAATCCGTTTGCTTGTGGAAGTTTTTTCTAAAGCAGAAACAATTCCAGGCAATAAATCCCAAAGAATGTACCAGGATGTTTCCAATGCAAAACCTGTACTGATTATTGGTTGCGGACCGGCAGGAATGTTTGCTGCATTGCGTTTAATTGAGCTGGGATTAAAACCTGTAATCATTGAAAGAGGAAAAAATGTACGTGAACGGAGAAGAGATGTAGCCGACATAAACAAAAAAAGAATTATCAATCCCGAATCCAATTATTGCTTTGGCGAAGGCGGAGCCGGAACTTATTCAGATGGAAAACTATATACCCGTTCCACCAAACGCGGAAACATTGACCGCATTCTTCAAACATTTATTGAACATGGTGCAAATGGAGATATTGCCGTTGATGCACATCCGCACATCGGTACAAATAAGCTTCCTGAGATTATTATTTCCATCAGGAATAAAATAATTGAATGCGGGGGAGAAATTTATTTCAATACAAAGCTGAAAGAATTTATCATTGCAGGAAATGAAGTAAAGGGAATTAAAGTTTCCGCCACAGGGTCTGAAAATTCAATTTCATTTTTTGCTGATGCAGTAATTCTTGCGACCGGGCATTCTGCACGGGATATTTTTTATCTGCTGCAACAGCAAAATATTTTAATTGAAGCCAAACCACTTGCAATAGGTGTCCGGATTGAGCATCCGCAGGAATTAATTGATGCAGCACAATATCATTGTAAAACCCGTAACGAATTTCTTCCTCCTGCATCGTATTCGCTCACACATCAGGCGGAAGGCAGAGGAGTTTATTCGTTCTGCATGTGTCCTGGTGGAATTATTGCTCCTGCTGCAACAGATGTAAATGAAATTGTAGTTAATGGCTGGTCACCATCAAAAAGAAATAACCCGTTTGCAAATTCAGGAATAGTAGTGAGCATTGAGGAAAATGATGTAAAGCAATTTTCAAATTTCAAGGCATTACGATTTTTGGAATATCAAAAACAAATCGAACAGCAGGCATTTATTGCCGGAGGGAAAAATTTATCTGCTCCTGCACAGCGCATGGCCGACTTTGTTGAAAGAAAAATTTCATCTTCTCTTCCTTCCTGTTCTTATATTCCCGGAATTAATTCAGTAATGCTCGATGAAATAGTACCAATAGAAATTTCAACTGCTCTTCGTGAAGGATTAAAATCTTTTGGAAAAAAAATGCCTGCCCCGATTTTTTCGGGGAAAGGTTATTTCACAAATGAGGCGGTATTGGTTGGAGTGGAATCGCGTACTTCATCACCTGTGCGGATTCCGAGAGACAAAGAAACTACAATGCATCCTCAAATAAAAGGGCTGTTCCCTTGTGGCGAAGGTGCCGGTTATGCAGGAGGAATTGTGAGCGCTGCTATGGATGGAGAACTTTGTGCAGAGGCACTGATTAAACTTAGTCAGTACAGGATTGAAGTCTGATGATTTTTCGTCAAAATAAATTTGTTTAAAAAAAATCATGTAGGTTTGTAGTAAATCTTTTGTCATGTTCAAAAATAAAATTACTCATTCCCTGTTTTCAACACGCTTTCTTTTGCTTTTATCAGCCATTGTTTTATTTATTTTCTCCTGCAAACGCGATGAAGAAAAAGTCGGATGGGAAACAAAGATTGTCACCCCGCTGTTGAAATCATCATTGAGTATTAAAGATATTATTTCGGATACGCTGATCCAGTCAGGTTCTGACGGTTTGTTAAAAGTGGTTTATGAAAATCATCTTTATACTATGTCCCTTGATTCCATATTTGACATACCGGACACGGGGGTTACTAAAATTTATAATCTTGATTCAATCAGTTTGTACAGTCAAACTGTTAGTTATCCGGTAACATTGGGAAGTATATTATCTAATATTCCGATAATTGGTCCGATCATCGCAGCCCAACAGGGCAATTCTATTCCGATTCCGGCTATAGGTCCGGTTGCATCCACCCCTTTTGTTATTCATGCTGATACTTTATTTACTACCATGACTCTTATTACGGGTTTTATTGATATTTCTCTTTACAATGGATTACCGATTGAAATAACAAATCTTACTTTCGACTTAAAAGATTCTGTAAGCAATGCAAATGTTGCAACGCTAACGTTTCCATCCATTCTTCCGGGCGACACAGCGGTTCAGACTGCTTCGTTAGCAGGAAAAACTGTTGAAGGAATAATGATTGCCCAGATTTTAAGCATGTCTTCTCCCGGAAGCGCAACCCCCGTATTAATTGATACTAATAATTCAATGCTGGCAACTCTTAAAGTTTACGATTTGCATCCCTCATCTGCAACAGCCATTTTTCCGGCACAAGATTTAGTTAACAAATCCCAGCCGTTTTATTTTAAATTTGATTCTGTTGAGTTGAAAGAAGCAAGGTTACAATCAGGACAGATTGTGCTGGACCTTACCAGCACTTTACAGGATAGTGTGCATTTTACTTATAGCCTCCCGAGTGCAACATTCAATGGTACACCTTTTATTGTTACTAAGACATTGCCTCCGGCACCTGCTGGCGGGACTTCAACTTTTAGCCAGGCTTATGATTTTTCAGGTTATCATCTTGATCTGACAAATTCACCGGATCAGGATACGGTGAATACTATGCACAACTCATTCCTTGCACGGGTGGATTCTACAGGACTGATGACAACAATTTCGCTAACGGACAGCTTTTATGCAGACATTCATTTTGTCGGATTAAATCCATCGTATGGGCGCGGCTATATTGGCCAGCAAAATGTGAGCATCGGGCCTTCACAAATAGGGATAGATATTTTTAAAAACGTTACTGCCGATTCTACTTTTCTCCTGGAGGATGTAAAAATGAGCATAGTTACTGAAAATGGAATTGGTGCTGATGCGAAAGTAAATCTTACCAATCTTACTTCTGTTCACTCGCACCCTCCACGTTCGGTTGTACTTACAGGAAGTGCGGTTGCTAATCCGTTTATCATTCAACGCGCTACTGATAACAATGGAATGCCTCCGGTCACTATTGTGAGTTCAGAGCTGCTGCTGAATAAAACCAATTCGAATTCACCTGCATTTGTCAGCAATTTACCCGACACATTAAAATACCAGATGTCGCTCCAAACAAACCCAAATGGAAACAATGGGCTATACAATGATTTTATTTATGCTGATCATTTGATGGAGTTTAATGTTGATATTGAAATGCCGCTATCATACACTTTCGTAAATAATAATAATGGCAGCCTCAACTTTACATTGACCGATACAGCAACTTTTTCATTGAACGAGCAGGATGTTTCGAGAATAAAAGATGGCACACTTACGCTTATAGCAGACAATGGATTTCCATTTAGTGTTGATATTTCTCTGATGATGCTGAACGCTGATGGCGATGTTATACATGACCTTGTTCAACATTCGATTATTGCATCAGCCCCTGTTGGTTCCGATGGCAAGGTTACTGAAAAACAACAATCAAAAATTAAGATCGCGGTTGATCAGGCATTGCTCAATGAACTTTTTGCAACATCACACATGAAAATAATTGCAAAATATTCTACATCAACTCCTGCCAATGTTTATTATAAAATTTACAGCGATTACACTATAGACTTTCAATTAACCGGTAATTTTACTTACTTAGCCCATCATTAAATTTGTGAAGAAATTATTTTTAATTCCGGCAATTGTAATTTTTACTTTGCAAGCCGCTGCACAGACTTCAACATTGTTTGAAAAAAATTATCCCGGTAGTAAATCGTGCATAGGCTTTGATGCGTTATATCTCATTAATTCAACGGGTATAACTAATGAATTTACAAACAAATATCTTCAGGGCGAATTTCTCGATACAGAAACAAAAGATAAGTCATTGAATAAAATGAAGGATAAAAACCTGCTTGGGAACGAATTTAACGGCAGCTTGTATTATCGCTATAAAAGCAAGAAATCAACGGACAGTTCAAGTGTGGTGAGTCACTTTTTCAGTTTGAAAGAACGGCAGCACTTTAATACAAAATTTACAAAAGATCTTTTTCAATTATATTTTTACGGCAACGAACCTTTTGCAGGCAAAACCGCTGACATCAGCAATTTTAATTATCGTTCAGTACAGTACTTGCAGTTGCAATATGGAATGATAAGTGAAATTAATAACGATGGGGAAATATTTGGTTGCATGGTTGCTGTTTCCGCGCTGAACGGGCAGGATCTTCTCGAAATAAAAACTAACGAAGGTTCATTCTATACCGAGGAAAATGGTGAATATGTGGATATGAATTTATTTCTTGAAGCAAAGCAATCGGATACTTCAAATACTTCGTTCTGGAGTAGCAGCGGCATAGGTGCATCCGCTGATTTTGAAGTTCATTATGGCGAGGAAAACAAATACAACATTCGTTTTAGCGCAAGCGATATTGGTTTTATTGCCTGGAATAAAAAATCTACCACGTTTGAAGTGGACACCAATTATCATTTTGAAGGAGTTGTTGTTGAGAATTTATTTGACTCCCTTTTTCTTGATGTGAAATCAGAACAGGATTTTAAAGATGGGTTTAAAGAAAATAAACAGGCAAAATCATTTACTACAATGTTGCCTTTTCGTTTAAACTTAAGCTATGAATTTACAATTATTCCGGATAAATTAACTGAAGCCATCGGAGTACAATATATTTTCAATTCAGATTACACCCCTTTGGTTTTTGCTTCATGCGATTATTTATTTAATAGAAAAACACAGGCAGGAATTTATTTGCAATACGGAGGTTATGGTGGCTTCCATGCAGGAATTCATTTTGATAAAGATTTTGGCAAAGGATTTATTTTGTCTTTAGGCTCAGCGTACCTAGATGGATATATTGCACCTTCTTCTTCCGCAGGACAAGGCGCTTATGCAGGGATTAAAAAAATATTTTGAAGGTTTTTTATTTAAATAATCGCCTTGTATTTATTCAAATCATGTCTATATTTGCAGCCTTAAAAAATTAATTTCGGGAGCTTAGCTCAGCTGGTTCAGAGCATCTGCCTTACAAGCAGAGGGTCACTGGTTCGAACCCAGTAGTTCCCACGGAGTCCGCGAAAGCGGACTTTTTTATTTGACCTCTTTCCTCTTTTCTCTTTGTAAAAAATAATAACAAAGAGGAAAGAGAAAAGAGTTGCGGAAAATGTATTTACAGAAAATTATAAAAGAGAATCAATATTCATAAAACCTCCGCAACTGTAAACGTGCTTCCGCCCACAAATACCAAATCATTTTTTGCAGCAGCTTTTTGCGCTTCCTTCAAAGCATTTTTTACAGATGAATAAATTTCCCCTTTCAGATTATAAATCTTTGCAAACTGTGCAAGTTCATAAGCATCCATGCCGCGCGGAATATTCGCTTTGCAGAAATAATAAATCGCTTTGCAAGGAAGCAGTTTCAAAATTCCCAAAACATCTTTATCATTCACCATTCCCAAAACAAAATGGAGTTGTTTGTGTTTACTCTTTCTTAATTGTTTCAACACTTCTTTAATTCCGTCTGCATTATGACCTGTATCGCAAATGGTGAGCGGACTTTTTGAAATAATTTCCCAGCGACCCCTTAAACCTGTAAGCTGTTTTACTTTTTTTAGGGCGGAAAAAAAATCTTTCTGCTCAATTTGAAAATGATTGTACAAAAGTCTCCATGATTGAAAAACCGTACAAATATTTTTTAACTGGTAATGCCCTGTCAGATCAAGTTGAACTCTTTGGTAAAATTGTAAAGCAGCAAATTCCGCATCAATCATTTTCACATTAAGCAAACCATTCTTTAACGAGCCGTCTTTTATTAATACAGCAGTATAATTTTCGTCAGCAAAAAACAGTTCTGCATTTTCTGCCCTTGCCTTAGCAATGAAAACATTTTTTGTTTCAGGTTGTGTTTCTCCTATTATAACAGTAATATTTTTTTTTATAATACCTGCTTTTTCTGCAGCAATTTTTTGCAAAGTATTGCCCAATAAGTTCGCATGATCCCATCCGATGTTGGTGATTACTGAAAGGATGGGAGTAATGATATTTGTTGAATCTAACCTTCCTCCAAGCCCTGTTTCAATTATTGCAACATCCACTTTTTTTTCTTTGAAATAATCAAAAGCCAATCCCACAGTCATTTCAAAAAAAGATGGTTTTATTTTATTAAAATCCTTTTTATACTTCGTTGTAAAATCACACACATATTTTTTTGAAATCATTTTTCCGTTTACACGGATGCGTTCACGGAAATCTTTTAAATGCGGTGATGTGTATAACCCTGTTTTATAGCCTCCTTCCTGCAAAACCGCAGCAAGCATGTGGCTGACAGATCCCTTGCCGTTAGTTCCTGCTATGTGAACGCTCTTAAAACTATTTTGAGGATTATCAAGAAGATTACAGATAGCAATTGTATTATTCAAATCCGCTTTATAAGCAGCAGCGCCCACACGGTGAAACATGGGGAGTTGAGAATAAAAATAATCGAGCGTTTGTTTGTAGGTCATAAAGATTGACCAAAGATAAAATCAAAAGAAATCAGTTAAGGTAAATCCGGAATGTTATTATTGAACAATAAAAACAAACGTAAGCGTTCCTCTCTGCTCCTCCACTTCAGGATTCGCGCTGAACTTTGCTTTAAAAGCAGCTTCTTTTGCTTTGTGATACAGGTTTGAACTTGTAGTTGTCGAACCTCTTCCTCCAGGATTTGCATACGTTACATTTCCATATTTGTCAACAGTAATATCCACTACCACTTTTCCGGTTTCCTGCGAGTTGTCAGAAATTTTTGGAGGAGCAAAAAGTTTTCTTCCTGCGAGGCTGAACGAAACTCCCGGACCTTTCCCCGGACCTGTGCCCGAACCATCACCGCCACCGGTTCCTGTTCCGCTGCCGGTTCCTGTGCCTGATCCGTTTTTTCCTGTATAAAGTGAATTAGGATCACCATCGGGATTTCCCTGGTCGCCTTTTCCTGTTTGCGAATTTCCCTGTGATGCAGCATTGTTGCTTTTGCCTTTATACAAAGAAATCGGATCTACTTTCTGTGCAGGCTTTACAACCTCTTTCGATTTTGTTTTTACAGGAGGAGTAGTAACCTTAACAGGAGCTTTCTTTTCAGGTTTCTTAATTTCTTTTTTTTCAACAACAGGAGGCGCTTCTTCCACATCTTGTGTTGCAATTTCTTCTTCCTGAACTTTTGGCTGCGGTGTCGGTTGAACAGGTACAGGTTCTATTGTTTGATTTTCTGAAACGGGCTGCACATCTCCGCTCGCAATTTCAATCAAACCAAGATTGGACATGCTGCCCCCGCCTCCGCCAAAAGGAGGAATTTGGGTATGCATAAATGTGAAGAGCAGAATTAAAAAAAGGATTACATGAATCAATAAAGTTAATGCAAGAGACTTGCTTCGTTCCTTTATTGAGTTGGAAGATTGAAGTTCAGAATTGGATGTAATCACTTAATTATTTCTTTGAAGTTGAAGTTGCAAGCACCATTTTTATTTTGTTGCGGTTGCCGATATCAAGCAATTGAACAAGATTTTGCAACTGAACCGTTTTATCAATTTTCAAAAGTGCAGTTGGATCGGTTTGCGTACCTATTATTCCTTTAATGGTTGGCTCCAATTGTTCCATCGGGACAGGTGTATTATTAACAGCGTATTGCAAGTCACCTGTCACCGAAATAACAATCGGGTGTTTTATAGACTGGCTGCTTGTTTTGGAATTCGGCAGCAATAATTTCAAAACATTAGGAGTTGCCAATGTTGAAGTGATCAAAAAAAACAACAAAAGAAAAAACATGATATCGCTCAATGAAGCGGTATAGACTTCAATCGGTTTTCTTTTCCGGTTTCGTAAATTCATTTGCTATGCTTTAACTGGTTCTTCAAGAAGATCAATAAACTCAATGGCATTTATTTCCATTTTATTTACCACGCGATCTACGCGGTGAATGAGAAACTGGTAACCTGCATAGGCAATAATTCCAACGAGCAATCCTGCCGCACTGGAAATCATTTTCACATACAATCCGCCTGAAATAGTGCCGATCTCCAAACTATTTTCAAGATGTATTTCATAAAATATTTTTATTACTCCGAAAATTGTTCCGAGAAAACCGAACATGGGAGCAAGTCCGGCAATGGTGCTGAGGATGCCAAGATTTTTTTCCATCTGGTAAATTTCCAATCGGCCTGCACTTTCAATAGCACTTTCAATTTCTTTCACTGGTTTTCCCAATCGCACAATTCCTTTGCCGAGCATTCTTGCTACCGGGCTGTTTGTGTTTTTGCATAAAGATTTTGCAGCATCAATGTTTCCGTAATAAACGTGGTCCTTAATCTGGTTGATAAAATTGGTATCAATCTTTGAATACCTCTGAATAACGAAGAGCCGTTCAAAGAAAATATACACTGCAATTATTGAAAGAATTGCAATTGGTATAAGAATAGGTCCGCCTTTTGAAGCGAGCTCCCAGAGCGAAATGGATTGTTCTGTTGGTGCTGCTGTAGTGTTGACTGCATTGTTCAGCGTGTCGGCTGTATTGGTAACAGCCTGTGTAATCTGGAGGAGTATTGCCATCGGTAATAAATTTTTCGGAAGTTTTTAATAAAAGGTAAAATTAGTACCATTGGCTGTTTGAACTTTTATTGAATGATTTTGTTTACTAACATCGCTGTGTTAATGGAGTATAACGGTGAATTGATAAAAAAATTTTGTTGCCAAAAAGTTTTATCAATAAAATGTCTGTGTATTTTTTTTCCAAAAGGTTTTACCCGCACGGTCAATGTGCTCCACAAGATGTTTATTGCTGACTGTATTGTAATCAAGCACATCAAATTTATAAGGCATCAGCGTTTCTTCATTAAGTAAATAACTTATTTGATTTATCAATTGATGATTTACCTTTTCACCTTTTAATACAATATCCACATCGCTGCCGTTTTTATAATTTCCTTTTGCACGGCTTCCGAAAATAATTGCTTCTTCAATTTCGTTTTCCTGCTGAAGAATAGCAATGATTGTTTGTAAATCACTTTCTCTTAATCCGAAGTAGTTATCCATTCTGTATTTTTTTAAAATGGTCATACAATTCCGTCAACAACGGATAATATTTTTGGCGAATCAGCATTTCAATTTCATTAATGACTTTTTCATCGTAAGTATGGGCAGTGAGATTCCGGTCTTCCAATAATTCCATCCAGCCATGCCCGTCTTTTATCAATCCGGTCTCAAAACCTTTCTTCAAAGCGCCTCTTGGAGATTTTATATCATTAAAACCCTGATCTTCCAAATAATCTTTAACAGTATTCCATGCCAATTCAAAACTCATTTCAAAAAACTGAATCAATCCCGCTTTCTGAATAATATCCGGATGAATAATTTTCATTGCATCTTCAAGATAATGCAACGACTTTTCAAAGTTTTGAAAACGCTGCTGCCATCTGATATCCATTTCACTGATTTATTTGGTGCAAAATAACTTATTCCTTTTTAAACACTCAAAAATAATCATTAATATTTCCACACACCTTTTCCCTCAGATTCCCAATTGCAATACTTTTGCCCCATGTCAGCCATTGTTTATACTTTAAATTATTTAAAATATTATTTCACAGCGCAAACTAAGCATGATGTCCATTCACCATTTGTTTTTGATTTTGTTGCCAAAGTGATTAATAAAAAAAAACATAGCCCTGAATTTGATGAGATTGAAAGACTGAGAAAAGAATTGCTGAAGAACTCAACTAAAATTAATGTAACAGATTTCGGAACTGCTTTCAAAGGACCGAAGACATACAAGAGAAAAATCAGCGCAATCACTTTTCATTCAGCAAAATCAAGGAGGTATGGGAAACTAATGTTCAGGATCGTAAATTATTTTAAACCACGCAACCTTATTGAATTAGGAACATCTTTTGGTTTCAGCACTATGTATCTTTCTCTTGCAAATAAGGAAACGAAAATTGTATCACTTGAAGGGTGCTCTGAAACTGCAAAAGTTGCGACAGATAATTTTCAGCGAATGAAATTAAAAAACATTGAACAGGTAACAGGAGATTTTAACAGCACTTTGGATAAAGCCATAAATAAATTTGAAAAGCTTGATTTTGTTTTCTTCGATGGCAATCATGCAAAAGAACATACATTAAATTATTTTCAAAAGTGTTTAAATAAAACTCATAATAAAACCGTTTTTATTTTTGACGACATCAATTGGTCTGCAGGAATGAAACAGGCTTGGAAAGAAATTCAGGATCATCCGAAAGTAACAGTGACAATTGATTTGTTCATACTTGGAATTGTTTTCTTTAACCCTGATTTAACAAAACAACATTTTATCATTCGCTTTTAAATCTTCAAACCACAACCAACAAAATTCTATCTTTACCCAATCAATTTTCCAATTCATGGATTCAATCATTCTTCTTAAAAATATTTCGAGAGTTTATCGTGTGGGGACAGAAGAAATTCACGCACTGAAATCTATTACCACAGAAATTTTCAGGAATGAATATGTTGCCATGATGGGATCGTCAGGTTCGGGAAAATCTACATTAATGAATATTATAGGGTGTCTTGATACACCTTCGGGAGGAGAATATTTTCTGAATAAAACTGCTGTTGCGCACATGACGGACAATGAGCTTGCTGAAATCCGTAATAAAGAAATTGGGTTTGTGTTTCAGACATTCAATCTTTTACCGCGTTCAACGGCTTTGGAAAATGTGGCGTTACCACTTGTTTATGCTGGATACAGCAAAGAGGAGAGATTGGAGCGAGCTACTAAAGCATTGGAAGATGTCGGTTTGGGATCGAGGATAAAACACCGTCCTAATGAACTTTCGGGAGGACAAAAGCAAAGAGTTGCTGTTGCGCGTGCATTGGTAAACAAGCCTTCCATTATTCTTGCCGATGAACCGACTGGAAACCTCGATTCAAAAACTTCGGAAGAAATTA
The DNA here is from genome assembly GCA_039914625.1 of Bacteroidia bacterium. Lineage (GTDB taxonomy): Bacteria > Bacteroidota > Bacteroidia > AKYH767-A > OLB10 > DATEMK01. Next base: position 12,788 of record JBDSOU010000140.1, on the reverse strand, counting down.
TGATGCTGTTTGAAGAAATTCACCAGAGAGGAAACACGATTATTGTTGTCACTCACGAACCTGATATTGCTCAACATGCTCACAGGATTATTACTCTGAAAGACGGATTGATTGAATCGGACAGGAAGAATGAAAATATCAGGACTTCTAAGAGTTTCGTTTAAGAAATCTTAATTTATTTTCAATTGAAAATTTATACTAAAACGGGCGATAAAGGACAAACTTCTTTAATAGGAGGAACCCGTGTTCCCAAGCATCATATCCGCATCGAATCTTATGGAACTGTTGATGAACTGAATTCATGGATTGGTTTAATCCGTGACCAGAATACACCAACTTCTGTTACAGAAATTTTAAAAGAAATTCAGGACAGGTTATTTACCATCGGAAGTTCTCTTGCATCTGACCCTGAAAAATCACGAATGAAAATTCCTGACCTGAATGAAAAAGATGTGACGCTTTTAGAGAATGAAATTGACAGGATGAACGAAGAGCTTCCTGAATTAAAATCTTTTATTTTGCCCGGAGGGAATACTGGGGTTTCTTATTGCCACGTTGCACGCTGTGTGTGCAGGAGAGCAGAACGGAATGTTACTCATCTTTCTGAAGAAAGCTTTGTTGCTGAATTGGTCATCATTTACCTGAACCGGTTGTCAGATTATCTTTTTGTTTTGGCACGGTTTCTCGGTAAACACCTCAATGCCCCTGAAATCCAATGGAACCCGAGGATGTAAAACAATTTTCAACTTCTTGCTTTTTATATTCTTATTTTTATACTTTTGCACGCCTTTTACAAAAACGCAACATTTTTTGAATACAACAGTTATTACTCTCTGACTAAAATAAATACTTACGCATGTACTGGACTTTAGAATTGGCACAACATCTTGAAGATGCTCCCTGGCCCGCCACAAAGGATGAGCTGATTGATTATGCCATTCGTTCGGGTGCACCTCTCGAAGTGATTGAAAACCTGCAGGAGCTCGAAGATGAAGGAGAACCTTACGAAAACATTGAAGAAATCTGGCCCGATTATCCTACAAAAGATGATTTCTTTTTTAATGAAGATGAATACTGACAACAACCTATTCTTTCAAGAGCCAAAGGCTTATTTCATAAACGAAGTAAGCCTTTGTTTTTTTGAATAAACATTTTATGCCGGAAGCAATTAAAAAACATGACCCTTATTCAGCATTAAGATTTAAGGAATTCAGATATTTCTTTATTGCCCGGTTGCTTTTAACTCTTGCTTTTCAGGTACAGGTGATCGTGATCAATTGGATGGCTTATGAGCATACACATGACCCATGGACGCTGGGAATAATGGGATTAATTGAAGCTGTTCCTATAATGGTTGTTTCGCTTTTTGGCGGACATTATGCAGATAAATTCAACCGCAGAAAAATTATTGTTGTCTCTATCTTTATACTCATTGCCGGATCGGCTTATCTTACCTGGTTTGCTCATAATGGAACAGAACATTTACAACAGTATGGAGTAATGCCTGTATTTATTGTTGTATTAATAATCGGGATTGCGCGGGGCTTCCTCGGACCTGCCATACCTGCCTTTTCTGCACAACTTATTCCAAAGGAATTTTATACCAATGCAGCAGCCTGGAACAGTACCGTCTGGCAATTAGGCTCTGTAACCGGACCGGCTATTGGCGGAATCTGTTACGGAATATTTGGTGCAAGTACTACCTCTTTCATTGCCTTACTACTTATGTTTGCAACCGTTGTTTTTTATATGCTGATTTCAAACAAGCCCGTCCCGGAAAAATTAAAGGAGGAATCTATGTTTGAAAGTTTAAAAGCAGGAATTAAATTTGTTTTCAAAAATGAAGTAATTATTTCAGCCATCACCCTTGATCTGTTTGCTGTGTTGTTTGGAGGCGCTGTTGCCATGCTCCCTGTTTTTGCTGACCAGGTTTTGCATACCGGGCCTGAAGGGCTGGGTTACCTTCGCGCTGCTCCGGCATTGGGTGCGGTAATCATGGCAGTGGTGTTGGCTTATTTTCCGCCTCTCAGGAATTCGGGAAGAAAACTATTGTGGTCGGTCACTATGTTTGGCTTGTGCATGATCGGCTTTGCGTTATCAAAAAACTTTATCTTGTCTTTTGTGATGTTGCTTCTAAGCGGCATTTTTGACAGTGTTAGTGTGGTGATACGTCATACCATCATTCAGATTTTTACTCCTGATGAAATGCGCGGAAGAGTTTCAGCTGTCAACAGCATTTTCATAGGAGCGTCTAATGAAATAGGAGCATTTGAATCAGGGCTTACAGCGAAGCTGATGGGGTTGATTCCTTCTGTAATAGCTGGCGGTGTTGCTACATTGCTTGTGGTTGCGGGCGCTTATAAATTTGCTCCGCGATTAAAGAAAATGCAATTGAGTAGGCATACCGCCTAAACCTTAACTTTTACCTACCTTTGCTATCCTTTTTTTAATATTAATAAATAAGATTTCGTAATTATGTTAGGTGTAATAAATAAAGTAGTTGGAAAAATATTTGGCAGCAAAGCAGAAACTGATCTGAAGGAAATAACCCCCGATGTTTTAAAGGTAAAAGAGGTGTATCCGGAAATTGAAAAGCTGAGCAATGATGAATTACGCGGAAAAACGTTTGAGTTCAGAAATAAGATCCAGGAATATCTTCAGGAAGCAGAAGATGAACTTAATGGACTCAATCAACAGGTAGAAGATGATCCTGAAATGGACATGAAGCTGAAGGAAGAAATCTACACAAAGATTGATCAGCTTAAAAAAATACGCAATACTAAGATTGAAGAGATTCTCAAAGAACTTTTACCTGAAGCGTTTGCTGTTGTCAAACAGGTTGCAAAACGGTTTACTGAAAATGAAACGCTTGAAGTCAACGCTATTCAGAACGACAGGGATATTGCAGCAAAGCGCAATAATGTTGTCATCGAAGGTGACAAGGCTATTTTTAAAAACAAATGGCTTGCCGCAGGAATTGAAGTGGCCTGGAACATGGTACACTATGATGTGCAGTTAATTGGCGGTGTGGTGCTGCACACAGGAAAAATAGCGGAGATGGGAACCGGTGAAGGAAAGACATTGGTCGCAACACTTCCTATTTATCTTAATGCCCTTGCCGGCAAAGGTGTTCACATAGTGACAGTGAACGATTACCTTGCCAAACGTGACTCTGAATGGAATGGCCCTATTTTCGAATTTCTCGGACTGTCGGTTGATTGTATAGACAAGCACCAGCCCAATTCTCCTGAAAGAAGAAAAGCCTACCAGGCAGACATTACATACGGAACTAACAACGAATTCGGTTTTGATTATTTGCGCGATAACATGGCACGTTCACCAGAAGACATGGTGCAACGCGAACATCATTATGCCATAGTGGATGAAGTGGATTCTGTTTTAATTGACGATGCGAGGACTCCTTTAATCATTTCAGGCCCCACGCCTAAAGGGGATGATCAGCAGTTTCATGCACTAAAACCTAAAGTGGAAATACTGTTCAATGCGCAACGGAACTATATAAACACCGTTCTTTCTGATTCCAAGAAAAGATTTGCTGAAGGCAAAGAAGAAGAGGCGGGGTTACCATTGTTGAGAGCTTTCCGTGGTTTACCCAGAAACAAAGCCCTGATTAAATTTCTTGGGGAAACGGGAGTAAAAACGCTTTTAACTAAAACAGAGAACTATTATATGCAGGATCAGAATAAAGAAATGCATAAAGCAGATGCTGAACTTTATTTTGTTATAGATGAGAGAAACAATTCTGTTGAGCTGACTGAAAAAGGGATTGAATTAATTACTTCTGCTAATGAAGATGCGGGATTCTTTATTATGCCCGATGTGGGTTCTGCCATTGCTGAAATAGAACGCGCACCTGCCACTGACCAGGATAAGCTGGAACGAAAAGAAAACCTGATGCGCGATTTTGCCATTAAATCAGAACGCATTCATACGATCAACCAGTTGTTAAAAGCATATACGCTTTTTGAAAATGATGTGGAATATATAATAGCTGACGGCAAAATAAAGATTGTTGATGAACAAACCGGTCGTGTACTTGATGGCAGAAGATACAGTGACGGATTACACCAGGCAATTGAAGCGAAAGAAAATGTAAAAGTTGAAGCGGCCACCCAAACGTATGCAACTATCACGCTGCAAAATTACTTCCGCATGTTTCATAAGCTGGCAGGTATGACAGGAACAGCGGAAACCGAAGCAGGTGAGCTGTGGCAGATATATAAATTAGACGTGGTGGTGATACCGACCAACCGCCCGGTAGTAAGAAAAGACATGGAAGATTTGGTTTACAAAACCAAACGTGAAAAGTACAATGCAGTTATAGAGGAGATTTCCAATCTCACTAAGGCAGGGCGACCGGTTCTTGTAGGAACCACTTCTGTTGAAATTTCTGAATTGCTGAGCCGCATGTTGAAGCTGCGCAACATTAAACACAATGTGCTGAATGCAAAACAACACCAGCGCGAAGCAGAAATAGTTGCCGAAGCCGGACAAGCAGGCACCGTTACCATTGCCACTAACATGGCTGGTCGCGGAACTGATATTAAGCTGGGTGCCGGAGTTAAAGATGCGGGAGGTTTGGCTATAGTAGGAACGGAACGCCATGAATCAAGGCGTGTGGACAGGCAGTTGCGCGGGCGTTCGGGCAGGCAGGGTGATCCTGGATCATCACAATTTTTTGTTTCACTGGAAGATGACCTCATGCGTTTGTTTGGCTCTGACCGCATTGCAAAGCTGATGGACCGAATGGGAATTGAAGAAGGCGAAGTGATCCAGCACAGCATGATCTCTAAATCCATTGAGCGTGCACAAAAGAAAGTGGAAGAAAACAATTTTGGTATCCGCAAGCGTTTGCTTGAGTATGATGATGTGATGAATGCGCAGCGCGAAGTAATATACAGAAAGAGAAGACATGCTTTATTCGGTGAACGCCTTGCGCTTGACCTCGACAATATGCAATGGGATGTAAGTGAGAATTTATCCAATATCCATACTGAATCCGGAGATTATGAAAACTTCAAATTAGATCTTATCCGTTATTTTTCTATAGAAAGCCCTGTCAGTGATAAAGAATTTTTGCAGATAAAGCCGGAAGATATTACCTCGAAGGTATATCATGCGGCTCACGAACATTATCGTATAAAATCAAAGTTGATTGCTGATAAAGCATTCCCTGTAGTTCATGATGTTTATACCAATCAGAACCAGGTGTATGAAAACATAGTTATTCCATTTACTGACGGAATGAAACACATACAGGTGATAGCCAATCTTAAAAAAGCTTTTGAAACTCACGGAATGGAATTAGTAAGCTCTTTTGAAAGAGGTGTTACACTTGCTTTGATTGATGATGCATGGAAAGAGCATCTGCGCGAAATGGATGAATTGAAAACTTCGGTTCAGAGTGCTGTTTATGAGCAAAAAGATCCGCTGCTTATATATAAGTTTGAGTCTTTTGAACTTTTCAAACAAATGATGGAGCGAGTAAATAAGGAAATACTGTCCTTTCTTTTTAAAGGCTATGTGGCTGTGCAGGATTCATCTAACGTGAAAGAAGCCAAAGCTCCTCCTCGAACTGACATGAGCAGACTGCGCACCAGCAGCAGCGATGATAATGTCAGCACAACTGCACCCAACGGACGACCCCAGCAGCAGCAAGCTCCTCCTAAATTACAGCCCGTGCGCGTGGATCAAAAGATAGGGCGCAATGATCCGTGCCCCTGCGGAAGCGGGAAGAAGTATAAAAACTGCCATGGGGCAGGAGTGGAATAGAGCAGTTTTATTAACATTTTTTATATTTTGACATCTTAGAATAAAAAATATTTTATTTTTAAGGTCATTTGGTTTTATCAAATACCCTCCAGACGGTGTAACTGTTTGTACAGCCTTTTAATTTTTTACTATGCTATAAAGCCCTTTTCTAAAATAATTCTGTTGAAATATTTTGTTTTTCCAAAAAATTAACTTTACTTTTGATTTCTAATCAAAACTCTAATCTATGAAAAAAACAAATCTAATGTGGATGGCAATCCTTGCGATAGCCGCCATGACAACGTTAAGCGGGTGCAGCTGGTTCTGTCCTGAATGTCCAAAATGCCCGGCATGTCCTGAGTGCCCCGAGGTCACTAAAGAGGTTTGTGTGCTGCCTACAACCTTCAAATCTATTACCTCGCTTGAAGCAAATACATTACTTGGCGCTTATCATCCTGATAGAGATGCCGCTACTACGGGAGCCTTATTAGAAGGCGGCTTAGTGAAATTCTTCAGCTGCACAAATTATACAAATGTATATGCAGAATTCGGAATGGTTTCAGGCAGCACCACTGTAGAAGTTGTTTACGTTTGCGTTAAAGCAGATGGAACCAAAGACTATTATTCAGCAATATCGGGATCTTCCTCAACTGGCCCCACTTGCCCGACACGTTGCCCTTAATTTGATTCTTTAAGCAGGATCAGCTTTAGGTGAAAGCTGATCCTGCTTATTCATTTTTATTTATCGCCCATTCATGATCGATGCATTTTTTAATGCCTGTAAAAAATTGCATTTACTGTTGTTTATTTTTTCTGCATGTTCAACCGTTTTATATTCGCAGCATACAGATTTTCGGTTTGACCATTTAGAATTAAATGATGACTTAAGCAACAGTTTTATCTGGAACATCGCGCAAAGCGGTGACGGGGTACTATGGATTGCCACAACAGATGGTCTTAACAAATATGATGGTTACAGCTTAACATCCTATCATAATAATCAGCAAAACAGCTCTTCACTGCCAAACAATTATATTACCAAATTGCTTTCCGGAACCGGTGAATCAATTTGGATTGGAACACTAAATGGTTTAAGCAGATACAATTCGCTTGCGGATAACTTTTTTAACTTTTTGCATAGTGATTCCATAGAAAATTCTATCAGCGACAATTTCATTACTCATTTAGCAAAAGATAAACAAGGCTCTCTTTGGATTGGTACGCATAAAGGCGGATTGAATAAATTAATAACCGGGAACAGCGGGACAACAAGAGACTATTCTTTTATCCATTTTATGACAGACATAACAAATGAGAATTCAATAAGTTCCAATAATATTTTTGATATTGTTTTTGATGCAGAAAATACGGGCTGGGTATGCACTTCAAAAGGAGTGGATAAATTTACGGAAGACAAAAGCGGCAATGTAACCTTTGAACATATACTGAATAATAAAGACCTGGGAGGCAGCGCCTACACGCTTGCGTTAGAAGCAGATACATTGATATGGATAGCTTCTGATAACGGAACATTACTTCGCATCCCCCTAAACAAGCCGTTAGTAAAAACAATTGTATCCAATTATAGGGTTAACTTACCGATAATGAGGGCATCAGAAAAAAGAAATTTTATATATACTTCAGCCAGCTACGATACCGAAGGAGTCCTTTGGTTTGGTACATCCAATGAAGGAGTTATCAGAATAGACACTAAAAAATTAAATCTGAAGGATACAATAGGGGCTGTGAGTATATACCGGCATATTCCCAATAATTCTTCGTCTATAATCGGTGACCAGGTCAACCAAGTATTTAAAGACCAATCAGGCAGCTTATGGTTTTGCACCGATGTGGGAGTAAGCATATTGCACCGGCAAAAGCAGGTGTTCAAATCATTAGCTTTACCCCCGTTCATTAAATCAGATGATGCCTTTACAGTGTATGCCATCAATGAAAAAAATGAACAGATAGTTGTCGGAACAGATGACTACGGTTTATTCTTTTTTTCAAAGGATGGAAAATTTCTGTCAAATATTGGCGGTTCCTCTTCGCAGGAAAAAATAAAGACCAATGGAATTGCTTCTTTAAACATTGGTGCTAACGGAACTATTTTTGCCGGAACATTTGGCGGACTGAATATATTCGAAGAAAACCCTACTGGAAAATATCACGTTAAAAATTTTTTAAATCAGGCAGGTAAAGATGAAAGACGTGTTGAAATATATTGTATTCAGCGTATTTCAGACGCTGAATACTGGTGCGGAACGCAGACAGGAATTTATATTTTAAAATATTCAGCATCCGGTCTGACATATTCAATAAACGCTGCTCCATTCTTAAAAAATGAAATAGTGGTATGCATGGTCCCCGCCAAAAGTGAAACGGTATGGATCGGAACTACTTTGAACGGAGTGTATCTGATTGGCAAAAATGGAGCGATGCTGAAACATTTTTCTGCGGAGAACACATCTACCTTAAAATTAGCTGATAATACCATAAATGCACTTTTTACTGATAACACCGGAAATTTATGGCTTGGCACTAATGGAGGGTTACACCGGTACGATCAGGGAACAAACGATATATATGTATATACTACGCAAAGCAATTTGCCACGCAATGTGATCAACGGAATTTTACAGGATAATACTGGGTTGATATGGTGCAGTACTTCAAAGGGGCTTTCGCGCTTCAATCAGGATAACAAAACATTTACCAATTTCGATCAGCATGACGGATTGCTCTCGAATGATTTTATTAAGGGAGCCTGCTACAAAGACAAAAAAGGTATGCTGTATTTTGGCAGCAATAAAGGTGTAGTCTTTTTCAATCCCGCAGAAATCACCACCAATCGGAATATTCCAAAGGTCATATTCACCGATTTTAAGATTTTTGAAAACAGTGTGTTTAATAACGATACTTCCATCAGGAGACAAATACTGAAGGACAAAAAATTGGATTTATCTTTCAGGCAGAATTTTTTTTCCATTGAATTTGCAGCATTGAACTTCGTAAATCCTGAAAATAACAGGTACAAATATATTTTGGAAGGTTTTGATAAGGAATGGATCAATGCCGGAAACAGGCGGAGCGCCAATTATACAAATGTATCGCCCGGCTGTTATACTTTTAAGGTAATTGCGTCTAATAATTCAGGAGTATGGAATAATGATGCAGCTTCATTGGCGATTACTGTTACCCCTGTTTTCAATCAAACATGGTGGTTCAGGCTGCTCATTTCTTTTTTGGCCGCATCTTTAATATTATATATTTATCGCCAGCGTATCCGTACTATAGAACTTAAAAAGGAGGCAGAGATCTCGGAACATTCAGCCCAGATGAAAGAGCAGTTCCTTGCTAATATGAGCCATGAAATCCGCACTCCCCTTAACGCCATTTCAGGAATGACCAACCTGTTGTTGAAACACCCTACAGTGCAGGAACAAAGTAAATATTTAAATGCAATTCGTCTGTCATCCGAAAACCTCAATGTAATTATTAACGATATTCTTGATTTCTCAAAAATTGAAGCCGGTAAAATATCCATTGAGCATACTGATTTTTCCGTTATAGAAGTGCTGGAAAACCTCCGCCATACGCTACAGCATAAAGCGGAGCAACAGGGAACTGTTTATTCGGTCATTCATGATCTTTCGCTGGCTCCTTATTTTATTGGTGATCCGGTGCGCCTTTCACAAATACTAATTAATCTTACCGGAAATTCACTAAAATTTACATCAAAAGGTTATGTCAGCGTTTTTTGCAAACCTGCTTCGGATACCGAAGTGAATTTATTTTTTGACAGCCAGGTGAAAACAGCAGATGCCGGTTCAGGATGGAACTATTTATATTTTGAAGTCAAAGATTCAGGCATTGGAATTCCTCCTGATAAAATAGATAAGATTTTTGAAAGCTTCACACAAGCCAGCAGCGATACGACTCGCAAATTTGGCGGAACAGGATTAGGATTATCCATAACTAAACGCCTGGTTGATTTGCAAAAAGGGAAGCTGAAAGTGGAAAGCCGTTTGAATGAAGGGTCCAAATTCAGCTTTATAATCCCTTATCAGTATTCGGATAAAACAAGTGAGTATGCTAAACCTGTATATGATCATTCGCGCATAGTTGCTGACCTGCGGGGAATAAGAATTCTGCTTGCAGAAGACAATGAGTTTAACCGGATAGTAGCTATTGATACGCTGAGAAATGAAATACAGGATCTTTCTATAGATATTGCTGAGAATGGAAAAATTGCAATTGAGAAACTTAAAAATAACCACTATGATCTGATCTTAATGGATGTACAAATGCCGGAACTGGACGGATTGGAAGCTACTAAAATAATCCGTTCACAATTTCCTGCACCTGTGAATCAAATTCCTATTCTGGCTATGACAGCAGGAGCGTTAAAATCCGAAACACATAAATGCATTGCTAGCGGCATGAATGATTTTATTACAAAGCCAATTGTCCTTGAAGAATTTCTTATAAAAATAAGCCTTTATTATAAACATTTTAACTAACGTCCTCATGGAAAAGAAAAATGAAAAAAAACAAAACTCCCTTGTTTCAGGCATTGTAATTATCAGGCTTGAAGACAAATACATGGACCCCAATGCAGCTACATTGGAAGACGTTATAAAAAAACATAAATTGTACGAAGTATCGGATGTGTTGCAAAAGTTCAAAATTGAAAAAACAAGCCGTCTCATAACATCCGTTTCTTTTGGGAGAATTGCTGAACTGGAAGAGAAAGCAATGAAATCGGATTTCCCTCCCCTTCGCAGCTTAAATAATAGTTGGAAAATTAATGCTTTGCATTTTAGAAATGAAAAAAAAGATGAAGATAAAATGGACACTTTCATAGATGAATTGCGGCAGGCAGACGGAATAACATCTGCGTATGAATATACACCCGTGTCACAACCCGGAACTGTAATTCCAGGCAGCGGGGATCTTACAACCGGAATTGTACCTTTACAGGGATATTTAAATCCGGCAGACGAAGGTGTGGATGCAAAATTTGCATGGGCTTGCGGATATGACGGTAGCGCTCCGGCAGCAGCAGCAAATCCGAATACATTATTGGATGTAGAGCAAGGATGGAATCTGACACACGAAGATCTCGTGGGGAAAGTTCCCGCTGGACCTGAATATGGAATTATGAATCCGGAAACGGTTTCTGAGACTTTTCCCGGGGGCGGGCCAACGCTTTCTATAAATCTGAATATTAATCATGGCACAGCAGTATTAGGAATTATTGCTGCTAAAGACAACGATAAAGGAGCGCTTGGCATAGCGCCCAATGTTGACCAAATAAGATTATTTTCACATTATAAGTCTATGATCACATCCACCCCTGAAACAGTGCATGATGCCATTGCTTATGCTATTAGTGTCGCTATGGAAGGTGATATTCTTTTAGTAGAATGCCAGATAGGAGGTGTGGATACGGCTATAGACTCAACAGGAGCTTCCTATGATTCTATGCTTTGCTGGCCTGTAGAATTTGATCGGGATGTTTATAGCGATCATAAAATAAATTTAGCTTTAATTCAATTAGCTGCAGGAAATGGAATAATTGTAATTGAACCGGCCGGAAATGGTAATGATTCTTTCCCGACCAAGCATGATCTCGATACAAGCCGGGATATTCCTTTAGAAGATTCGGGCGCCATAATGGTTGCCGCATGTTATGAATGCACTAAAAAGAACGAAAGGCTGGCATATACCAGCACCGGGGCGGATGGTTATATTACTAATTATTATACAAATTACGGCTCACGTGTTAATTGTTTTGCATCAGGATTCCATGTTGCCACCTGCGGGTATGATGATATTTTAGAGGGAGTTTCCCCCGACTATGATATCAATAAACAATATCATTTAAAATTCGGATTGACCAGTTCTGCCTCGGCCATTATTGCCGGTGTGGCGTTGGTAGTGCAGGGAATTGCTAAAGAAGAATGGGATCGTCCGTTAACCCCCGCCCAAATGCGCGATTTATTATCCGATCCGGCTTACGGAACACTTTCTGCAAATTCCACTGTCGCGGATCCAAATGCTGATAAAATAGGAATCATGCCTGATTTGCGTAAAATTATCCGGGATTATTTTGGCGTTGCTCCCGATGTGTATATGCGTGATAATTTTTCAGATGATGGCTCTGTACCTTCTTCAGGCAGCGTTTGTCAAAGTCCGGATATTTTAATTCAGTCATCCGAATCAACAGATCCTGAAGCTGATTTTATCGCAGGAACCAATTATGACTTGTTCACTACTTCTTCTTATGTTGATAAGAGTACGGACAATTATATATACGTAAGACATAAAAACATCGGCCACAGAAACTTAAATAACTTAACAACCACAGTATATTACAGTCCTGCCTCAACATTAATATTACCTTCTGCCTGGATTGAAATAGGAAAGACACCCACTGCTGTTGTAAAACAGGGAATGGCAGCAGTGTCAGATGTATTAGTATGGAATGCAGCTGATATTCCGGCATCAGGTCACTATTGCTTTATAGCCATAACCGGTTCTTTTCTGGATCCTGCTCCTGCTATACCTGCCGCTATTTCTGATTTTCCTGAATTTGTCAGTGATAATAATAATGTTGCCTGGCGCAATTTCAATATCATTCCCATTCCTCCTCCTCCTCTCTTCGCCATATATGAATTTATTATATGCGGCTTTTCTATGGGACCAATCCCTTTTAAGTTTCAATTTAAAAAAAGTACGATTGAACTTTTACAACTTTCACTTGAAGTGCCCGATGAATTGGCAAAGCTATTATCTTATGAAACAAAAGGTTTTAAAAAAACCGACAAAGGGGATGTTGTTATCCCTGTTAATTCTAAAATAAATTTGATCTTTAATAATGTTGTGATGCCGGGAAATAAAAAATTTAAAGTGCGGGTAAAAGCTAACTTTGACAGTGGCAAGATTCCTTCCAATATTATTAATTACGGTAGCCTGAGAATAATACAGTTATTCAAAGATAAATTTATAGG
>JBDSOU010000150.1:0-4882 GCA_039914625.1 Bacteroidia bacterium | reverse complement strand
ATAAAGCTCAGGCATCTTGATGAATATGCTGCAGCACGAAACCTTGCAGCCGCATTTTACGATAAAGCCTTCTCAAATAACCCGAACATAAAAACTCCCGTGCGGCAAAAGAATTCAACACATGTATTTCATCAATACACATTGTTATTAAATGGCATTGACCGCAACGCTTTACGCGAACATCTTTCAGCAAAAGGAATTCCTTCCATGATCTATTATCCTATTCCATTGCATCTGCAAAAAGCATACAATGATCCGCGCTATAAAAAAGGAGATTTCCCTGTTACAGAAAAACTGAGTTCAAGTGTTATCTCACTGCCTATGCACACAGAATTAAGTAATGATGATTTGAAATTTATCACAGATAACGTAATCGAATTTGTGAAGCAACCTCAAACCTCAAACCACTCGACATTCGTAAATTCTTAAGTATTCGTTATTCGTACATCTTTAAACCTTAACCTTTAAACCTTAAACCATCTTATGAACATCGCAGTAGTCGGCACCGGATACGTTGGACTCGTAACAGGAACTTGTTTTGCCGAAATGGGCAACCATGTTATTTGTGTTGATATTGATGAAAAAAAAGTTACCTCAATGCGCAACGGAGTTATCCCGATATATGAACCGCATCTTGATGCTCTTTTTGAAAGAAATATTAAGCAGGGAAGATTGAGCTTTACTACAAATCTTGAAGATGCTGTAATACCTGCGCAGGTAATTTTCCTTGCATTACCCACTCCTCCCGGTGATGATGGCGCAGCAGATCTCTCTTATGTTTTGGGGGTAGCCGATAAATTGGGAAGTATAATTAAAGAATATAAAATCATCGTTAATAAAAGCACCGTTCCTGTTGGCACTGCTGAAAAAGTGAAGGCGGCAATTGGAAAAAATGCAAAAACAGAATTTGATGTAATCTCCAACCCTGAATTTTTGCGCGAAGGATTTGCTGTGGATGATTTCATGAAACCAGACCGCGTGGTAATTGGAACCCGGTCAGAAAAAGCAAAAAAAATAATGTCTGATCTTTTTGCGCCATTCGTAAGACAGGGCAACCCTATTTATTACATGGACGAACGTTCAGCCGAAGTAACCAAATATGCAGCAAATGCTTTTCTTGCAACAAAGATTACTTTCATGAATGAAATTGCAAATCTTTGCGAACGTGTCGGAGCAAATGTGGATGCTGTAAGAATAGGCATCGGCTCTGATAACAGGATTGGTAAAAGATTTTTGTTTGCCGGAATCGGTTATGGCGGAAGCTGTTTTCCGAAAGATGTTCAGGCATTGTCAAAAACTGCAAGTGAATATGAATATGATTTCAGCATTCTTTCTGCGGTAATGAATGTGAATGACAAACAAAAACTCATTCCCGTTGACAAGCTGAAAAAGTATTTCAATAACGATTTGAAAAATAAAAAATTTGCATTGTGGGGATTGGCTTTCAAGCCTGATACAGATGACATTCGCGAAGCTCCTTCCTTATACATTATTGATGCATTGCTTAAAGAAGGAGCAACCATTGCAGCATTTGATCCTGAAGCAATGGAAAATGTAAAAAAAGTTATCGGTGATAAAATCATTTATGCAGCGGATCAATATGAGGCATTAAAAAATGCTGATGCATTATTGATTGCAACCGAGTGGGCATTATTTCGTACGCCCGATTTTGATAAAATGGCTTCGTTGCTTAAAAAGAAAATAATTTTTGACGGAAGAAATCTTTATGACCCTGCAAGAATGATGGAGCTGGGATTTTATTATAACAGCATGGGAAGAGAAACAATAGCCCCCTAACCCCCAAAGGGGGTATGAAAACATCATTTGTATTTTAAACAAATATGCAAAAGCAAAATAAATCCGAACCAGCGTCTCCCTCTCCTTTGGAGAGGGTCGGGGAGAGGCCGCGTGTTCTCATCACCGGTGCAGCCGGTTTCCTCGGTTCGCACCTGTGTGATCGTTTTATCAAGGAAGGTTTCCGGGTTGTGGGGATGGACAATCTCATCACAGGTGATTTAAAAAACATTGAGCATCTTATTAAACTTCAGGAATTTGAATTTTATCATCATGATGTTTCAAAATTTGTTCACGTTCCGGGTAAAATTGATTATATACTTCACTTTGCTTCACCTGCCAGCCCGATTGATTATTTAAAAATTCCTATCCAGACATTAAAAGTAGGATCTCTTGGCACACACAATTTACTAGGTTTTGCAAAAAATGTCGGAGCAAGAATATTGGTTGCCTCCACATCAGAAGTATATGGTGATCCAAAGGTGCATCCGCAGACAGAAGAATACTGGGGTAACGTAAATCCTGTCGGCCCGCGCGGTGTTTACGATGAAGCCAAGCGTTTCCAGGAAGCCATCACTATGGCTTACCACACGTATCACAAAATAGAGACACGCATAGTCAGAATATTCAACACGTATGGTCCACGCATGAGATTGAATGACGGAAGGGTACTTCCTGCATTTATTGGACAGGCATTGCGCGGAGAGGATTTAACTGTTTTCGGTGATGGCAGCCAGACACGCTCTTTTTGTTATGTGGACGATCTTATCGAAGGAATTTATCGTTTACTTATGAGTGATTATGTCTATCCTGTTAACATTGGCAACCCGGCAGAAATAACAATCAAAGAATTCGGAGAAGAAATAATAAAATTAACAGGAACAACTCAGAAATTAATTTTCAAACCTCTTCCACAGGATGATCCGAGACAACGGCAACCTGATATTACGAAAGCAAGAAAACTTTTAAGCTGGGAACCGAAAGTATCGAGAGCTGAAGGTTTAAAGACAACGTATGAGTATTTCAAAAACTTACCTAACGAAGAATTGTATAAAACAGCACATAGATTCGACTAAAGAAAGTTTAAAGTTTGAAGTCTAAAGTTTGAATTTAAAACTCACCTACCCTCAAACCAACTTTCAACTTTAGACTTTAAACTTTAAACTCAGAATGGATTACTTCGCCCACGAAACCGCCATAATTGATGCAGGATGCAAGATTGGTAAAGGAACTAAAATCTGGCATTTCTCTCACATTATGCCGGGTTGTGTAATTGGTGAAAATTGTAATATCGGGCAAAATGTTGTTGTTTCACCTGAGGTGGTTTTAGGAAATAATGTTAAAGTGCAGAATAACGTTTCCATATATACGGGTGTGATTTGCGATGATGATGTATTCCTCGGACCATCCATGGTGTTCACTAACATAACGAATCCCAGAAGTGCAGTAACCCGGAAAAATCAATATGCTAAAACGCATGTGGGCAAAGGAGCATCCATCGGTGCAAATGCAACAATCGTTTGCGGGCACGACATCGGTGAGTTCGCATTTATCGGAGCAGGAGCAGTCGTAACGAAGAACGTACCTGCTTTCGCGTTAGTGATAGGAAATCCCGCAAAGCAAACCGGCTGGATGAGCGAATATGGACACAAATTGAAATTTGACAAAGAAGGAATTGCATTATGTTCTGAGAGCAAGCAAGAATACATATTGAAAAACAACGAAGTATCGCGTATCGCTTAAAAAAATGATTCAGGACAGAAATATAAAGTTTGCTATAGTTGGCAGCGGGCATATCGGAAAGCGCCAGGCGGAAATGATCATTCGCAATCCCGAATCTGAATTGGTTGCCATGTGTGATACCTTGCCTAAAGAACAACTCGGACTTGAGAAATTCAATGTTCCGTTTTTTAATTCTATTGACGATTTGTTAAGTTCAAATATTGAATATGATGTTGTTTGCATCTGCACACCAAACGGACTTCATGCTGAACATGCTGTCAAGGCGTTAGACAAGCGCAAGCATGTAGTAATTGAAAAGCCGATGGCTTTGACCAAAGCAGAATGTGAGCGTATTATTTTCAAAGCGCTGCAAATGCACAAAATTATTTTTTGTGTGATGCAAAACCGTTACTCGCCTCCATCGGTATGGCTTAAGGAAGTAGTGGATAAAGATTTGCTCGGGGAAATTTTTATGGTGCAATTAGTGTGTTACTGGAATCGAGATGAACGTTATTATAAAACAGGAAACTGGAAAGGCACATCTAACCTTGACGGAGGTACGTTGTTTACACAATTTTCGCATTGGGTTGATTTGATGTATTGGCTCTTTGGCGACATCACAGAAATACAGGCAAAGTTTGATGATTTCACGCACCGGGACAATACAGCGTTTGAAGATACTGGAATTGTAAATTTTCGTTTTCTTAACGGGGGAATGGGAAGCATCAGCTACTCTACCTCTGTGTGGGATAAAAATCTTGAAAGCAGCATGACCATTATCGGCAAAAACGGAAGCATTAAAGTTGGCGGACAATATATGAATGAAGTGGAATATTGTCACATTAAAGATTACGCAATGCCTGAATTGGGACCCGTTAATCCTGCCAATGACTATGGTGCTTACAAAGGCTCTGCAGCAAATCATCATTTCATTATTGAAAATGTTGTGGATACTTTGCGAAGCCGAACCCAGATCACTACAAATGCGTTAGAAGGGCTGAAAGTGGTTGAAATTATTGAAAGAATTTATTCATTAAGAAAACTAAATAAAAAAGAAATTATTTTGAAGTGAGGAAATGGACTAGGTATTAAGTACTATGTACCAATACAACTTCAGAGTAACCTTAAACCTTAAACTTCAAACTTTAAACTCTCAGATGTACGAGGATATTATAAATAAAAAAGCAAAAATTGCCGTGATCGGTTTAGGTTACGTTGGATTGCCGATAGCACTTGAATTTGCTAAAAAAGTTTCTGTAATCGGATTTGATATACATGCCGAACGCATCAGCATGATGCAAAAAAATATTGATCCGAGCGGAGAACTGGAGCCGGAAACATTTCATGGTTGTGATATTAAATTCAC
>JBDSOU010000250.1:0-23777 GCA_039914625.1 Bacteroidia bacterium | reverse complement strand
CACCCACCCGGATGCAAAAAATATTTTCTTTTGTTCTGAACAATGTCGTGATATTTTTATAGGCAACAAGGTTGTTTAACTTTTAACAGGAAAAAGTTATTGCCGCACCCCTATCCCCTATCACTGTCATCAATGTACTGATAATGAAATATATTTTCTCCCTTTCGTCATGGTCTGAAGCGGTAGCCTGTGCGAGTGAGACGCGGATGGATTATAACGCAAATAAAGTTGTATTTAATTTAAAAAGGCTTTCAAAGAAACCATTTAAATATCTTTAATCTACACAAATGAAAAGATTGGATTATATTCAAAGTAAGAAGACTACTATTTAAATTCCTGAGCAAATGCCATAAATGAGCTGATGGCACAAATTTTTAAACAGCCATTGCATTAAACAGGAAAAAATTAAGAAACCGCATATGACGCGGGCTGACAAATCAAAATCAAAAACGGAAAATATTTCAGATGAGAGGGCATTAACGTGATCAGCATTATTTTTTTTGCCCATCATGAGAGTGTTCGCATCTTTATCAAAACGATTAATTGCATTTAAAAAAAATACTTTGAAACACACATTATATCTCGTTGCTTTAATTTTTGTTATAATCTGGATACTTTGCATGTTTATTTTTCAAATAGTAAGCGGAATCATCCACCTGCTTTTATTGGCGGCTTTTATCACGCTTTTAATTAAAGTTTATCACAGCAGAAAAAGTTCCGCCCCTAAAAAACCTGCAGACTGATTATAATGATAGTAAGCTGCTTAAATGCAGGTGGCATGTTATTTTGATGATTATAAACCATTAAAACTAAAATCATTTAATATCTTTAAAAAGTAACTTTCGTATCCGGTTACTTCAGGACCTCCGCAGATCGGAAGACTCGAAGCAACATACACGGTGCTGTTTTATAAATGTCTAAGAAAAAACGGGATGAAAATTGGTCTTATCAGGCATTCGCGGGTTATAAATGATAAAATCCTGCTTTCTACAGGCAAAATTTTTGAACAAAGCAGGATACGATATGATAGTGCGCCTATTGAGCTGGTGCTGCTAAAGATTAAATCAGAAGACTATCCTGTATGTTATGCCAGTTCAAAAACGCGGGCAAGGCAAACAGCGAAAATGATTTATGAAGGCAATATTATAATATGTGATGATCTTATCGAAGTGCCTAACAGCACTTTTTTTTTATTAAGAGTTCCTCTGCCCTCTTTCCTCCGGGCTTTAATAGGACGAATAGCCTGGTTTTTTAATTATCATAAAATGCCGGAAACAAGAAAACAAAGCACTGCACGGGCGCAAAGATTTATAAACATGCTCTTATCGGAAACTAAAGAGAATGCTTTAATAGTAACCCACGGATTTTTTATGCAGTGCCTGCAAAGGGACTTGAAAAAACGTGGATTTAAAGGAGATATTTCGTATTTTCCGAAGAATGCAAAACTTTATACATTAAAAAAATAGTGCATCCGGAACCCCCATCTTTTCATTTTCTGAAGCGTTAGCTTAGGCTGAAGATACGAGGATGGATTGAAACGGAAATAAAGTTTTCACCTTGTATGTGGAGGAAGAGGGCGAGGATAAATTGCGAATTACCAATAAGCATTTGAAGAGTGCAGATGGTCATTTTGCGTTTGTGAGGAAGTTAAGGCGGGGAAGGTAAGGGTGCAGGGTAACAGGGCCATATAGAAAATGTCTGCCCTTTTGGGTACTTTCTGTGTTTCCCCATTTCAGGAACTCAAAAACTTAGTAGCCCGAAATAAAGTCTTTTTTAATACGCTAAAGTGAATGAGTATTTTAAAAAATTGGAACCGTTAAAATAAAATATAAAGTAATCCAAAAAAAAAATTACTTTTACTTAAATAAATAACCATGTTCCTGAAAAGGAGAACGGTTGAGAAACAATTTTTTAAATCGAAAATATGGCAAAATTTAAACGTAAATTTTATATAATTGGGCATAACCCTAATACGATAGATCTGGCTGAAGATTTTTTGCGCAATGGTGCCAATGCTTTAGAACCTGACATAGTTTATCATGAGCAACAATTCTACGTTTGCCATAAACCCGGCATTTGCTTATACACCGATAACACAAGGCTTGAAAGATACTTAACAGGTATTAACCGATTAGTATCAGAAGGGCATAACCTGGCTTTAATTATCTTTGATATAAAAGACACTGATTTTGATATTAATTATTTGATTAGTATTATAAAAGATTATTTAACAGATGAGTTAGCCAGCAATATTGCACTTTTATTTACGCATGCTGATGATTTGAATTTCTTGAACGGTTTTAATCAAACAATTTTTAATGCCGGTATCGGAGTGGATGAATCTTCTAAAAGTCCCTCTCAAATAGAACAACTTTTTGTTGAAAAAAACCAAAAACATTTTGTATATGCTGCTGGCACAGCCTCATTTGGAGTGGATTTGAATGGAAAAACAATGCGAAATATTATGCTTGCAAAAAAATTACAAAGTGAACATGGAGCGAATTCTTTTAAACTTATTTATCCATGGGTTATAGCAAATGAATCTTCTATGAAAGCATATTTGAACTTGCATGTGGATGGTATGATAGTAGATATAGATTCCGCCCGAACATTAAGAGATTTAATCACTGGAGAATTTGCTGACTCCTATGAATTGGCTCAAAATGGTTACATACCCTTTAGTGCTCCTTTTCCCCCTGTATATAACCTGACAATAAATACGAGAGATCGTTATATGGGAGGCACTGATGCTCAGGTAAAATTTACATTAACCAATAATTCAGGATTTTCTAATTCAGCAGTTTTGGATGGCAAGCAATCGAAAGTGATGGAAACAGGGAGCGTAGATTTCCTGACTCTTGAAGGTGTAGATCTGGGATCTTCAATTAAATCTTTAACTATTCAGATATTGAATAAAGATTATTCTTCTGATTGGCTACCATCGACCATCGTTGTAAGTAGTACCTTACTCCCTTTAGATATTGTATTTAGTTATGAAAAAGATGAATGGTTAAGTTTTGATGATATGCCTATTATTACTCATGATATATAATATAAAAATATCAGGGTATGAGCGCTTATGATAATTCATGCCCATCAAACAGAAGTTTTTTTTCATCATTCAGGTACTTTCTGAGTTTCCTATTTTCGGGGACTTAGAAAATTAGAATACGAAAATAAAGTTTCTATTTTTATTTATAATAATTAGTAGCGCCTGAAATTCGGGATCCTTAATTCCGCGCGTCCCACTTGTGTACTTGCTAAAGATTCCTTTGCACCATTTCTTTTCGTCATTATATGGCTCCTATGTGGCGGTTTCCGCATCAACTTTCTTTTTTGGCGGTATAAAAAAATCTGCAGTTCTGGCCCGAAAGTAAATATTAATTGAATGGAGCAAGTTGCGCATGAGGGATGCATTTAAACTGCGTGAGCGTACTGCAACATAAATCGCCAGGCCAAAGCTTACAAACAGATTAATGATGCCCATGGCTATAATTCCGATGGTGATTTCAAGCAGCAAACCGGTGGGTAGATGGGAAATGGACGACTGTAATGCCAATCCAAAATTCCCTGTTGAGAGTGTTACATGGCGCACATCAATAGGTAAACCGAAAAACTTGCCCAGTAATGGCGCTGAGCCAAGAAAAATCCCGAGAAAGAAATTACCGAGTATAATACCCAGGTTATTTTTTAAATAGCCGGTCAGTTTTTCTAACAGCCGTTCTGAAAATATTCTTTTTAAAAATGGATGTTGCTTCAGTCTTTCAGGAATGCGGCTATATACAACTTTGTTATCGTAATAGCCGGCAATCATCCCGCTGCTCATAAGGAAAACCCCCGCTATAGCGGCATAAAAAAGAGCGCCAGTTTTAAACGGATGCAAGCTGGCTATCATATGGTTTGCTTCTTCTCCTGTAATAACATTGCTGCCTGTGGCGTAAAAGTAAATCCATCCTAAAAAATATGCCGCAGGCAGAACGATGACAATATTTCCTATTAAAGAAATAAATTGTGCACTCGAAATTTCGGCAATCACCTTAGCGGTTTTTAACATCACGTTATCTTTTTTATCGGTTCCGTCTAAGGATGCCGCAATAGTATTTGCCGTCATTGCAGGTTGCTTTGTGGCAAGCGTATAATGCAGCAGATGTATCACAATAAATCCTGACGCGTAAATCATGCTATAAGTAAACGCTTCGCCAAAAGGCGGCAGGTTCAGGTGATGTGCAAACACTTTAAGTATCACTAAAAATGCAACTATCAGTCCCCCGCCCATAGCTGATTTAAACATAGAGTAGTATTCCCTGCGGTCAACTGTGCGGTAATGTTCTCCTTTAAGAGAAGTATGTTCTGTAATTTTATATGCTAACAGGCTGAGGTTATCATTCAGATGTTTTTTTAAACTGTATTTTTTATTTTCAGAATGAATTACTTCACCTGTAAACCCGAAAAGCGTTTTATTAAATTCAGTAGTATCATTCAGCTGAATTAATTGCAAAATAGTTTTCAGCCTTCTTACGTGCTGCTCTAAACGCACCATATAGTAAGCAAGGTTTATGCTGATACCGTATTTATCCTTGTGCTTATGCAATTCGTCAATGCTTGCTTCACATTGCGAGCACATCACTAAAATTTGCCTGTAATCTTCTTCATTATTACTTATATAAGAGTTATCATTTTTAAAACGGTCAACATACTGCTGAACTTCGCGATATAGACCGAAAAATGGTGAATGCAAATCCTCAATTTCGGGAAGTTTACTTATTACTTCGGGTTCAAGCCCGATAGCCGTAATTCGCTGCGATAAAATCATTAATGCATTTAAAAGATAATTTAAGCTCTGATGTTGCCATTTTAATACATCACCGTCAATTCCTATTGCCTCAAAAAGACGCTGCCATAAATCAGGATCAATATTTGAAAAATTTCTATAGTCCTTTTTATTATGAAATACCTTTCTTACTAAATATTGCGCTCCTGATTTATTTTCAAGAGGAGGAAGAATTTTATATCGGATCAGCTTAAAAGCTTCTGTAAAAAAACCATGTCCGGGCAATATGCCTGCATCTGTATATAAGATAAGAGGATCGTAAGCGTTGTATAAATTAACAAGATAGTTGCGCAGCGCACTGGCAAGGTGCTGTTCCTGATTCAGCAAGTCAGTGATTGCGATGATACGCAATAATGCATTCTTTTTATTCGAAAGAATGCCTGATTCATCTATTAATGCAATAAGATATGCAGGATCTGTGGTTGCACCATCTTTTTCAATCCGTTCAAGAATTTCTTTTGGCGCCATATTTTTAAATACGTTCAAAGTAACAGGTTTATTTGTTACTGAAAAAATCAAGTAATTCAAAAACTACCTGTCTGTCGAAATAAAAAGATACCATCCCTCCTGCCCACGTACGCTTTGCTTCGGACTCTTTCCAAACCTTTCAGAAGGGGCCTGAAAATGGATTTAC
Source organism: Bacteroidia bacterium (assembly GCA_039914625.1). Lineage (GTDB taxonomy): Bacteria > Bacteroidota > Bacteroidia > AKYH767-A > OLB10 > DATEMK01. Next base: position 18,312 of record JBDSOU010000250.1, on the reverse strand, counting down.
CGGTATTGCAACGAAAGCGATGGACCTGGTTAAAAGTGCAACGGTCAATAAAAAAAATTAAATGAAGATTAAACGAGTTTATTTACTCCAACGGGTGCATTTATTGCTCAAAAAGAAGCGCCTATTATTGGCACATGACTAAAAAATCATTAATTGACTAATTTCACAATCATAAGGTGAAAAAAAAATTTAATGGACTACTGACAAAATTGCCCACCCCCGTTTAAACCCAGCAAAAGCCGGGTTTTATTTTTTACCGGATGTAGTTAAAGGGTCATAAATTTCAAAGTTGAAATATTTCTGTTGAATTGATTTTGTTTACTATTTCTCCAGAGATTATTCCTGATTTTTAAGTTTAATGAATTCCAAATTTTATCTTTGCTTTTTTTAAACATAAAAAATAATCATGATCGATTTTTTCACTCCTTTGCTTTCAGTTGACGGGTTAATCAGCTTGGTTACGCTGGTGGTCCTGGAAATAGTTCTCGGAGTTGACAATATTATTTTCATTGCGATAATTTGCGGATACCTGCCTCAAAAAGATCAGCAAAAAGCACGGAGAATCGGCTTAACGCTCGCTCTCCTGATCCGCATTCTTTTATTAATGACCATTTCATGGATTGCCCGGTTGAAAACTCCCTTGTTTTACATATCAGATTTCGGAGCGAGCGGAAGAGATATTATTTTATTTATCGGTGGTGCATTCCTGATTGTAAAAACAATAAAGGAAATCGCCCATAAATTTAAAATTGCTGACCATGAAAAAGGTGCTAAATCTTCACACCTGACGATGTCGCAGGCTATCCTGCAAATTACTTTAATTGATATTGTGTTTTCTTTCGATTCGATTCTTACTGCAGTGGGATTGTCCAACGAGATTGTGATCATGGTTCTTGCTGTAACAATTGCCATGATGGTGATGTTATGGTTTGCCCCTTATGTGAGCGAATTCATAAATAATTACCCGACCATAAAGATGCTTGCTCTTGCATTCCTTGTAGTTATAGGAATGTTATTGGTGGTCGAAGCATTGCATTTGCATAAGGAGGGTGTAGATTTTAAAAGCTACGCTTATGTTGCAATGGCTTTTTCAGTGATTGTAGAACTGTTAAATATCCGGTTGCGAAACGTTCGGGGGAGGAAAAAATGAATGCTTAAAAATAATGACTTATTTTTTCGCAATCCTTATTATAACCTCCCGCTTTCAAATTTCACACAACGTAACTTGCTATTCCTTCAACATTTTTCTGAATACTACTTCGCTATCAGTAATCAACTGAATAAGATACATTCCGTTTGAATAATTTTTCAAATCTATTATTTTATTAAACGTATCACCCACAGGATATTTTTTTGAGAGAATAATTTGACCCTGTGCATTCAGGATTTTAACAGTTAATGAAGTAGGCTGCTTAGTTTTCAAATTCAGTTCAACCTTTTCGTCAGCGGGATTGGGAGCTATGGATACATATTCAATGAATGAGTGGGCTTCTATTTCATTGGCCAAATCAACAAAAACATAATTATTCTGCAACAACGTATCACTTCCCATAATGCTTTTAGCAATAAGCTGCACATCGTAATAGCCTGTGCTGTTATATTGCACTGAAGGAGTGATGCCTGTAGCTGTTGACGGATTGCCTCCTGGAAATGACCACCAGATTGAATCAGGAAGATTAGCACTTTGATCAGTAAAGTTCACATACCCTCCGGGGATTATAGCAGGATTGCCTGAAGCAAATGCAGCAACAGGTACGTTACATGCAGGATAAACGGAGGCATTCACAACAGTGGATAATCCTCCGGCATCTATCACTGTTAATTCAATGCGGTAATAATACACATTACCATTGCAGCCAACCGGGGAAATTACTGTGTTCGTGATCCTGTTTGTATCTGGAGCTTCAGGATGCTCATGATTATTATGATGCAAATAAACACGCCAGGTATAAAATAATTGAGAGGGTCCGTGTTCTGCATCGGTGACAAGTGCTTCAAGAGGCAGGTAAGAATTATGCGACATCGAAAAAAGATCCCCGTCATTAAAGCTCGTGATCTGTGCAACAGGCGGTGTATTGTTCACACAAATTATTAATGAATCCATTGAAGTCAGCCCTCCTGTATCAGTAACGGTAAGAAAAACATGATACGTTGTGGGAACTCCCGCAGGAGCATAAAACGTATGTTGCGGATTGGAATTATTGGACGTATTGGCATCACCAAAATCCCATTGATACACCAATGGTTGATTTTCCGGATCAGTTGAATTGGTTCCCGTAAAATTTACCGTGAAAGGGCTCGCTCCGTATATGGTATCGGCACTGGCAACCGCTACAGGCGGATTATTTATAGCAGTTGTATAAAACAGTTTGTTAATTGTAGCAGGATAAAAAACATAATATAAAACATGTTCTTTAGGGTGTTCAGCCACAAAAGTAAAACTGCCTGTCTGCGTCATAAAATCTGCTATCGAATCGCACGTATTATTAGCATTGTAAAAAAAACGTTTCAAAATAGCAACCGCAAAATCTCCCTGGTAATAACAATTCTGGTATTCTGGCGGATAATTTGTACCTGTGTACCAGCAGCCTGCAATGGCACAATTTCCCTGCCATACAGGACCGGGAACAGGTGACAGCAGATCATTGATAAGAATTTCATCAGCATTATTACCTGTAAAAATACCTGTACGTGTAATGGGTTGCCAGTGATTCCAGTCAAAATCAGGACGGGTATGAAAAAATGTTGGAATCGTTGAAGGAATTTGTTGAGTACTATCACATGGATTGGTAAATGTTGCAGCCGGATTTAGAGTTGCCTGGTGAAGCAGATCCTGGAAAGAAAAATATTGTTGTGTGCATCCTCCCGTTCCGTACAATGGATTAGGAGCATCTTCATTGTAAGTGATTAACGTATCAAAAGAAGGCTGCACGGTTAATCCTTCGAACAGGGGCCAGCCATAATTACCGCCCGGGCCTTTGATAACATCTGATTCTTCCCAAGTATCCCATCCCACATCACCGAGGTAAAGCACTCCCGGATCACCGGCAGTTGCATCCGTATTTCCTGTTCCGGGGCGCAAACACATTCTGAAAGGATTTCTGAATCCTGAAGCCCATACCTTTGACTTAGCCGAATTCGGATATGCAGGATCATAAAACGGGTTGGAAGACACCCCTTCACCCGTCATGGGATCAATGCGTAATATTTTTCCATTCAGGCAATTTAACATTTGCGCTCTGAAACAGCCTACGTTTTCTTTAGGCAGAATAATAGTATCAAGCAATGCCTGCGCCCAATAAGTATAACCATTGCCGCCATCGGCAAATTGGGCGCTTCCGCCATCGCCTGTTGAAACCAGCAAGGTGGTGTCAGTTCCAAATACCAACGCACCCCCGCTGTGCGATTCAAATAAAAGGGGAATGCCGTTTTGCTTGGTTGATCCGATTAGAATGTTGCGGCTGCCTGGCACTACGGTAGTAAAGTTTGTAGCTGCATCTGCCTGGTATCGTGTTACCCTTACAATAGTTGCATCATAATATTCATTGACTGCAGGATTATAATTAGGTGTGCCGAAATTCATGAGGTAATGCCGGTCAACCGTATAAAATAAATAAAAATAACCGTTTGATAAAAAGTTCGGATGCAACGCAAAACCATTTAAACCATGATCACGCCAATTGCCGACTTCTTCGCTGATGTCAATAAGGGGCACAGGCAGTATAGCATCCGTTGTGTCAACAATCCAGACCTTGCCGCCCTTTTCCCAGCAGTATTGCTGCCCGTTGCCGTCCCATGCAAAACCTTCCAGTTCATTCCATGAAGTACTCACATGCACATATCCAAAACCCGGAGGCATTTGCGCTTTTGAAGGGAAAGCTGTTAACAGAAAGAAACATAAAATAAAAAGGAATATCGGCCATTGTCCATTGACCACCTCCCAGTGTCTACTCTCTGTCTTATATTGCCCCTGATCCATTGCCAATCTTCCATCGTCCATAATCCATCGTCCGCTTCGTATTGACCAATGGTATTCGTTCATCGTCCATTCTGCGTTTTGTTTACCTGTAAATTTATTCAATTTATTATATTGGAGTTCCAGCATACTGAAATTTTTTTAAAAGGTTATTAAATAATGTTTTGATTTTATGTAATAAATATTCAGATTTTAAAAAAATAATGCCAATACGAAGGTGTGCATCACCATAACGATTTCTTCATGTCTCACCTCTGAGGATGAAAGCTTAAATTTTTTTTTTCTGGTTTTCTCTGCGTTTCTCCTTTCTTTCTTTGTGATCTTCTGCACTTAATCCTCGTCTCTCCCTGTAGCCGAATACAGCCGCCCCGAGAGATAATAATAACCGCGCAGCAATTTTTAGTTCTAAGATTACTTCTGACTTCACCGGGTGTGAGTCAGAAGTAGTATCCATTACTTGTTCACCCGTACTTTCATTCAATTTGTTGTTTTGGAGTTCTTTTTTCATAAATGAGGTTTTTTAAAGGGTTAATGAACTATTATTCTTATTTTATTTATTCCATAAGCATTCTAATTTTTTTAAAAAGTGTGGGATAAGCCCGGCTTCACTTTCAGGTTATTTATATTTCAGGACTTTATTGTCAATAATTCATTTTGTGAACGAATTAAAGAAAGAATTAAAACTTCGGGGGGAAAGTTTTGTTAATCAGGAACTGTTTTTACAGAACTCTTTTAAGTTCGTAAATTCATTAAATACACGGAACGCAGGCACTAAAGCGAATCTGTAAAATCTTCTTCGAGATAAATTCTCTTTGAAGAATGAAATTCAATGACCGCGCGAGCTTGGGACGGTAATGGTGTTTGTTGTTTTGAGATACATTGTTTTTTTGTAAATGGTTTTAGTAAAATGGGAACACAAATCTATAAAAAAAAGTTATTAACAAAAGTTAATAAAAGAAAATATTTTTTTGAATAACAGATAGTTACCATGTTAATAAGTTTTTTAATGTTGGTTATAACTTTAGGATTTTGTTCACAACTTTTTAATGCTGACTGATTTATCAAATGTCAGTTAATCTTAAAATTAATTGAATCGTGTTTTTGACGGAAATGAAGTAAAATAAATTAGAGCAGCATCATAATGCACTCATATTAAAAAATGTATCTTCGCACGCTTAATTTAAAAATCGGATCTAAATATTAAAAAAAAAATTAAAACAACAATGAAACTTCAGCACATTTTCCTGTTTGCAGGAATCACCTTTATGGGATTAACCGCCTGCCAGGGACAAAAAAACAAAGAAACAAAAAGCACGCTTTCAACCCAGCTTGATTCTGTCAGCTATGGAATCGGTCAAAGTATCGGTCAGAATTTAAAGAAAGATAATTTGACTGATATTGATGTTGATCTTATTGCCAAAGGAATGAGAGATGCCTTTAAAAGCGACAGCAGCATCATGAAAGGCAGTGATGCACAGACGGTCATTCAAAGCTTTATGCAGGGAAGAGAGAAAAAGAAATCTGAAGCAAATCTTGAAAAAGGAAAAGCATTCCTTGCAGAGAACGTCAAAAAAGAAGGAGTAAAGACAACTGCAAGCGGGCTGCAATACCAGATAATGAAAGAAGGAACGGGACCCAAGCCGGCACTCACTGATAAAGTTTCCGTTCATTATCATGGAACCTTAATTGACGGCACTGTGTTCGACAGTTCAGTTCAAAGAGGTCAGCCTGCTGAATTTGGGGTCAATCAGGTTATTCCCGGATGGACAGAGGCTTTACAATTGATGGCGGTAGGTTCAAAATGGAAATTGTGGATTCCATCCAACATTGCTTATGGTGAAAGAAGTCCGGGTGGAGGATCTATTGGTCCTAATGAAACATTGATTTTTGAGGTGGAGTTGCTTGCAATTGTACCTGCTGAAAAACCAAAAGAGCCGGGTAAATAAATTTAAAGTTTAAAATTTAAAGTTCAAAGTTTGAAGTTCAGGCTTTGAACTTTTTTATTTTAGAAGTTTGTTATGAGTAATTTTCAGTAGTCTGTCGCACATGATCGTTCTCAATTACCTGCTTTACTATTTGGTTATTATTCCGGTCTCCCTCCTGCCCTTTCAGGTTTTGTACGGGCTATCAGATTTTCTTTTTGTTATTTTTTATTACCTCGTTGGTTATCGCAAAAAGGTAATTATGCAAAATATCCGGAATTCGTTTCCCGAAAAAACTTCTGAAGAACATACAGAAATTGCAAAAAAGTTCTACCACCATCTGTGCGACCTTATTATGGAAAGCCTCAAAACATTTACCATTTCACATAAGCAAGTTCATAAACGCATGATTTGTAAAAATCCCGAAACAGTCAACCGGTATTTTGAAAAAAATAAAAGCGTAATCCTTGCAGGCGGGCATTATAATAATTGGGAACTGTTTGCTGTTGCTATTGATGAGATTGTGAAACACCAGTCCATCGGGATTTACCTGCCGTTGAAAAACAAATTCTTTGATGAAAAAATGCGCAGGACAAGAAGCAAATACGGCTTGCGTATGATCTCTACCAGGACTGTGAAACAAGTTTTTGAGCAAGAAAAAAATAACCTTACAGCTATCGTTTTCGCTATAGACCAATCACCTTCAAAACCCGACAACTGTTATTGGACTAAATTTCTGAAGCAGGATACTGCCGTTTCTTTCGGAACTGAAAAGTATGCAAAGGAATATGATTATCCTGTTATATTCGGGCGGGTGTTTAAGCCCAAACGCGGGCATTATGTTCTGGAATTTGAAATGGCATGCGAACATCCAACGCAAACAGCTAACGGTGAGATTACACGAAAAATTACTGAAATGTTAGAAGAGGATATTCTACTGCAGCCTGAGTTTTGGTTGTGGAGCCACAGGAGGTGGAAGCTGAAGAAGCCTTTAAATCTTTCACAACCTTCGCTTTCTTAATCATACCGTTTTTGTTTCTCACTTCATAAAGATAAATACCTTTTTCAAGTTATTCAGTATTTATTGAAATCGAATTTGTAACTGATTTTTGTAAGCGCCTTCTTGAAGTAATGTCAAACAATGTTATCTCTATTAATTAGAAGCACAACTCTCCGATAACCCACAATGTTTGTTGGATGCAAAACTGATCTTTTACCACTCAAAATCCTTATTTAAAAAATTTGCATTTAGTCCTCCTTCAACTAACTTTACTGAGACCCTTCTTAATTATTTTATTTTTAGTGCCAGAGAAATATTCATGTTTTAATTAAAGATGATATGTATGTTATCGGATGTGCTACCCTCGTAATGTAGGTGTTCCGTTCAATAATGCTCAACAATCAATTTCTTGCAATAAGTTTTTTCCCCATCAAACACTTTCACAATATAAATTCCGTGCGGAATATTCTTAACAACTATTGTAATTTCTGATTGATGAGTAATGGTATTCTCAAATACTGTTTCTCCCAATATATTAAGTATTTTAATTTGCCCGTTCACCAGGTTGTTCTTAAATTGAATACTGAAATTGTCGCTCACCGGATTGGGATAAACTAACATGGCATCAGTAGCATTTATTTCCAGAATACCCACCGGACCGGCAGTGTATCGCGCCAATGCAAAATCCCGTCCGTTGTTAGGACCGGAAAAACCTACAGCCACTATTTTGTTATCACTCTGGATTGCAACTGAAAGACAATAATCATTATCGTTACCAAAATCTGTTACTACTTTACCACCTGTACCAAAGGTGCTGTCTGCGCTACCATCAGTTTGAAGCCGGATTAATCCAAAGTCATAGTTTGTACCATTGTGTGAAATTCCGGCAAAAATAATGCTGCCATCTGTTTGTATTGCAACAGCATCGGCTTCATCATTCACACCAATAATGGCAATCACTATTCCTGCAGAGCCGAATGAATTATCCAAACTGCCGTCTGTGTTATATCGTGCTCCGGCAAATTGAAGTCCTGCCCATCCTGCTCCTACAATTTTACCATCGCTTTGCAAGGCAATTGAATAAAGCATATTATCATCACTTCCAATATCGGTTGTTACTATTCCATTGGTGCCGAATGATGTATCAGGGCTGCCATTGGTGTTGTAACGAACCAAAGCAAAATCCCAGTCATTGCCATTGTAGCTGTATCCGCCTGCTATTATTTTACCATCACTTTGCAGCTTAATGGAATTGATCTGATCATCGGACAATCCTATATGTGTGATCACTCTGCCTGCATCGCCAAAAGTTGTGTCAATGCTTCCATTACTATTGTAACGCGCTAATGCAAAAAAATCTCCGGTTGAAGTATCACTGAAACCGGCAGCTATAATTTTTCCATCGGCTTGTAGGGCAATTGAATTAGCATTGTCACCGTAACTGCCGATGGCTGTTGTAACAATTCCATTTGTTCCAAAAGTGCTGTCGAGGTTTCCATTACTCATATAACGGAGCAGGGCAAAATCATTATTTAAACCATTATGACTGTATCCCCCAACCACAATTTTGCTATCAGGTTGAATGGCAACAGAGAGTCCATAATCATGGTAGCTGCCGATTGCAGTAGTTACTTTTCCGTTGGTGCCAAATGTGCTGTCCAAACTGCCATCGGTTTGGTAACGTGTAACAGCAACGTCATTGTTGCTTCCATTGTAACCGAATCCGGCAATCACCAATTTGCCATCACTCTGTATAGCAATTGAAGCTCCTTTATCATCAGCGCCTCCTATATCGGTAATTACTTTGCCGCCAATTCCGAAGGTTGGGTCTAATGTTCCGTACTGCGCTTTTGCTGCTGTAGAAACAATCAAAAAAATAAAGAGTAGTTGTGTTTTCATTTTATTTAAGTTTTAAAATTAGTTCCTAAAGATACTAATTAATACTGCCGCTCAATGTAGGCGAAAGCATATCCGATAACGCATAAGTGATAAATGAGTTTTTAAAAGAAGGGAGGGCATTCTTCGGGTGGAAGAATGAGACAGCCCAGTGTGATTGCAGCACAACCCCTCCGATAACCCACAATGTTTACTCGTGTTTTTATTATTTTTTTAATGGCACTCATGTGTTCGCTTTTCTCGGTTGATAGAAGCACAACTTTTCGTTTACCCCGTTGGATATTTATCCTACGGGGTTTACCACTCAAAACCCTTCTTTTAAAAATTTGCATTTAGTCCTCCTTAAGCCAAGTTTAACTGAGACCCACTTTAATTTGACTGCACAGTGTACAAACTTATCAAAAAATTTATTATTTCTGCAGTGTATTACTGCATCACAGTAAAGCCTCACATTAGTAATAGCGATTCTCCGCCAATGGCGGAAAAATCCTGACATTTAGTTTAGGCGATGCAGACAGGTACACATTTTTCATAAACGGCTGAACAATTGGCGGTGATGTTCACCAAAACAAGTTGCCTTCGTACGATGAGCGTTTCATCACTAAAACAAAACGGCAACTCACAGCACAGCGTGCTAAGAGCATCAACCCCGTAGAGGAGAATGTCTTTTTTTTCTTTTACAGAAAAGAACAGTACAACGCGTTCATAGAAAAAAAGTGTATGAGTATAATTCCGGGCAGTAGCATTCGGCAACTGCACGAATGTCTTCTTCTCTTAAAAAAACCGTTCAAAAGCCGGGCAGATATTTATTGACCTTGAGTTATTTGCACTATCGCTTGTGTTATTCTATTCATCTGGATTGCTTTTTAGTGCAGGTTGTTGAAAGTTCAAATTGTAATTTGGTAAAGGGAATTTGATGTTTTCTTCACGGAATCTTTTTAAGATTTCCATTCGTAAATCGCTTTTCAGAAAACCGATTCGGAAAACTTCTCTGGTGTAATACAATAATTCCATGTGCAATGCTTGTTCGCCAAATTTTGATAAACGAACACGTGGATGTTTATCGTCATCGCGCATAATTATATCAAATTTCAACGCTGATTCTGTGAGAATGGTTTTTACTTTTTCAATGTCTTCGTTAAACCCAACGGTTAAGTCAATACTGAATCTGCGGCAAAGACTATTGTAACTTGTGTTAATGATTTCATCACTTATAAATTTATGATTGGGAACAATAATTTCTACTTCATCGCGGGTAATGATAATGGATGTTCGCAATGAAATTTCTTTTACCTTACCTACTTTGTCTTTCATTTCCAAAATATCACCCACTCTTATTTTTCTTTCCACCAACATTATTATTCCTGAAATGAAATCGTAAAAGATTTCCTTTAAACCAAAACCAATTCCCACCAAAAGCGCAGCAGAGCCAGCGAGTAAAATTCCAATTTCAAAACCTATCATGCGAATGCACAGTGTGAATGAGAAAATCAATGTGAGGTATTTGATTAAAATGTAAATAGAAGTGCGTCTGCCTTTGTCATGCTCGATTAGTTTTGGATTATTGAGCAAACTTCGTTTAAAGATAAATAGAAGGAGATAAGTGATGAGGATGGTAGCGAGCAAAGCAAGGATGGTAAAACCTGTAATGGTGATTCCTCCCGCTTCAAACAATTTATAGCCAAAATATTTTTCCATGATGTGTGAATTAAAATTTCCAGATTAACGGAACGGTGAACAGAATGATGAGCAGTGCAACTAATGTTAGTATGCCACCGACTTTAATAAAATCCAAAATTTTATATCTGCCCGGAGCGAACACTAATAAAGATGCGGGTTCAAATGGCGCAATCATGGAAATGGAAGCGGAAACAATTACGGCAATGGCGAATGGTCGCGGGTCAACGCCAATTTCTAAGGCTGCTTCTAATGCAATGGGCAGCACTACTAAAACCGATGCGGCATTTGACATGGGTTGTGTAAGCAAAACAGTGATGAGCATGAAGCCAGCCAATAAACCGTAATTACCCAATGGCGAAAGCAAGTGGATGATTTTTTCAGCAATAAATTTATCGCCTCCAGTGTTTGTGAGAGCCACTCCAAAGGCACTCATGCCACCAATTAAAATAATCATGCGCCAGTCCACACTTCGCATGAGTGAGTCTTGCGGAAGGGCTTTAATTAAATACGCCACCAGCGCAGTGAGCATAAAGGCAATGCTGATGGGAATAATTTTTATTGAGCCAAGCAATATGGCAAAGCCGAAGAGGAGTAAAATTCCAAAACCTTTTTTGAGGTTGATGTTTTTTGATTTGTCGTGCTGGCTAACGATGATGAAGTTTGCGTTCTGCTGAATTTTTTCTACCTCTTCATTGGTGGTTAATGCTACCAGCATATCGCCTGACTTTAATTCAACCGCATCTAAATTACCTTTGAGGTTTTCTTCTTTGCGATGAATGGCTACTACGGAAATGCTTCGTTGTTCGCGCAATAAACTTGTATGCACTGATTTGCCAATGTATGCAGAGTTTGGCAGCACCAGCATTTCTATCATTTCCATTTCATGATTCAAATTGAATTTTGCATTAGCGTTTTGAAGGATGGAAAGATTTTCTGTATGAAGAAAAAGCAAGAGCGAATCCTTGTCCGCTTTTATAATCATGATGTCGCCTTGTTCAATATAAGTGGAGTCGGTTGGCACAAGTAATTCGCCACCTCTAATAAGTTCTGCAAATTTTATTTCGGAATATTTCTTTTGAAACTCGTGAAATACTTTACCGATAGAAGGAGAATTACTATTCACAATTGCTTCGCTGACATATTTGCGAAGGAATTTGTCGGTCTGAATTTCTTCGACTTTGAAATCGGGCAACATTTTTTTTCCAATGGTTGCCATAAAAAGTATTCCGAATAAAACGATGGGCAAACCAATTGGTAAAAGTTCAAACATGCTGATGGGGTCAATTCCTTTTTGTGTAAGAAAACTGCTGCCTGCTATGTTGGTTGATGTGCCGATGAGTGTGCATGTGCCACCCATTAGTGAAGCAAAAGCCATTGGCATTAATAATTTTGAAGGACTGACTTTCAATTTTGTTGACAACCCGATTAAAGGAGCAATCAAAACGGACACCACCGCAGTGTTATTCATGAATGCGGAAAGCGCGGCAGTTACTATCATGGTGATAATCATGAGCCATGATAAATTAAGATAGGGGAGTTTGTCCACCTTTTGCAAAAGGTATTCTATAATGCCGTTGTGCTTTAATACACCGCCAATTATAAAAATGGCAATGAGCATGATGATAAAATCGTTTCCGAATCCCTGAAACGCCTCATTGCTGTTGATTGACCCTGAAAAAACAAGTAAACACAGCGCAAGCAAAACAATAATGTCCGGTGTTAGCCATTCGGTGGCAAACAAAATCATTACGACTAATAAAAGGAGAAGGACGAAAAGCATTGGTTATTTTAATTTGTCGTTGCGTTGTTTTACTTTTTTTGTTTTTTGTCTGCGTAATATTTTTTCCATTGCTTCCACACAAAGTATAATGCTTTCTTCATAAGAGGTGGAATTGCGTTTTACAAATTGATTTTCTCCACGATGTGAAAGATACAATGCACACCATTGATTGGTGGGATTGCTTTTTGCTCCTTCCTTTAATGTAATGTCAACACGAATAGTTTCGGGATACTGGTTAAAAAGTTTTCCGACTTTTTCGTGAACGAATTTCGTGAGGTGCTTGCTTTCTTTAAAGTTTATTGTTTGAATTGTGATGTTCATTTGTAATGTAAAAGTAACATTCTGAGGAGATAAAACTTCATTTCTCAATTATTAGCCTCACCCTTTTATTCATCTTCGTTTCCATCCAATTTTGAATTTGTGTTTTTTCTTTTGGGGAAGGCATTTTTTTAAATTGAAGATATGCGATGTATATTGTATCAGAATGGTTAGTTGTTTCAGTTGAATGCAGCAGAGAAAAGGAAATGTTTGTCATTTCGGGATATAGTGCATTTGCTTCTTCTATGAGTTGGGTCTTTAATCCAGCAATTGCATTGATGCTATCGAGTTTTGATTTTTTAATTTGAATTTCTTTGTTTTTTTCAGCTAATAAATTGTTCAGTTGTTCCACCTGTTTGTTTTCAACATTGTCATTCAAATAAGCAAAGCCCTGTTTAATATTTAAAGTGCAATCCTGGAGGTCGTATTTTTTTAATCTTGATTTCAGTTCACTGATTTTTACACTGTCTATTTCTGCGCCTCCGTAAACCAAAACAATAGATTTATTTTTCGGGTCAACTGTTTTTTTTAATAAATAATCGTTAGGAATGATGGATTCAAGGTCAATAAAACGGTCTGCATTTTTGGTAAATTTACTTTGCTTCACAATGTCATAACCGAAATATATGCTTGGCAATAATGTAGCAATTACTACAATCCATACAATCCGCTTTGCTCTTGCTTCTGCACCTGCATCAGGCAAATGATGAAATGGAAATTTAAGCAACCTTACTGTTACTAAAGTTGCAAGTGCAATAAAAACAGTGTTTATAAGAAACAAATAAAGCGCACCGAAGAAAAAATAAAATTGAAGTGTTGCCAAACCATATCCCGCTGTGCAGAGTGGCGGCATCAATGCAGTTGCAATCGCAACACCCGGAATTACATTTCCTTTTTGCTTACTTGATGTTGCGAGTATTCCGGCAAGCCCGCCAAAGAATGCAATCAGCACATCGTAAATGTTGGGTGATGTACGAGCAAGAATTTCGGAGTGCGCATCACTGATTGGAGATATGAGAAAAAAAACCGTTGAGGTTGTTAAACCTACGGCTGCTGCTAAAAGAAAATTAAACAATGCTTTTTTTAAAAGTGCAAGGTCATTGATTCCCATACCAAGTCCAAGACCCATAATGGGTCCCATCAATGGGGAAATGAGCATTGCACCGATAATTACAGCCGTTGAGTTTACATTAAGTCCAAGAGATGCAATGAAGATTGCAAAGATGAGCACCCACAAATTTGTCCCGCGAAAAACTACACCACTTGTGATGGCGGTAATTACATTTTCATGATTTTCTTTTTCATGCTTTAGTTTAAAATGGTCGAGCAGGTTGTTCAAGTCTTATGTGTTGTTTAATTATTTGTACAAATGTAATTTTTGGACGATGTTTTTGTATAAAGGCGCTCAAAAAAAATAATGATGTAGGCTTTGTCCCCGTTTGGTGTGTGCACCGACCATAGACCATGTTTCAATTAATCTCCAAGGCGGGTCAATGTAAATTAGGTCAATAAATCTTTCGGGATTTTTGTGGTGAAGTTGTTTTAAGATTTGCAGGCATTCGCTAAAATACAAGTGATTCATCAAGGCAAATATAGAGAGATGATTTTTGTTTGGTTGAAAAATCGAAAATTTGTTTCAACATGAATGGTTGCTTAGACGAACGGAGTTCGGTGGGGCAAAATAAGATGTGAAGCAACTTTGCGGTGGTTTTTTTGTGCGATTGGGTTGCTTCTCTTTTATATTGCGAAGGGAAGGCGATAATGAAAAGTACGGCTTGCGGTAAAGTTTGAAGTTAGCAACACTGTTTATTCGAAGCGCACGGGTTGCATATAACTCATAAGGGATAAATGATTCCGATAGTTATCGGGATAAAAGAAGGGAGGAAGAAAGCCCGGTGGGCTTTCGACTCAAGCACAACTCTCCGATAACCCACAATGTTTGTTAGAAGCATCCCGATAATTATCGCATACGCGTCAAGCTAATTCAGTGTTATTAACAACAGGATGTAGAAAGAATCAAGGTTTGAGGCAATAAAGGTATAAAATAAAAGAAGCTGTTTGTAATTCAAATTACGACAAATGAAAACAAACAGCTTCAGTCCCGATAAAAATCGGGATGACAAAGAAAATATAATTTTATTACAATTAGTAACCAAAACAATTAATAAAATAGCAAGGCTGTGCGGATACTTACAGCGTAGCACAGGCAAAATTTCACCAAAGAATTTGATAATCGGGTTTATGATAATGGTATCCAGGCAACGCAATACATATGCTGACTGGGCTGTGGAGATTGGCTTATTAGAAGGCAAGACCATAAGTCGGCAAGCGTTAAATGAACGTATGCAACTGGCAACAGAACTGTTTATAAAGAGCGTTGTTGAAAAAACAATCAGTAAGCATACTCCCGCTGTTAAGATGCAGAAGATAAAAGGCGTGTTGAAGAATTTTAAGAACGCGAAAATTGATGACAGCACAACCATTAGTTTGCCTGATGCGTTGGCGGAAGAATTTCCCGGCAATATTTCCAGAGGCGTGCAAAAAGCCCAGGCAAAAATTCACGCCATGTATAATCTTACAGAAAACAATTTTCCGTTTCTTAACGTGCATAGCTTTTCTAACAACGATCAAAGTCTTTCTGCCAATGTGTTGCCTTACTTGCAAAAAGGCGATTTATGTATTCGTGATTTAGGTTCACTATACTTGATGTAGTTTCAAACTTTATTGATAATGGAATTTATTTTATAGCACGAAAAAGCTATATAACCAAAGTATTTGATGTGGCAACGGGAGCAGAAATAAATTTATTGAAAGTCGAGTAGGCAAAGGGGAGTTTCACTCCTAAGCCTCTCACAGAACCGTGCTTGACAGTCTCCCGTCACACGGCTCTTCAAAGTCATAAAACCATTTCAGGTTTCAGTAAGATAAGGCTCGTCCCTCGATTACTCGTAGGTTGGCGAACTTACTTTGACTTCGTTAACCCCTTCGCTCATTCTTGCTTTCAAAAAAGTTAATTTGACACTCTCGCTACTACGGGTTAATCCGCCCCTGCTCCATTGTATTGATACGCTCTGCCTTCAATTTATAGCATTCTCTCTTAACACCAATGGGCAGGTTCTCCTGTTCCTTAAATAAGCCCGAATGGAACTGCTGCCGTCTTTGTGCCGGAAACCGAAGCAGTCAGTAACCTGGTGACTTCTGCTCTTGTCCCGTGTGGCAGTTCGACACACGGTTTTCAGTTTCGGGTGTCCCTTCGCAGGGGTTATTCACGACACCTCATCGAACGGTTTACTTTCGTTCAGCTTTTCCATTCTCTCCTGACGGGTACTCCCCGCCTTTTTCCTGTCCGTTCAGCACCTTTCCTTGAAAGATCAGCACCGCAGGGCGGATTGATTTTCACTACCAGAATAGTGATTCCGAGAGAACATCCAAAGAGTTTACTAAGTCCTTCTTTTCCTTCTGTGAGTCCATCCGCTATTACGACATTACGGTAGCAGCTCGTTTCCGAAATTGATAAACTTTTCTTCCTTTGCTTCTCCTCTCATCTAAAGTTTTGATGGATAACTTTCAAAGAACTAATTTTGAAACATGTCCTTATCCATCGCAGGACACACGAACTGCGCAAACGGAAATTCATAGACAAAGAAGTATTAATAGGCACACAACAACAATTAAACGTGCGTCTGATTGCCCTACCGATTCCACCAGAACAAGCTGCTGAACGCAGAAGAAAAGCACTTACTGACAGGGATAGACGATTAAATCATTCATCGCAATACTATGAGTTGCTTGGCTATAGCATTTATATCACCAACATTACACCCAGGCAATGCAATGCAGAAGAAATTTTCCAACTCTATAAACTCAGATGGCGCATTGAAATAATCTTTAAAAGCTGGAAAAGTTGTTTTTCCTTAGAAAAAATAATTCACCATCAGTGTAAAAATGTAATCAGAGTAAATTGCATCATTTATCTAATGTTGCTTTATATTTATTTGTTTCACGTAGTCTGGTGGCTTCAATGCGAAAGCGAAATGGAAAAAGAATCACCGCAAGATGCGTTAAGTATTTTGAAATTGGCTAACTTCTTCAATAAACACTTCAGGGAATTAATAACAACCAAATCAAACAAGGAAATTATCAAACAAATAAAAACACATTGCGCCTACGACAGGCGTAAAGACAGACAAAATGCTAAACAATTTCAACTTAAACTTGCCGCTTAGCTTGACGCGTATGCGATAGTTATCGGGATGCTTCTAACAATGGTTCGGTAGTTTTTTAATTCAAAATATGACATAATTGCATTCTGATGGATTCAAGTTATTTATTGTTCAAAAATAATTTTTTTAAACTTAGCTTGTTTCCTGAATTTGAAAAAATTCCTAAGCAGTGCTATCAAGTGTTTCAGACTATTTTTGAAATGTGATTAACAATGGTTCGGTAGTTATTTGGAGATATTAAAAGGAGGGTGTTAATTAAAAGGTACGGACGAGTGAATAATAAAATAAAAAAAGCATCAGGTTTGGTTTATGAGAACAAAACAAGATGCTTTTGGTTACGTAGAAAACGTAATTGATGCAATAATAGAAAAAATGAACGGAGTAATCTCGTTATCGGGTAAAAAATTTTTCAAACACATTCTGCCCTTATATATGAGTATGCGAGGGCGATACAATTTCAGTAACATGAGTCGGTATGACTTTTATAATGAAAAAAGTTACCGGCATCAGTTTGAGCAGGAATTTGACTTTATGAAATTCAATACACAGACAATTCAACTGTATTGTAATCAAGAACTGATAGCTGCATTTGATCCATCTCATATCCGCAAAAGCGGAAAACACACTCCACATGCAGGCATGTTTTGGAACGGCTGTGAACAACAAAGCAAATATGGGTTAGAGATTGGATGTATGGCTATTGTAGATGTAGCGCATCAAACAGCTTTTTCATTTGAAGCCTGGCAAACACCTACAGCCAAAGAACTAAAATCAATGGGCAAAACATTAGTTGATCATTACGCTGATTGTATAAAAAAAGCAGTGTCTGGATTAAGAGAGTTAGGCATTCAATATCTTGCAGTGGATGGTTATTTTGCCAAAGAGAAATTTGTAAACGAAGTGGAAAATAATTCCTCGCTTCATGTAATCAGCAAGTTGCGTACAGATGCAAATCTGATGTATCTATTCAAAGGAGAACAGCATAAAGGTAAGGGGCGTAAGAAAAAATACCACAGCAAAGTAAATGTGAAGAACATAGATAAACGCAAGATCAAATGCTTTTTAAAAGATGACCAGAAAGCATTGTATGCAGGAAGAGTTTATTCTATCCAATTAAAAAAAGAAATAC
The DNA here is from genome assembly GCA_039914625.1 of Bacteroidia bacterium. Taxonomy (GTDB): domain Bacteria; phylum Bacteroidota; class Bacteroidia; order AKYH767-A; family OLB10; genus DATEMK01. The sequence goes on along the minus strand of JBDSOU010000250.1, from coordinate 388 downwards.
AATTGGTTTATATCGAGCAACTCAAGAACGCGAAGCCAACAGGAATATACGCGCTACTGTTCACTACCGATTTATCTTTGAACCCTGAAAAAATCCATCACTACTACACCTTACGTTTTCAAATAGAATTTCTCCTGCGTGATGCCAAACAACATGTCGGATTGGAAGATTGTCAGGCAAGAAGTGAAAACAAACTTCACTTTCACTTCAATGCTTCACTCACCACCGTATCCTTTGCCAAAGCCATGTTCCATTTGCCGGTACAAAAACAAGAAAACACAAACTTCTCTATGAATGATATTAAGGCAATGATGTTCAATGAATTATTTGCAAAAAGAATTTTTTCAAACTTAGGTCTGGAGTTGAGTTGCGAAAAAATAAAACAAGT
>JBDSOU010000230.1:0-1879 GCA_039914625.1 Bacteroidia bacterium | reverse complement strand
AAGCTTGCCGGACATTTCCCGAAACATAAAATCAATTTTGATTTAGAAGACTGTGATAAAATTTTAAGAGTAGAAGGGAAAAATATTTCCCCGGAAAAAATTGTTGAACTTATGAATTCTAACACCTACCAATGTGCAGTTTTAGAATAACCTGCTTTCCGCAAGAAGCGTACTTTAAAACAGAGATCAAACTAACTGCTCATTCAAAATTTTCTCATAATAGTTTTCATAAAGCGGCATGATGACATTAATATCAAATTCTTTTGCGCGGTTCAGTGCTGCTGATTTGAATGTTGCAAGCCGTTCGTTATCATTCAAAATATAGATGGCATTTTTTGCCATGTCATCTATGTCAGCCACATTGCTCATAAAGCCGGTAACACCATGTACATTTAATTCAGGCATTCCACCCGTATTGGTTGAAATGACAGGGACCTGACACGCCATTGCTTCGAGTGCCGCCAGTCCAAAACTTTCTGATTCGCTGGGCATGATAAACAGATCAGTAACCGAAAGAATTTCTTCGATGGCTTCCTGCTTTCCGAGAAAACGGATTTGTTCACATACTTTTGTTTCACGGGCAAGTTTTTCAATAGCTGTTCGTTCGGGACCATCACCGATTAACAGGAGCTTTGACGGAATTTCCTGTATAATTTTTTCAAATACATGAATCACATCCTGCACACGTTTTACAGGACGGAAATTTGAAGTGTGAACGATGATCCGTTCGCCAAACGGAGCAATTGCCTTTTTGAAATGATCTTTAGCCTTTTTTGAAAATCTTTTCAGATCAATAAAATTAGGAATAACTTCAATTTTTTTTGTGATGTTAAAATTTGCGTAAGTGTCTTTTCGCAGGCTGTCTGAAACTGTCGTAATGCCGTCAGAATGATTTATGGCAAAAGTAACTACCGGTTCATAGCTGGCATCTCTGCCGACCAGCGTTATATCGGTGCCATGCAGGGTGGTTATAACGGGGATGTGAATACCCTGCTCCGCCAGGATTTGTTTTGCGAGGTAAGCAACCGATGCATGAGGTATAGCATAATGAACATGGAGCAAATCGAGGTGTTCATATTTTGCTACATCCACTAATTTGCTTGTTAAAGCAGTTTCATAAGGCGCATATTCAAACAACGGGTATTTTGAAACTTCCACTTCATGATAAGAAATGTTTTCAGAAAAAAAATCTAACCTTACGGGCTGACTATACGTAATAAAATGAATGCGGTGTCCTTTTTCAGCCAACGCTTTTCCAAGCTCGGTAGCAACAACACCACTTCCTCCAAATGTAGGGTAACAAACAATTCCTATTTTCATATTTTTACTTCTGACCAATTTTCTCCTCTCTTGATACGGTACAACTGCATTTCGGAAATCTTGAACTGCTTTGCAATTTCCTTCATCAGAATTTTTCCGCTTTGTATTTTTCTCTTAATATCTTTTACTTTGGCAATGGTCAGTTTAAGTCCGACACTTTTTCTTGCCTTCCGGCTTGCAATTACATTGGGGCTTTTTTGCTGATGCTCGTACATTTCCTCTTTGGTTGCCCAGCGAAGATTAGCGGTACGGTTATCTGTTTTTTTATAATTCAAATGACTGACAAAAACGTGTTTGCTGCTTTTTCTTTTTACAAATGCCTCGGCTACCAGCCGGTGGATCATCATCTGAAGGTCTTTTCCTCCGGGCTTTATTTTCAGGGCGAGATAGCCATTATTAAGGGTTCCGGAAATAATTGCCCCCTCAGCAAGGTTTTCTTTAAAGCTGGCAACCCTGCCATGGGTGGAAACAGCATAACGGTTTCGCATACCCTTAAAATTAAATTGAATTTCTTTCCATTGTTCGCCTGGGTTAGTTTTGATCATAACTCCTTATTTTT
>JBDSOU010000027.1:0-1988 GCA_039914625.1 Bacteroidia bacterium | reverse complement strand
TCAGTATTTACAGTCCTTACAGTGGCTATGTTTTATTTAATCTGAATGACAATGCAAGTGCAACTGCAATGAGTAGTTCAACAGCAAGTTCAGGTATGGGCGGAATGGGCGGTGCCGCAAAATCATCACCACAAAATTATAGCAGTACCAATAGTGAACAGATTAGAGAAGGATTGTATGTGAGCAAAGGACAAACACTATTTGCAGTAAATGATTTCAAAGAAGTGTGGGCGGTGATTTCTGTTGATTCAAAACAGCAAAGCAAAATAAAAATAAATGGGGATGTAAAAATTAAAAGTGAAGTTGCAGAGGAAAATGTGATGGCAAAAATTAATTTCATAGAACCTTATTTTGAAAACGGTACCAAGTATTCGCGGGTAAGAGTTTATTTATCCAATCAGAAAAACTTGTTCAAACTAAATTCATTTATCACAGCGCAATTTAATTTTTCTCTTAATGCGCTCATGATTCCAAGTGCTGCAATCCTTGATTTGGGAAATAAAAAAGTAGTGTGGCTTAAAACAGGAACTACACAAAACGGAAAAAATATTTACAAAGTTCGTATTGTGGAAACGGGAGCAGCATCAAAAGATTTTACTGAAATAAAAAATGGTTTGTCAGCAAATGAGGAAGTCGCTTCCGATGCAGGTTATTTATTAGACAGCGAAGGTTTGGTTAATCCTGAAAAACATCAGCAATGAAAAAAATAAAATTTATACCTAATAAAATTCTTTGGCTGTTTGCTCTTGCCTCGTTACTTTCAGTTTATTCCTGCAATAAAAATAAAGAAGAGAAAAAAGAAAGTACGTCAGAACAGAGTAATGAATATTACACCTGCTCCATGCATACGTTTGTTCATTCAAAAGTTCCGGGCAAATGCCCTGTATGCGGAATGACTTTGATAAAAGTCGGGGGCAATAGCGCACAATCACAAAATGGAAAAAAATCAACCGGATTTCGTTTAACTGAAAATCAAAAAATTCTTGGGGATATAAAAACAGACACCGCACAAATAAAAACTATCAATAAAGAAATTTCTTTACTTGGAATCGCAGTGCCTGATGAAAATAATATTTCAGTAATCAGTTCACGTGTTAAAGGACGAATTGATAAATTATTTGTGCGCAACCCCGGTGAGAAAATTGCAAGGGGACAATTGCTCTTTGCAATTTATAGTGAAGAACTATTAGCAGACGAAAAAGATTTTCTGAATGCAGTTGAACAGCAAACAAAATTTTCTTCGCAACAAAAAATAGTTGGTGAATTAGCCGATGCATCCAAAAAGAAATTAAAACTTTGGGGTTGGTCTGAACAACAAATCAATGAGCTTGCATCTTCAAAACAAATTTCTCCAACATTTTCCTACACAAGCAACGAAAGCGGATTTTTATTAGAGTTAAAAATTAACGAAGGTGCGTATGTTGAAGCAGGAACATCGTTATTTAAAATTTCAAACCTGAATACAATTTGGGTAGAAGCACAAGTATATCCCGAACAATTAAAATATTTAAACCAGCAATCAGAAGTATCCGTTTCATTTGAAGTAGCAGCAGAAAAATCGTACAAAGGAAAAGTTGTGTTTGAAAATCCTTCATTGGATGAAGACAAAAAATTCAGCAAAGTGCGAATAGAAATTCAAAATCAGGAAAACAAAATCACTCCCGGAATGATGGCTTACGTATATCTTAAAACACAAGAGAAAAAAACATTAGTGATTCCCAAATCTGCTTTGCTACTTTTGAAAATGAAAACCGTTTGGGTTCAGTTGCCTGACGGAAGTTACGAAAGCCGCAATGTAGAAACCGGTATGCAAAATAAAAATGAAGTAGAAATAATTTCAGGAATTAAAGAAGGTGAATTGGTAATAAGCTCCGGTAGCTTTTTATTGCAGAGTGAATATACTATTCGGAATGGAGCTAATTCAATGGGTGGGATGAAGATGTAATATTAAAATCATTTTTGTGATTTGGGCGTTCCCTTCCTTCCCG
>JBDSOU010000100.1:0-2146 GCA_039914625.1 Bacteroidia bacterium | reverse complement strand
AAATCAGTATATTTATTTTCATAAACCGGGGGAATAATTAACCTGCTGTAACCGGCAAGAATCTTTTTTCCTCCTCTTTCTGCGTACAATCCCAGATGAATGCTTCTTGTATCAAATCCATCCGTTTCGTAAGGCTGTGTAAGAGTCTCAGTAATTTTCGGATAAACTTTTTTATAAGTTCTGTATCTCAAACTCAAGGCTTCAGTTAACTGCTCAGGATTTGTCATGATGCTTACCGAATATTTAAGTGTAGTTTCCATGTGATTTTGTTTTTAAATTGTGGATTTCAGTTTTAGAATTTTATTTACCAGATATAAGGGAACATTTTGAATGTGCGTTTGCTGTACAAAACATACTCTTGCTTGAACTGTTCTGTCAGTGTATTTTCTTCAGCTCTAATTCTTTTATGATATACATATAGCATTCCCACTCCGAAAATCAGTATACCAATGAATGAATGAAGAAAAACCGCACAGCCCAGCATGGCAATGTAAGCTCCTGTATAAGAAGGATGCCTTAAAACACTATAAGGTCCCTGTGAAATAATGCGGTGTTCATCTTTTATCTGAACCGTTGCAGAAAAATATTTTCCTAAAACTTTTATGGCATGCAAACGAAAAACGGTTCCTGCAATTAACATTATTGCACCTATAATAGTCCAGGTTGAAAAATCAGGTAAACTCTGCCTGAAATAAGCCCACTCCATTAAAGAAGTTATTTGACCGAATCCTGAAACAATCAGTATCAGCCAAACAGTATTTTTATCGCTTGAAAACTTTTGCTTTGATTCAGTAATGCTGAAGCGCGGTTGCGTTGCAAACAGAACAGTGCAGATTGCAGCGAGGAAAATAACCTTAGGGTACATGAGCAATTCAGGTTTAACGGAAAGAGGAAGCACATAGAATAAAACTAAGAAGATGAGGATGGAGATTACTTTTTTCATAACGATAGTTTTGGTTTTGAATTAAAATGTTGATGTTCAGAAAATTTATTTTTTAATGACAAACTTTTCGCTTTCAATCAGTGTTCCATCTATGTACAATTCAGCAAAATAATTTCCTGGAGTCCACATAGCTGTATTCGCTTCAACCTGCTCTAAGTCTCTCAGATTATTTCGGGAGAAAACAATCCGTCCGTCATTATTGCTAATGTTCAGTTCACCGTCAAGAGAAGATTCAGGCAACCGGGCTTTTACTGATAGTTTGTATTCAAATGGTTTCATTCTTACTGTAAGTGCATGGTTTGTTCCTTCCACGGCTTGAATGGATATATTCAAGTTGCTTTTCAGCATTTGCATTTCCGCTTTCAATTCCGCAACTTCAGCTTCAAGCACGTTTATTGTTTTTTCATTTTGGAATTCCGTGTGTGGTTTTGCATCATTGTTTATTTCCTGATTGAAGCTGGTTTTTGCCAAGTCATTTTGTGCTTCAATGTTTTTGTTCATGCACAGGATCATAACCGGAATGATCATCAGAGAATATTTAGTTTTTGTTTTCATGGCAGATTGTTTTTTAATGTTTGATATTTTTTTTAATTACGATGTAAACATACACCCGCCCAAAAGCGTTTAGCCTGTGCAATTAGTTTAAGGCAGGAAATTTTAGTTTATGGCAGGGATGGAAAAGTTAATGCCGGATGTGATAAAAAGCTAAAATCTTCAATGACCTTATTCTCGCAAATTGAAGATACCAATCCTGTATTCAAATTGGTTTTAGATAAATTCTTTGATAGCAATCCTGATAGAAAGACCATTGAGATTTCAATAGGCGGATAACGACTATCGAAAGAGAATACTCCATAGTTAAAGAGAACACAAATTTTTATAAAGCATATTAAATTGAAGTTTTATGAGCAGTGCGCAGTTAACATTGACCAATATGCTGAATTTACGAATTGCACATTGCAAATCATAGCTGAGCTTCTCATTCTATCAGACTCTTATCCTTAAGCAGCAGTGTGACATTTCCCTGCACAATCATAAAAGGTATCCGGAGACGGTCAATATTTTCAGCCGTCCATGAATCTTTTTTCTTCCAGTCGCGAAAGGTATCGTTTGAAACGATATAGCATTTTTCCTTATGGGCATTGTCAATTAAAAATTCATCGGCAGGTGTGGCTGCAGGAGCTTCGAGGTAGGTAACTTTTT
>JBDSOU010000282.1:0-3388 GCA_039914625.1 Bacteroidia bacterium | reverse complement strand
TACTTCCAAAGCTACTTTGCGTTTGAAATCTTCGTTGAATTTTTGTTTTTTTCGCCTTTTCATTGTCCTGATTTTTGTTGACTTTTCGACATTCAATCAGTCAACCTATTTCAGGACGAGACAACCTGAACAATGGAAATAAATAAGGGCATATTTTAAGAGAACATCCTTATTTCCGTTTCAAGGTTTCTGAGTTCCCCAAATGGAAGACTCAGAAAGTACATAGGACCCAAATCGGTGCAGGAAAGAGACATTTGTATCTAACGCACAGGGAATTGCTTCATTACGAGATGGAGTACTGATCGGGTGGATTTATCGGCTGTGAGGACACAGTCGATTGTCAAAAATGTTCCACATTAACATAGAAACAGAAAAACCCCAGTTATTAGGGCTTTTCTGTTTCATAAAATATGAAGAATCACATTGGCATTACATCAAAAATAAATTGTTCGTGCACAATTTTTCCATCTAATACTTTATAAACGCAAACTTCATCCATTGCCATTCTGCCCCTACCTTTTAGGGTCATGTCCATTTTCATTGTAAGAGTAAAATAATTTGCAGCAACAGAAGGGTTTGAAACTTCTGATGAATGTACTTCTTCTACCATCGAAAAGAATTCTGTTTGTTTTGTCATTACGTTTGCTTTACCTTCTGTATGCGGATGGCGCGAACCAATAGGTTCAATACTTTCAATGTTGTCGGCATACAATTCTTTTATTGCGTCCATGTTTTTTCCCTGGCGACAAAGCTCTACCAACCGGTTTGCTACTTCTGTAGCAGTCATTGTTTGTGTTGTTGTCATTTTATGTAAAATTATTTTTTGTTTCGCGTAAAATTACTTGAAATATTTTAATTTTTCGCCATCGTGCCTGTCTTCACGCATGATGAAATTGGATATGCAATCCTCTGACAGTCAACTTTCCGGTTTGTTAGGACACAAAGCGTGGCAGAAGATTTATTTTATTTATACTATTTTCTTTATCGTGGTCGATGATTGTTATGATTTTAAAAACCCTCAATCGTGCCGGAATCTAACGCATAGGGTATTGCTTTAAAAGAGCATCATGCGAATGAAACACCCGGCAGCAAACTGCGCAAACCTGCCGGGATGAGGGTTACATCGAATGACATAGAGAAAAAAATATCCTGATTTATTTAATAACAGGAAAAATTTTTTCAGGCTATAGAAAAATTACTAATTTTGTTCATGATCTGAAAAGAAGAAAGCACTTACCAAACCCTGCAATTATGAACACCGTTGACAAAAGAGCAAATCTCTCCCTTGATGAATTTGTTAATGAGTATTACAATCATTGCAAACCGGTGGTTATTAAAGATGCAACACATACATGGATAGCCCATGAAAAATGGAATGCGGAATTCTTTAAAGATAAATTTGCCGACCGTAGTGTGGAAGTTGACAATAAGACTTTTAACATGAGCGACTATATGGGCGTGGTAATGGCTTCAACTGCTGAAAAACCTGCACCTTATCTGAATGAAGTAAATATTGCTGAAATATTTCGGGAGCTGCTGCCGGATCTTGAACCTTATTTTCAATATGGGCTTCCTGATCGTTTAAAAAGCACCCTCATTCCAAAAAAATGGGGACAACGAGAGGGAATTATCGAATTGCTCATCGGGGGTCAGGGCACCTGTTTTCCTGTGTTGCATTATGATGGTTTTCACATGCATGCGTTCGTAACGCAGATAAAAGGGGATAAAGAATTTTATTTTATTTCTCCCGATCAAACCAAGTATCTTTATACTGAAAATATTAATTCTAACAAATCACCGGTTAATTTCTTTAATCCTGATTATAAAAAATATCCCCTTTTTAAGCAGGTGCAGCCCACAATGGTCCTGGTAAAAGAAGGCGAATCCATTTATATACCCAGCGGTTGGTGGCATACCACGCGCATTCTTTCTTTATCTATTGCCGTTTCCATTAACAGCATGAACCGGAATAAATGGAACAATTACGTAAACGATTTTGCTTATATGCAGAGCCATGGCAGCCGTTTAAGAAGTGCAATTTTCAAAGCCTATCTTATCGGAGTAGGAAAATTAATGACCGTTGGGGAAACCCTGAATCTTTAATATTATATGCTGTTAAAGCCTCTATGTCGTCTGAATCGGGGCTGTGTGTTTAAGACGAGGATGTGCTGCATACGTTACAGCACCGTGATTTTAACCAACCCCTTTTCCTCCATAATCTTTTGCAGCACTGTAAAAATAAGCTCTTTCAAATTCCTTGTTATTTTCATCGTTAATCCTCGCGAAGGGGCGAGAGACGCTGCTTGGAGACAATAAATTCATCTGTACGCTTTTTCGTCAGGTTTACAGGTGAAAGAGAAATTGCCTCATCAATATTTTTTCGGAAAAAACCATGTGAATACTGGTTGCCGTAAAGGACGAACACTTTTTCAGCTTTATCTCTAAAAAAATTATCGCATGCTTTTTTTATGCCGGGGTTTTCGTCAAGTCCTTTTTGTGTTACCATATTATCATGGTAGTCCATAAGCATGCAAACGCCTCCCGGTGACAAACGCGGGTATATACTTTTAAGGCAGTGATCAATAAGCTTTTGATGACCTTCCTTAAATCCTGTTCCCAGGTCAATGTGAGCAAATGCTATTTTTAACGGAAGCTCGCCCGGCACTATTTGTTCCATTAAACCCTGTTTCATTTCCGGTATTCTGTATCCTGATGCTTTAAAATTGTCTATAAATATTTCTTTATCAGCAATGCCGTTTACTTTTAAATCAAATTTATCATACACAATAAACGGTTTCTGACTATTCATGTTTTCGATAATGGATTGAATGATGATCGCACTTTGCCCAATATGAGCACCTAATTCCACTATAGCGCCTTCCACTTTATAAAATAAAATTCCGCTTAATAAATGATACAGGTTCACAACCTGTTCCGCAGTAATAAAATCTTTTCCTACCCGGGGTGCGGGTTTCAGCTCATAATCAAATTTCAGTCGTCTTAAAATTTTATTTATAAACTGAACCCGCTTTGAAACTTTCGTGCTCGTACCAGAAAAAGGATAATCCATTTGATTTTTTTAAATGCTTCTTATTTTAATTCTGTTATATTATTATGCCAACCTATGTCAGGATTATTAATTTCAAGGAAACCCATTTAACCTTCTTATTGCTTATTTTCCACTATTTTTATCTCCTCCTCCGGCAATCTATACAACTCATAAACCATTTTATCAATTTCCTTATCCGTTTTTTCTATTTTATCTTTTATGATGATAGCTATTTTTCTTTCTTCATTTGGTCGATGTTTTTTTACCGACCAGAGATTTATTTTATTTATACTATTTTCTTTATCGTGATCGGTGAAAGAACACCGACCACAGGCAGAA
>JBDSOU010000044.1:0-17893 GCA_039914625.1 Bacteroidia bacterium | reverse complement strand
GTAATCTTAAAGGATTGGTTTGTACATGCAGCGCTTGAGGCAAATGATTGCAATAACAATGAAAATGAATGGAACTTTGGTGCAGACCTTTTCAGGAAGACTCATGAAAAAGAAGGAAAAAAATATGATAAGATCACCATTGAATCATTTCTTAATTATTATACTCCTGGCAAGGCGGTTAAGCTTGCATCCGTTAATTTAACAACTTTAATTGAAACAAAATTTCTGAAAAAGCATGAGGTAGATCAGCCGTTTTGGGAATATTTAATGAATACGGGAATTGCCCATTGCCGCGCTGCTTTTGCATATAAAACCGCAGGATCGGCTTTGCAGGGACACATTCTGCGTATGTTGACGAGCGAGGAGATATCAAAAGATATTACTTATAAAATTAATAATGTGTGGGGACCTATAACAAAATAATGGCAGAAAATAAAATAACGTTTACATATAATATTACGGACATTCAATTGCTGGCGTGGGATGTTGATGCAACGCAGGTGACTGACAAAATGAAATGGGAGCCGGAGCCGGAGGTTGCGCTTGATCATCTCAGCAAACCGGACTATTCATTGGTATGGCTGGATGTTGCATTGTTTCTTGGTGAAAACCGGAATGAGTATGCTGCAATGATAAAAGTAAGAACTATATTTTCTGTGAAAGGGCTTGACAGGAATAAATTTCCGACTTCAGCGATAGCGTGGCTTATGGATTTTGCGATAGCTCATTGCCGTTCGATATGCGCGTGTAAATGTTCGGAAGAAAAGATCTCACTGACTGTTATTCCTTATTATACTTTCAAGAGGCTGCACGAATATGCAAGTCTTTGTGTATTTAAACCTTCAGTGATAGCCCTGACACATGGAAATTCAATTTCTCAAAAAAATATTTCAGCTCTTGCCGGTTCACAGGTAATCGGCATTGATACCTTACGTACTATCATACTTTTTTTTGAGCCGCTTCCTGCAGATCATCCTGAGAGCAACCTGCCAGGCAATCGCGAGGATAAAGCAACAATTAATTTTAACTTTGATTATGAGCGACTGCCGGAGAACGAATGGAAGATGTATATAGACGCAGGAATTGAATATGCAACCGTTGCAAAAATAAAAGTGAGAACTGTGTATGCATTGCAATGTACAGAAAAGGATTTGTTTACAGATGATGTGTTAATCCGGATGATTGAAGAAACTTTTAAAAATTGCATCCTGTCGCTGAAGGATCAGTGCAAATTGAATCATGTTGAATTTGACGGAGAACTGCAATTGGGAGAAGAAGTTTTTCAGGACCTTTCGGAAAATGCCATAAGTCAATATTACGATTCACGGAAAAAGGATGCCATGAATAACAAGGCATTGCTTCAGCCCGGGCTAAGCCTGACGGTAGGAGGAAATACACGCCTTGTAGTAAGAGGGACTTTTATGATCATGGATGAAGTTATGTTTTTAAACCCTTTATTTGACCGGGCACATAACAGGCAAGTGCTTGCTGAAAATATAATAACGGATCCTACATATTATACGGTAAAATATAATTGCATGGAAATTGAAACGGGACCGATCCAGCTATCATGGATGCACACTGTTATTTTTTATTTATGCCTTGATGCGGCAATGCAATTATTGGTCAGCAATCATTCAGAGACGTTACAGCCGGTGCTGCTTAAAAATAATTTTACTGAATTCAGACAGGAAGAGTTTATTCGTTTTGGAAACGATCTTTTTAACTCTCTGAATAAATCGTTAAAAGATTCAGGAATGCATATTACAAATCTTGAAGATAGAAGAGACTGGGCTTCACTGCTGAGATAATTGCTTTCAAAAAAATATAAAGTGGATCAATACTCCAAATTACTTCCCGGCCACCTCTCCACTTCTTTCAGTTTCAGATCATCTGACATTTGTTCTCTCATTTTTAAAATCCTTCTTCATCCTGTCAGTAATACCGATACGGAATCCGAAATACCGATAAAAATCCCCGATAAATCGGGGCAGGCTGGGAAACAGCTTCTCTATCGGCATTATACCCATTCCTTTTGATTATTTAATAATAAATATTGGTATAACAAGGCTTCGCAAAACCATTACAATAAGGAACGCAATAAAAATCCGGCTCTGTAATTTGACAGAACTATCAATAAAAAAGTTAAAAAGAAATAAAAGTCCAAGTCATTACATTTCAATAATGCAATTATCTTTATCCGGATTTTAAAAATATGGCATTAAGCAGGTTTTGGTCTTTTGTAATTGTATGCAGCATTGTTTACATTTTTATACTGCTGACAACAGGCCGCATATATACCATCAGCAGTATTGTAAACGGAAAGCAAAACGATCCTGTTGTAGTTGCTGAAATTCCCGCGCAGAAATTTCAGCAATACGATTCATTGCTGTTCTCAAATATACTGATCAGTAAAGCAACAGGCTTTCGGCAGGGCGATACACTATTCCAGCTTACGGATAACGGTGTTGTTCAAATCTGCAAAGGGAAACAATCTGCTGATGGTATTTTCATGACATGCAAAAACACCATCATGGACATCTGGCTTCCACTCATCGGATACCTGACGTTCTTTTGTGGCTTGCTGCATCTTCTCAATGATTCAAATGCAATTAATAAGCTTTCCAGGTTTTTGACTCCGCTGTTTGTAAAAATTTTTCCAAAGCTTCCTTCCGGTCATCCTGCTTATGGTTTTATGACCATGAACTTTGCAGCAAATTTTCTCGGGCTTGACAATGCTGCCACCCCATTCGGATTAAAAGCAATGGAAAGCATGCAGGCGGTGAATGAAAATAAAGATCGCGCATCTGACAGCCAGATAATGTTTTTATGTCTGCATGCTGCAGGTTTAACATTAATTCCGACTTCCATCATCGGATACCGCGCTGCACAAAATGCAGCCAATCCTGCCGATATCATGCTGCCCTGCATCATTACTTCATTCATAGGAACATTAGCGGCATTGATTTTTGTAAGCATCAAACAACGAATCAACTTGTTGAATTTTGCTGTGATTGGTTTCGTAACTGTAATCAGTGCAATAATCGGATTCCTTTTATTTTACATCAATCGCCTTAATGGAATTGAAAAATTTCACTTTACCGGAAACCTGAGTAATGGTGTTTTGTTGTTTATCATTTTAGTGATTGTTGCGTATTGTATTTTCCATGAAAAAATTTTCAAACAAAATCAAACTAATATATTTGATTCATTTGTTACAGGAGCAAAAGATGGGTTTACAACAGGTGTTCGCGTGCTGCCATACATGATTGCCATGCTCGTGGCATTGAGTATTTTTCGCAATTCAGGATTGATGAATATTATAATGGGCGGTATCACCGTTACGCTTCAATTATTTAATGTTGACCCGCAAATCATCAATGCAATTCCCGTTGCGCTCATGCGCCCGTTCAGTGCCGGAGGTTCGCGCGGCTTTATGCTTGATGCTATGAAAACGTATGGAGCTGATAGTTTAACGGGTCAGCTATCCTGTTTATTCCAGGGAGCTGCTGAAACCACTTTTTATGTGATTGCACTTTACTTCGGTTCGGTCAATGTAAAGGATACGCGTTACACTCTTTGGATTATGTTGCTGGTTGATCTGGTTTGTGTGATTTCGGGAATAATTGTTTGCAAAATGTATTTTTAGCGTTTCACAAAATTATTCACCACACCAACAAGGGGTTAAAATAATTTTAATGAGCAGAGTTGACAGCGCAGCATCAAAATAAGATTGCCGAAATTTGCAAACATGAAAACTATTATAGTCACAGGCGCAAAAGGAAATCTGGGAACAGCAGTTGTCAATAAATTTCTTGAAAGCGGTTTCAAAGTTATGGGGACAATTTCAGAAAAAGAAGCTGCAAATGCTGAAAATAAAAACCCCAATCTTGAATATTTCACAGTTGATTTAGCAGATAGCGCTGGAGCGAAAAGTTTTGTCGAATCAGTCACTTCAAAAAATTCAGTTATTGATGGAGCAATTCTTACAGTAGGAGGTTTTACCGGAGGAAAAATTATTGATGCGGCCATATCAGATTTTGAAAAAATGTTTGCTTTGAATTTTATAACAGCATTTAATATCGTTCAACCTGTTTTAAAACAAATGAGAGATCAGCCAAATGGAGGCAGAATTATTTTGATTGGCTCCAAACCCGGAATGTCTGCAAAAGAAGCAAAAGGTTCTGTTGCTTACGGACTTTCAAAATCACTCTTATTCCGGCTCGCTGAAATAATCAATATCGAAGGAAAAGGAAAAAATATTTTCGCTTCAGTGATTGTTCCCGGGACAATTGATACACCTCAAAACCGTGCTTCGATGCCGGATGAAAATTTTAACAATTGGATAAAAGCTGAAGACATTGCCGCAGTTATGGAATTTGTTTTTTCCGAAAAAGGAAAATCTTTGCGGGATGAGATAATAGAGATTACCGGTAATCTCTGATTCTTAAAAAAAATCTTTGAATGTTGTTTTTACTTTGTTTTAATATTCCAGGAAGGTTTCGTCTTTAAAGCTTTTTTATAGACAGGGCAACTTTCAATGTGTGCTCCGGGCAAATAACCGGTGCTTACCAAAAACTCATTCACTATTTCTCCTCCTGTGAAGCGGAAAGTGCTTTTAAAAAGTTTAACCCATTCCTCTTTAGTTTTCGGATGATGTTTGTCTAACCACAATTTATACGAACCGAATTCTTTCTGTAATCGCAAAATCGTTTTGCTATTTTCTATAGCTGCATTTATTTTTAATCGGTTACGGATAATTCCCGAATCATTCAATAACCGCTTAATATCTTTCTCTTTGTAAGCAGCCACTTTTTTAATTTCAAAATCATTAAATGCCTTTCTGAAATTTTCCTGCTTTTTCAAAATTGTAGTCCAGCTTAAACCAGCCTGGTTTATTTCCAGCATCAACCTACAGAACAATTCATTGTCATCATCAATAGGGAATCCATAATGCTTATCATGATATTCCTTGTGAACTGCATATTCATGCTCTTTCATATTCTCAATTGCTGCACAATAGCTCATAAAAAATTCTTTAATAATTAATGCTTCAAAAGTACATTTCCCGGTGTGTCGAAAGAAACTTAAACTTCCGCTGTTTTCTTTTTCGGAGCTGTTTTTTTCTTTTCTGTCAATTTGTATTCTTTTATTACTCTTAATAATTCACCCACACTCCATGCCTGCGCAATGCAACCCCTCGGAGCGTGAGGAGCATCTCCGTCAAAAATTTCTGAAACGCTTCCGATACAATCTTCATTAAAGTGATAAGAAAAATTTTGAATTACTTTTTTCGCTTCTGCTTTTCCTTTTGCACCCTTCACTCTAATAATTGAATCTATGTAAGGTCCGAGCAGCCAGCTCCACACAGTTCCCTGGTGATAGGCACCATCGCGTTCAAGCTGGTTACCGCGATAACGTCCTTTATAATCCGGATGATCCTGTGATAAGCTTCGCAAGCCAACAGGTGTATATAATTTTTCAGTAACAACTTTTAAAATTGATTTTGCTTTTTCTCCATCAATCAATTGATGGGAAAGTGAAATGGCAAATAACTGATTGGGACGAATGCTTGCATCTTTGTAATTGTCTTTAACAAAATCATACAAGCACTGCTTTTCCTCATTCCAGTAAAATTCTGTGAAGAGATTTTTTATTTTATCAGCATGTGTTGTAAATGATTTTGCAATTTCTTTTTCTCCATTCATCTTCAGAAGTTCCGCATAAATTAATAATGCATTATACCATAGGGCATTTATTTCTACCGCTTTCCCGATTCGAGGAGTAACTACCCAATTTCCAACCCGCGCATCCATCCAGGTGAGTTGCTCTCCATCAATTCCCTGCTCCAGCAAGCCGTCATTATTTGCATGAATGTTAAATCGTGTTCCTTTAAAATGCCAGTCAATAATTTCTTTTAAAACAGGAAGCAACTCTTTCAGAACAAACTTCTTGTCACCAGAACTCTCCATGTATTTTTTTATTGCAATAAAAAACCAAAGGGTTGCATCCACAGAATTATATTCCGGCACATCACCATAATCAGGAAAACGATTAGGCAGCATTCCTTTGTCAACTGATTTTGCAAATGCTGAAAGGATTTTTTTCGCATCATCAAATCGTCCTGTAACGAGGCATAATCCAGGCAGGGCAATCATGGTGTCCCTTCCCCAATCACTGAACCAATGGTAACCGGCTATGATAGTTTTTAAATCTTTCCCGCGCTGAACAACAAACTGGTCGGCAGCAAGGGTAAGAGTTTTCTCAGTTTCATTGTTGCCGGAAGCAATAAGTTTTTCTTTTCTTGATTTCTCCTTTTCAAATAAATCAAGAGCATTTATTGCTCCAGGATTTTTCGTGGATATGATAATTCCAAGCTTGTCACCCTTTTTTAAGTCTTTAGAAATTTTTCCGTGTGTAAATAAATCTTCGGTGAATTCCTGCCCCCGATATATTTCCACCAGATATTCAAAGTTGTGATACCAATAAGGCTCGTATTTAAACGAAGCACCTTCGGCAGAAATAAAAAATTCAGGAAGGTTATTATAAGGTTTCAGATTAAGAACGGAATTTTCAAATAACGCATTTGAGTTTACAGTTTCATTAGCGCGCATAAGGGAATGAAAATCTTTTCCTGAAACAAGAGGCATCAGTTCCAGTGTGAAGGCATCCTTTGCTTTCAACACTTCATAAATTACCAGCGTAGTGTTTTCTCCCTGTACACAGGCAATTGTTTTTTTAATCTCAATTCCATTGGGTAATTTATATTTCCATTCAGGAAATAAATTTTTTGAAAATCTTTCAATGAAATTAAATCCTGCAGGGGTAACGGCATCTTTATATTGATTCGTTCCAAGCTCAAACTTTTCTTCCCTGCAGATAATTGTTTCGTCCAATTTTGAAAGCATAGTCACACGTTCCACAGGAGCGTTCATTGACGCAATAAGTAAACCATGATACCGTCTTGTATTGGTTCCGATAATGGTTGAACTGGCATAGCCGCCAATGCCGTTGGTTTCTATCCATTCATTTTGTACAGCTTCAACATAATTCTGCAATGTATTTTTATCTTTTGCAAGCATCTTTATTTAATTTTTGCGCAAAGAAAATTATTTGATTTGATAAATTCCTGAATTTAATGTTAAATAAAAAATATTTAGCGAACATGCGGCTTTTTGACCTGAAAAACGGTCAAGCGCAATTCTTCTTATGCTTAAATCTTAATGCGCACAAGCTTTAAATTGAAAAACTAATTTTAATAAAGTTAATTTAAGCCTCAACTAATTCTTTCTTCCCTGTCCTGACCTTTTTAATAGGGATGGTTCTTCTTTTTACAATTTTGCCTGCACTTGTCTGAAGTGTTTCTTCAAAATCCCTCAACACATTCATATAAAAAATGTGTCCATCATAAGGTGAATCGTAAGGAGAAAAATATTTATGTACATCACCATCACTCCAGAATTTTGTGCTCATATAATAAAAATGGTCGCTGGTAGTAAGTTTTGCCCAAGTGTCAATTAATTCTTTACTGCCACTTTTTTTAACTGCCTTCTCAAGAGAATAAATTTTATGCAGAGAAAACTTTTGCATTTTATTTTCATTCCATGCCGACAAGTCGCGTTCAGCATCTGCCCATGAAGTTGCATAAGGAACGTCATAAATATCTCTTGCCGGAAAAGATTGCATCAGCTCAGACGGTGTTTTAAAATCAAAATCCGGATGTGTAAATATTTTTTCAGGAAGATGATCCAGGAAATCAAAAATGCCGGTTTCTTTCCATTGATGTTCTCCGAATGTTTCATAATCCATAAACAGGTTGATACACTCGGCATCTCCTGCATGATCATGAACCCAATGAGCAAATTTTTCGGAAGTCAGCGGATAGTCTTTCCATTCTTTATTGGAAAAACGAAAAGCTATATCATCACTGAGCTTATAGTTCTTCAGCAGTAATTTGAAATCACTCACTCCCGGAGATTCATAAATAAAATTTGGTGTGCGATCCATCAGAAATCTGTCAACACCTTCACACACCATTCCTTTGTAGCCCATTTCAGAAATATATTGGGCGATTTCATTATTAAAAATTAATTCGGTGTTTCGAAAGACGGACGGAGTTACTCCGAACAAATCATTTACCTTGTCATAATGCTTTTTGACTTGCCTTTCAAATTCAGCCTTTGAATACAAAAATGAAAGCGAATGATAATACGTCTCTGATAAAATCTCCACGCAATTAGTGTCCACCAACTTCCTAAATGATTCAATCACCTCCGGGCGATATTGCTCAAATTGTTCTAACGCAACTCCGCTTATCGAATAGCTGATTCTGAATTTTCCTTTGTGGCGTTCAATGAACTCCAGCATTTTTGCATTAGTCGGCAAATAACATTTATCAGCGACCTTATTCAGAATTTCAAAATTCTTATCATAGTCTTCGTAAAAATGACTCATACCAATCTGGTCAAAATTGTAATTCCTGATCCTGAATGGCTGGTGAACCTGGAAGTAAAAGCAAATGGATGTCATAGGTATGGTTTAGATTTTTGTCAGTTCAATAAAAAGTTATAATTAGTTAAAACAGCTTTTGCAGCAATGTCCCAATTAATATCCTTTAAATTCACCTGCGTTTTTTCAGTCAATGTATCAGACAAGCTTTTATAATTCAACGATGCGAATAAATAATTTGCCATTTTATCGGTGTCCCAATAGTCAGCCTGCAAAGTATTGGGCAGCACCTCGGCAGCGCCACTTTGTTTTGAAATCACACACGGGATATTAAATTGCGCGGCTTCAACGGCAGATAGTCCGAACGGTTCGCTTACTGATGGCATAATGTACGCATCCGTTTCACTTAATAATTTTTTCACACGCTCTTTATCCAAAAAACCGGTGAACACAATCTTATCCTGCAAATTACTTTTTCTGACTAAATATTCTAAGTGTGGTTTTAAATCTCCCGTTCCCGCAATACACACTTTTACGTTATCCATTTTGGCAAAAAGTTTTTGTGCAGTCTCAATCAGGTATTCAGGGCCTTTTTGCGCGGTGATTCTTCCGAGGAACAAAACTTTCTTTTCCCTGTTAGAAGATGCAAATTTTTGTCCGGCTCTTTTTACATTAAAATCTGAATCGTAGCCATTGTAAACAGGAGAAATTTTTTCTTCCCTGATACCATAATAATTCATGATACACCGTTTTGTAAAATTGCTTACAGGCAAAACACGGTCAGCATGCATCATGCCGATTTTTTCAATTTCATAAACTCTGTTCCTGCTTTGCGGATGTACGCGATCTGTTTCCAAAGAATGTACATGTACCACTAAAGGCTTACGTGTATAATGTTTGAGTTGTACACCTGCGGAAAATGTAATCCAGTCGTGGGCATGAATGATATCGAAGTCAATGTCGTCTGCCAGTTCGCGAACCATATCAGTGTAAGCAGAAACTTTTTTCAAAATGTTGGATCCATAAATATCTTTTTCTGAAAAAAGATTTTCCCGTTCTGATTTTGTGATTTGTTGTTTCGTTTCCTTTTCTGACCACTGACGAATCGCTTTCCGGGGCAACGTTAATGGATATGATGAAAACAGTTCTTCTTCCCAGTTTATTTCTTTCGAAAACAAAGAATCAATCTTACGGGTTTGTATTTTTGATGTTTCTGAAACAAGATGGTTAAGCCCGATGATAGTTACATTTCTGACTTTAAATTTTTTTTCGTGGCGCGGCAGCACCAGAGTGTTGTCAACATATTTACCAAGCGCCTTTGTCAAACCATAACATGCAGGTCCCAATCCTCCGGCATACAGCGGAGGAAATTCCCAACCTAGTGTCAGGATTTTTGGTTTAGCGGACATAAAAAAAGGGCAATGGTTTTTAGTTGTTTAATTTTTTTCTTTCCTGCTTTCTTCTTTTAAAAAAACCTTACGGGGTTTTGTAAAAGTGTAATCTTACGGGACTACTTTGAAAATTTTGAAACCTTACTGGATTCCTGTATTGTTTTTTTATTAATTGCAACTCAAAAAATTTCAGCCTTACGGGACTGAATGAAACCTTACAGGATTTCAATGAGTGTTTTGATTTTTGTGCGACCTTACGGGGCTGCCGGCAACCTTATGGGGTTGCCCCTTTGCCAATCAAATCTTTAATTGAGGAATTGTACGTGAGTTGTTTCAAATGGTTTCCACAGATGCTTAAAAAAAACCACTGCATTGTTATTTAGTTAATGAAAAGACAGTTACCTTTTATTGTAAATGCCTTCAATTGGAGAGAAACTGAGCTTTCAATTATCGAATTAAATTTTTCTATTAAAGCCCACCCGGAAGTACAAAGGAACCAGTGGTATAATTTTATAATCTGTGTTATCGTTTTTCCAAGTCGTATATAAACATTATTGCTTCTAAATGATGTACCTGATTGAATGCCATAAAAGAAATTTGCTTCTGTGGAAATTATTTGAAAAATTTCTTAACAATAATTACTTTAGCCTATTATAGATTATTATTGCAGTATAAAATTAAAATCTGTTGGTTTATTTACGTTAAAATTTAAGCATAAAACTCATATTATGGACAATTATATTGAAAAAGCTAAAGAGCATGTAAAAAATATTTTCCAGGAAAAATATGATACCAGATCAACTTATCATTCGTATGAGCATACCTGTGAAGTAGCGGAAGCAGCTGAAAAAATCGGAAAGGCATCCAAACTTAATGATGAAGAACTTGAAGCGGTAATTATAGCTGCGTGGTTTCATGATACAGGCTATTTGTTGCAGCATGAAGATCATGAGACATATAGTGTGAAGGTAGCAGACGAATTTTTAAGATCAGCCAATTATCCTGATGAAAAAATAAAGAGAGTAGCTGATTGTATCCTTGCAACGCGTATGAATTATATGCCCGTCAATTTAATGGAAGAAGTAATTCATGACGCTGATTATATCAATCTTGCCAATCCGGATAATTTTAAACAATCTGAATTATTAAAGCTCGAGTCGGTTAATTATGGTGGTAAGGAACCAAATGAGGAAGAATGGTTAACAGCAGAACTTAAGTTTTTAGTGAATCACAGGTATTATACATCTTATGCAAGGAAAAAATTTGAAGAAAAAAAATCGGAGAATATTAAAAAGATAAAAAAGAAACTTAAGAAATACAGGGAGAATAAAGCAGTAATTTTAAATGAGCCTTTACCTACTGATAAAGAAAAAAATAAAAGTGAAATAGCTTTAGAGAAAATACAACAGGAAGAACAAAAAGTCATTGATAAGAAAGAGGCTTTATCGGTTAAAGGATTTGAAACAATCTATAAGCTCAGCTCAACCAACCACATGCGCCTGAATGCGATAGCAGACAGAAAAGCAAATATAATGCTTACCTTAAACGGAATTATTATATCAATAACTATGAGCATAGTAGCTTCTGACTCGGATTCAAATCCACGGTTGATAATTCCAACAAGCATGTTAATTATAGCTTGTTTGATTACCATAATATTTGCCACACTCTCCACCCGCCCTAAAATCACTTCAGGTAAAATTGAAAAGGAAGATATTGAAAATAAAAAAGGAAACCTGCTTTTCTTTGGAAATTTTTCAAGGATGAATTTTGAAGATTTTGATTGGGGAATAAGGCAAATGATCCGTGACCAGGAATACCTTCATAATTCAATGATACAGGATTTTTATAATCTTGGAAAAGTGCTGGATATGAAATTTCGTTACCTGCGTGTTTGCTACAATGTGTTTATGTTCGGTATTGTAATATCTGTGATTACAATTGCCGTGCTGATTGCTTTAGGTTATTAATTTTTTTTAGTGCTGTTTCCGGGTTTTTCATCATTTTCGGGAAGTGTATTCAGCAAAGGTTCCAACGTGATGTGCCTGTATTTTATTGAACCGATATATTCATATTTGTCCTGGCTTTTTTTCACCTTAAACCAATTAAGCTGTTCGCTTATTTCAGTTTCCGAATAATTGGAAAGCAGTTTTTCAGTAAATAAAATGTATTCTGGATCCGGAATGCTGTTTTTTAAAATCTTATGAACAACCACTACATCTTCACCGATAAGTTTAATAATACCTTCAATATGCGTGGATGTCATTTCAGCTGCATGGACGACTATTTTTAAAGCAAGTTTGTTTGAAGAAATATTTTTTGCAAAATCATCCGGGAACTCTTTTTTTAATAATTCCAATTGTTCCGTGAAGTTGATATAAAAATTTTTGCACTGATCAACGAGTTCTTTAAAAGAGGGAAGCGTTCCATAACGATAAAATAAAATGGCATCTCCTTCGATTTCGCCTACCTTGAGACTTAAAGTATTTGATGTTACCAAATTCCTTAAAAGCGGAGGAATTATTTTCCGGCTGAACTCTAAACTTGTTTCCGCCATAAATCTTGTAAACCCGGTTATGTCAGGTATGCATATTAATGCCGGTCCGTCTTCTGTTGATGTATTCATTGTGTATGTGTATTGATTTCTACAAGATGGGGAAAATTAATGAGTTGATCCCCTATTTATTAAAAAACGGAGTTATCACAAAATTTTTTATTCCCGATATGATTATATAAGAGTAACTTCAACCTTTAGCATAAGAATTAAACCAAATAAAAAGCTCCATTACTTCCTGTTCCTTCTGATATGGAATTCTTTTTTAAGGCTATATTCAATATGTATGCCTTGTATTTAGTTATTCAAAAAAATTGTAAAAATTAAAATATTATCGAAAGAAATAAAATTAAATGATAAGAATTACTGAAATAACCTAATGGTTCTGGGGAGCAAATATCCTTTTTTTATAATCATGGTAGTAATTTTGAAAGGAGGATTAACAGAAGCTTCTGATCATTAAATAAAATCATTTAGTTTTGTTACAAATTACAATTAAAATACAAATATGAAAACACTTATCCTCATCAGGCATGCAAAATCAAGTTGGAAATTTCCTGAATTAAAAGATATAGATAGACCTTTGAATAAAAGAGGTTTAAATGATGCTCCTTTAATGGGAAAAATACTTAAAGGTCTTAATTTAATGCCCGATCTTATTATGTCCAGCCCCTCTGTAAGAACAATCAGCACAGCAAAGATGATAGCCCAGGAGGTAGGTTTTAATGCAGACCAAATTGTTGCAGCGCCCGGCATTTACCTTGAATCAAAATCAAAGTTGTTAAAAGAGATCAATAAGATTGATGATCGTTATGCAACTGTTTTCATTGTCTGCCATAATCCGGGAATAACTGATTTGGCTAATTTTCTTACCGGGGAATCACTTGATAATATTCCTACCTGCGGTGCATTTGGAATTCAGTTTGAAAGTAACTCGTGGAAGGACGTTGATAAAAAAACGGGTAAAAAAATGTTTTTTGAATTTCCCAAAAAGCATAAGAAAAAAGTTGAAAAAACCAAAAAGCAGGTACTTTAACAGGGATTTAAGCTGGCTTTCTTTTAATTACCGGGTTTTGCAGGAAGCCAAAAACAAGGAAGTGCCGTTAATAGAACGGCTGAAATTTCTTGCTATTTATTCTTCTAATCTTGATGAATTTTATCGTGTGCGGATTGCATTGCACAGAAATATTCTTGACCTTAAAATTAAAACAAAAGATGCTGATAACATAAACCGGAAAAAACTCTTAACGAAAATAAAAAAAAAAGTTGGTAAGCAACTTAATGAGTTTGGAGAAATTTACCGGAATGTATTGCTGCCGGAATTAGCTCAAAATAATATTCATATCCTTGATGAGGAAAAAATTTCAAAAGAGCAATTACACTTCATTCAACGCTATTTTAAATCGAAAGTGCTGCCCGAGCTGAAGCTCATTTTTTATGGTGGTTCAAACGATCAGCCTTTCCTCGAAAGCAGGCAAATATATTTTGCGCTGAAATTAAATTTTCTTACTTCTAAAAATAAGCATCAGAAACCAGGGTTTGCAATCTTAAATATTCCTTCTGATAAATTACCTCGTTTTATTAAATTACCTTCAGCGGAAAATCAGCACTTAGTTATTTTCCTTGATGACATTATCCGGCTATGCATTCATTTTCTTTTCAATGACCACCAGGTGGCAGCCTGTCATTCAATAAAAATTTCCCGTGACGCAGAATTGTTTCTTGAAGATTCAGATAACCTTGTTGATGAAATTAAAAAGAAGCTTATCAAACGGAAAACAAACCCACCGTCACGTTTTTTATATGATGCGGCAATGCCAAAAGATTTGCTGAAACATTTAAAGCACACGTTTCTCCCCTCAAAAGATTTTATGATTCCCGGGGGAAAGTATCATAATTATGAAGATTTTTTTTCCTTTCCCTCAACGGATAATTCAAAACTAAAATACCCGGTGCTTAAAGAATTGAATCATCGCGGGCTGCATAATAAAAAATCTATATTCAGTGTTATTGCCAAATGTGACCAGATATTGCATTTCCCCTACCAGGATTATAAGTATGTAGTAAATTTTCTGGAACATGCCGCGACTGACCCCTACGTTAAAACAATAAAAATTACATTATATCGTGTTGCTGATGATTCAAAGATTGCCAATGCGCTTTTGAAAGCTGCCGCGAACGGTAAAGAAGTTTTTGCTTTCGTAGAAATAAAAGCACGGTTCAATGAGGTTTCCAATATATTCTGGTCACAACAATTTATTGATGCAGGAATTAAAGTTTTTTACAGTTTTAAAAAATTAAAAGTGCATGCAAAATTGTGCATGGTGGAACGCGAGGAATCCGGAAAATTAAAACGGTATGCCTATCTCTCAACCGGAAACTTTAATGAAAAGACTGCAAAAATTTATTGCGATCATGGTTTCTTTACTGCAAAAGAAGAATTAACCAATGAAGCCAATAAAATTTTTAATTACTTTAATAACACTTCCCTGAAACCGAAATTTAAAAACTTTCTTGTAGCGCCTTTCAACATGCGGTCGGGGCTCGAAAAGTTAATTGACAATGAAATTAAAAATGCAAAAGACGGAAAAAAAGCATTTATGATTTTAAAAATGAATAGTCTCGAAGACCATAAAATGATTGATAACCTGTACAAAGCAAGCCAGGCAGGAGTCAAAATCACCATCATTGTCCGCGGCATTTGCTGTCTTGTTCCGGGGGTAAAGGACTTAAGTGAAAAGATCAAAGTCATCAGCATTGTTGACCGGTTTTTGGAGCATGGAAGAATTTTTATTTTTCATAATAATGGAAATGAACAAATGTATATTTCTTCGGCAGATATGATGTCACGAAACCTTAATAATAGGATTGAATCTGCTTTTCCAATTGTTGAGGATTATATCAGGAAGGAATTGATGCACCTCGTAAACTTGCAGCTAAAAGATAATACCAAGGCACGGAAGCTTAATAAAATTCAAAGCAATCCTTATAAAAAATCTGAGAGCAAAATGAAAGTGCGAGCTCAATTAGATACATATAAATATTTGAAACAACTTGCTCAGAAGAAATGAATTACTCTACAGCAACTGCTCAATCTTATTTCCAGGTCAAAGCATGCTGTATAGCTTTAACTATCTGGGCAACGTAATCTTTTTTCTTACTGATGATAGGCTCTTTATGTCCTTCGGCAGTAACAATATGCACTGCATATTTGTCCCGCGTTTTAAAGGTTAATAGTATTCCTATTATAAAAAAAAGAACCCCTCCAAAAACCGCAAGCCGGTTAACCGTGATAATCACGGTACCACTTGAAAGACTATCAATCCGTTCAGGTGAATACATGTGCAATAACCCCGTTGCTAGAATTGCGATTCCAATAAGCAACATAAGAAGAGCCGGCACAAGTGATGCCCTGATTAAATTCATACTGGCATCTACAATGCCTTCTAATTTATATGATTTTTTTCCTGCAGTAAACTCTGTAGGAGTTACTTTAACATCACGGCCGTCAGTATAAATAGTAGGTTCCATAATTTTATGTTTTTTAGTTTTAGAAAGAATATTTGAAAAAAATATGCCATAATAAGCAATAAACACCGCAAATTATTTAACTACTTCCATTTTAGTAACCGGGTGAATTTCTGCCCATCCGTTATGGGAATCAATTACATAGCTGCCCGTAACTTTTACATGAGTTCCGACAGGCGGAACCTGGATGTTGTTTTTAAATCCTTTGCATGCTTTTTTTGCTTTTTTATCTTTTATATGGTTGGCGCAAACCAGTTCGAGAACGAGATCGTCATTTTTCTTTTTGTAATTTTTTTTAGTGAGCAATTCGTCCTGGCCGGCATCAAGTTGTAACAGGAGGTGCTGGTCTCCATCATCCTCTGCTTTCGATTCTTTCAGGATGCCTGTAACTGAAATGCATGAATCCATGATCTCTAATCTGGAGGGATCATACACATGCTTCCAAAGTGAATGCTTACAGCCATCAGCCTCCATTTCAGCGGCAGTTGAGGAACTTTGAGCAAAGGTTTTCTCTGCTCCTGCATAATGGAGCAGTAAAAGTATCACTACTGTAAAAATATTTTTTTTCATCTATATATGTTTCATCTATTGATTTTCTTTTTCCCCTCAAAAGCTTTGTGCAATTAACCTACTATATCTTCCTTGTCAAACTCATCATCATACCATCCTTATAAGGCAAAAATCCGAGATTCGTTTTAGAACGTGTTTTCTGGTAACGGTGCAAACGGGTGATAGCCCAACCGCTTGCTGCCCCTACTACATAACCCGTTATCACATCAGTGGGAAAATGTTTCCCCGCCTGCACGCGCAGGTAACCTTCCACTGCAGGAACGGTGGCTGCAAATATCCACAAGCCCGTTTTTATGCCGGGCCGCATAGTGGGATGATAGTCGGTAATCACGTTGGCAAACAAAAAGGTGGCGGCTGCCGTTTGTGATGTATGGCCTGAAAAGAAAGACTCCTGTGCTCCCGGTCCTGTTTGTGTTTCCAAAGGAACATCGGGGTTATAGACATAAGGGCGTGCCCTCTTGCTGAGGTTCTTGGCGATAGTGGTTACTCCGTAATTAAAAAGATATGCTTCTGCAGCCATTATGGCGAGGGGCAGGATATCCACCCTCGTATGATGCTCAGACAGAAACACAATGGGTAAGACGGTAATGCTCAAAAGAACGTAATCACTCGCTTTTGATGCCGAGGGCGAGTAATTTTCTGTAGCGGGCCGGTCATATTTATTCACTGAATTTTTATCAAAGTTATTTATCTCGGCTTCCGTCAGGGGAGCGTGCTTATTAGCGGAGGTTAATATAAATCCTGACGCATACACCGCTGCGGAAGATAGCAGAAAAGGCCATTGTTTGTTAAATTGGGTATAGTAGGGTGCATAAATAATGGTATGCACCTTGCCCGAACAAAGAATACAATGATCTTTTAAAGTCTCTTCCTCGTGTACCTGGAGGGTATCTACTCGAGTGAGCGAATCTCCTTTAACTATGAGCGTATCTCCTTCAACAACATGAAGCGTATCTATCCCAACAACCTGAAGGGTATCACCGGGGGTGAGCGTGTCGGTCGGTGTCTGCGCCTGTGTATATGAACTTAACAGCAAAAGCGCCAATACTATTTTTAATAGTCCTTTTTTCATAATATATTTATATTTAAAATAAAAATCCTAAGCTAACTGCAAATAATTTCTCTTCTTTTGAAACTGCATAAGTAAAGTTAACAATTGCCATGCCCAAGGGACTAAGCCACACGCCTCCACCGTATCCGCTGTGCCAGGTATTGGAGGTTTCATTATCGTTCCAAACCCGTCCTTGGTCATAAAATCCCAAAACTCCGGCAAACCCGGGAAAAAGATAGGAGTGAAATCTCAGCAAGGGTACGCGCAGATCAACATTTGTATAAACAATACTTCTTCCGGCATAACGTCCCCTGAGATAGCCTCTCAGATTTCCGCTTCCTCTTTCAACAT
>JBDSOU010000202.1:0-11210 GCA_039914625.1 Bacteroidia bacterium | reverse complement strand
AAAATGAAGACCCACCTTGATTTAACGAATTAAGGGATTAACAGGATTAAAAAAGAAGCCCGCAATTTTTTTTTGCGGGCTTTTTGGTTTTTGGTTGGGTGGGGAAATAAAATTACTTTTGATGTTGGAAAAGAAAGGGAGAGACTGAAAATACAAACCAACTATAGGATGAATCTATATAAAACCTTTTTTATTTTAATTGGAATCTTTTTTGGAATATTACACTATTCAACCGGGCAATATAACGTTAGTCCTGCGGGTGGTATAAATGTGGTTTATACCGGACTTTTTGTTTGTTCTAATTTAGGAATAAATGCATTAAATATAAATCAGATAAATAATAAATCCGAAAATAATACTTTGCCAATCATAGGGCTAATTACAGGCGCTTCTGAAATTGCAGTAGGGTTTCACGGACTTTCGATCAAAGAAGAATATCCTAATATAGACTTTGGAACACTATCTAATATAAATTTTGGTCTTGGAACAGTTACAATTATTCTAAGTACGATCAATTTGATTTCTCCGAAAAGGAAAAAGCAATCATTAATAAGTTGGAATTTTTGCAGTATTAAAACTTTTAATAATTACTCAATTCATGGAATTAGAATGAGTCGAAGATTTTAATTGGAAACCTTTTAAAATATAACATAATTCTTGGAGAAAAAAAAACTAACTGACAGGATTTTTAAGGATTTTTCATTCAATTATTTCATTCTAATTTTCATTTCATTTTTTTAACCGGAAAATATTTTAGTTGCTGAAAACATTGTTCGATCCTATCAGGAACGGGCGTTTTGTGATTGTGTTTTTCTATTAACGTTGAATCCTTTCAGGATTTTTTATTTGTGATGATTTTAAAAAGTTTCCTTCTGAATGACAAGCGAGGATTTGAGTTTGTGGTAACTTGTAAAAAGTTTCCTCCTGAATGACAAGCGAGGATTTGAGTTTGTGGTAACTCGTAAAAAGTTTCCTCCTGAATGACATTGAGGGGCATGGATTTTTTTCTAATTTCGCACCACTCTAAACTGACATCAATGCCCAAAGACAATTCAATAAAATCCGTTCTTATTATTGGTTCCGGACCTATCATTATCGGACAGGCTTGCGAATTTGATTATGCAGGATCGCAGGCTTCGCGATCGTTGCGCGAAGAAGGAATTAAAGTTTCGCTGATCAATTCCAATCCTGCAACCATTATGACAGACAAGGTTACAGCGGATCATATTTATTTGCTTCCGCTGACGGTGGCATCCATTGAACAAATTTTAAAGGAACAAAAAATTGATGCAGTGCTTCCGACCATGGGTGGACAGACGGCATTAAACCTTTGCAAAGAAGCCGATGAAACGGGGTTGTGGAAAAAATATGATGTCAAAATTATCGGAGTCAATATTGATGCGATTGAGATGACGGAGAACCGCGAAAAATTCCGCAAGCTGATGATTGATATCGGGGTGGGAGTGCCGCCATCGAAGGTTGCGAATTCTTTTTTGGAAGGAAAAGAAATTGCACAGGAGATAGGTTTTCCGCTTGTTATTCGTCCATCCTATACGTTAGGCGGAACGGGCGGCAGCTTTGTTTTGAAAAAAGAAGATTTTGATGAAGCGCTGAATCGCGGATTACATGCATCGCCCATTCATGAAGTGCTTGTTGAAAAAGCGGTCTTAGGATGGAAAGAATACGAATTGGAATTATTGCGCGACAGCAATGACAATGTAATTATTATTTGTTCGATCGAAAATTTTGATCCGATGGGTGTGCATACGGGTGATTCGATTACGATTGCCCCGGCAATGACGTTGAGCGATAAAACGTATCAGCACATGCGCAATCTTGCAATAAAGATGATGCGTTCGATCGGGAAATTTGCAGGAGGATGCAATGTGCAGTTTGCGGTGAACCCGGATACGGAAGATATAATTGCAGTTGAAATTAATCCGCGTGTATCGCGTTCTTCTGCGCTTGCATCGAAAGCAACAGGATACCCGATTGCGAAAATTGCTGCGAAGCTTGCGATTGGTTATAATTTAGATGAGTTGAAAAACCAGATTACAAAATCAACTTCAGCATTTTTTGAACCGACATTGGATTATGTGATTGTAAAAATACCACGCTGGAATTTTGACAAGTTTCCCGGCTCGGACCGGCAGCTTGGATTGCAAATGAAATCAGTGGGTGAAGTGATGGCGATAGGCAGAAGCTTTATTGAAGCGTTGCAGAAAGCATGTCAGTCGCTCGAAATAAATCGCAAAGGATTGGGAGCAGATGGAACAGAATGGAATAATGTGGATGAGATTATGTATTCACTGGAGCATCCTTCGTGGGACAGGTTGTTTCATATTAAATCAGCACTGAAATTGGGATTGCCCATCCAGACGATTCATAATCATTCAAAAATTGATAAGTGGTTTTTGAATGAGATCAATCAATTGGTTTCTTTTGAAAATGAATTAAAGAGATATAGCCTGGAAAATATTCCGCAAGGACTTTTTCTTGAAATAAAACAAAAGGGATTTTCGGATGCGCAGATTGCATATATACTGAGAAACGTGAGCGAGGATGAAGTGTATGAACGCAGAAAGCAATTAGGAATAAAACGCGTGTATAAAATGGTGGATACCTGCGCAGCAGAATTTGAATCAACCACACCTTATTTCTACAGCACTTTTGAAGCGGCAAGTAAAGAAGCAGGGAAGGAAGATGCGTTAAATAATGAGTCGGTGCGCAGTGATAAGAAAAAAGTTCTTGTTCTTGGATCGGGACCAAACAGGATAGGGCAGGGGATAGAGTTTGATTATTCCTGTGTGCATGGCGTACTTGCCGCAAAAGAAGCAGGATACGAAGCGATCATGGTGAACTGCAATCCGGAAACGGTGTCAACAGATTTTGATGTTGCGGATAAATTATATTTTGAACCCATTTTCTGGGAACATATTTACGAGCTGATTGAATTTGAAAAACCAGAAGGAGTAATAGTGCAACTTGGCGGACAGACTGCACTTAAGCTTGCAGAAAAGCTGCACGAAAAAGGAATTAAAATAATGGGAACTTCTTTTGACAATATGGATATTGCAGAAGACCGCGGGCGTTTTTCAGACATGCTTAAAGATTTGGGGATACCTTACCCGTTATACGGAGTGGCGGAGTCTGCTGAAGAGGCTTTGGTAGTTGCTCACAAAGTTGCTTACCCTGTTCTGGTGCGCCCTTCTTATGTTTTAGGCGGACAGGGAATGAGCATTGTAATTAACGATGAAGACCTGGAATATGCAGTAATAAAATTATTAAAAAACCTTCCGGGCAATCGTGTGCTGATAGATCACTTTCTTGACAGAGCTGAAGAAGCGGAAATAGATTTAATTTGTGATGGAGAAAATGTACAACTGATTGGATTGATGGAACACATAGAGCCGGCAGGAATTCATTCGGGTGATTCGTTTGCAGTGCTTCCTGCATTCAGCCTTTCAGAAGAAGTTCAAAAGACTATGATCGAGTACGCAGAAAAAATTGCTCATGCTTTAAATGTTCGCGGGTTATTGAATATTCAGTTTGCAATTAAAAAGGACAAAGTATATGTGATAGAAGCCAACCCGCGCGCTTCACGAACAGTTCCGTTCATTGCAAAAGCACATCAGGTTCCATACATTAACATGGCAACTAAAGTAATGATGGGAGCGAATAAGCTAAAAGATTTCAAATTTAATCCGCGCAAATTCGGTTATGCAATTAAAGAACCTGTTTTTTCTTTTGAAAAATTTCCGAATGTCAATAAAGAATTAGGACCTGAAATGAAATCCACAGGTGAGGCTATACGATTTATTGACGGGTTGGATGATCCTTATTTCAGGCATTTGGTGAAGGAGAAGAGCATGTATCTGAGCAGATAGGTAAGGAAGGTTTAATAGCGATTCATCGGGAGAAGTTGTTCAATGATATTTTTTTGAAAAAAACAGAATGTAAATTTCAGGCAACTTTTGCACTGATAATTTCTAATTCAGCCTTTGAGTTTTCAGCTTCCTTAAGATTTTGAAGAATTAGTTTTGATGTTTCTTCACTAAAAAATTTTGCACCGCAGTTCTCGCAAATCAAAGCAGGAAGATTTTTAAGAATAATCAACTTGCCTTTTTTATTAAAAAGTTCTTCGGTAATACCTTCTTTACAATTGCCGATGTTACAAATGCTGCATATCATGTTTTAAATATTTTTCTTGTTTTATAATCTGATTCCCATAATTCGCTACCTGGTTTATATGCTGTTATGATGTGGATAATTTCATTGTGATGAGCACAAACAACATGAACGGGTTCATTGGTGTCTGCTGATCTGTCAAACTTTAATTCGGACATTCCTTTTTTTGTCGTATGGGTACACTTTGAGGGCTTCGCCTTCCAATGCAATTTTTTTTACTTCATCCACGCTTATCCCATCATTATCCATTTCAATAAGCGCATGTTTCGTAAAATAAAATTGATTCGCCATTTATTGGCAAATATAATCTATTGTCCGGATCAACTAATAAAAAATTTTGAGTAACATTGCCCGTTTTCTTTCAAATTAGTTTTGAGTAATGAAAGTCTTTCTGGTAATTATTCTCATTCTTCTCGGCATAAGAGCGCTGCGTAAAAATATTTACTTTTCGGTTTATTCTGATTTGAATCGCAAGATGAATGAAGAACAGAACCGTTACCGCGAAGAAGCAAAAAAACGCGAAGGGCATATAACTATTGATACAATACAGCCCCTTAGCCCCCAAAAGGGGAACAAAAAATCATCATCGAAAAATAAAAACAATGATGATGGGGAGTATGTGGATTATACAGAAATAAAATAAATCAAACGGCAGCGCTTATGAAATTTGACTTTAAAAAATTCTTACCGCATCTTATTGCAGTCGGTTGTTTTCTTGCGATAACGCTTGTTTATTTTTCTCCATTGCTTAGCGGTAATCAAGTTCAACAACATGACATTGCACAATGGACAGGTGCATCAAAGGAGATTTCTGATTTCAGAGCCAAATATCATACAGAACCTTTATGGACAAATTCTATGTTTTGCGGAATGCCTGCTTACCAGATTTCTGTTGAATACCCCGCAAATCTTATTAAATATGTAAATGATGTTTTGTTTTTGTGGTTGCCTGCTCCGGCATGTTATATTTTTCTGATGCTGCTCGGTTTTTATTTATTGCTTCTTGCATTAAAAACAGATTACCGCCTTTCAATTGCAGGAGCGATTGCTTTCGCATTTTCCTCCTATCATTTTATAATTATTGTTGCAGGACATAATTCAAAAGCACATGCGATCTCTTTAATTCCTTTGGTCTTTGCCGGTATTCTTATGGTTTTTCGGGGACGCTATCGATTGGGCGGAGCAATTGCTGCAGTTGCTCTTGCAATAGAAATTTCAGCAAACCATTTACAGATTACTTATTATTTATTCATTGCAATTCTTATTCTGATAATTTGCGAATTGATAAATGCTGCACTGAAAAAATCTTTCCCGGATTTTATTAAATCTTCTGCAGTACTTGGTATGGCCGCATTGTTAGCTGTATTACCTAACATAACAAACCTATGGGCAACGTATGAATACGGAAAAAATTCAACCCGCAGTCAATCAGAGTTAACGGAGAAAAAGGTTTCTACAGGATTAGATAAAGATTATGCACTGGAATATAGCTATGGAATTTCTGAAACTTTTACTCTGTTAATTCCAAGATTCAAAGGTGGTGCATCGGGCGAAGAGTTGGGAACATCATCAGCAACATACAAAGCACTAAAAAACAATAACGTTCCTGAACAGCAGGCAAGAGGGTTTATTGCAAATGTTCCATTGTACTTTGGCGACATGCGCATGACAAGCGGTCCGCCTTATGCCGGGGCTATCATGGTTTTTCTTTTTGTGTTGGGAATGTTTGTGGTTAAAGGAGAAATTAAATGGTGGTTGTTAGGTGCAACTTTACTTTCAATAGTGTTAGCGTGGGGTCAAAATGATTTTACTCATTTAACAGATTTTTTCTTTGATCATTTTCCCGGTTATAATAAATTCAGAGCAGTAAGCATGATTTTAATTGTAGCTGAATTTTGTATTCCGTTGCTTGGCATTCTTGCATTTAAAAAAATGACGGATGGATCTTTAAAGAAAGATGATGCAATAAAGTATTTAAAATGGTCGCTTTATATTGTAGGAGGATTTTGTTTGATTTTTGTTTTGCTTCCAGGCATGTTTTCAGATTTCACTGCTAAAGCGGATGAATCATTGAAAGATTATTCCTGGTTGTTAACTGCCATTCGTGATGACCGTGCCGATGCAGTTCGCATGGATGCATTGCGTTCTTTGTTTTTTATTTTTGCTACTTCAGTTTTGATCTGGGCATTTCTGAAAAATAAAATCAAACAGATTTCAAACGTGTATTTTATTCTTGCACTGCTTGCATTGGTTGATATGTGGCCTGTTTCAAAACGTTATCTGAATGATAGCAACTTTGTAAAAAAATCAAAAGCAGAACAACCATTTCAGCCTACTCAAGCTGATTTACAAATTCAACAGGATCCCGATCCTGATTACCGTGTGATGAATACAACTGTCAGCACATTTAATGATGCAAGCACTTCTTACTATCATAAATCAATCGGAGGTTATCATGGAGCAAAATTGAAACGCTACCAGGAGTTGGTGGAAAATCAAATCAGCAAGAATAACCAGAGTGTAATGAACATGCTGAACACAAAGTATTTCATTTTCGAGCCAAAACAAGGGGAAGCACCTATTGCGCAATTAAATCCGGCAGCCTGTGGTTCGGTTTGGTTTGTAAAAGAATTTAAAATGGTAGCCAATGCAGATTCAGAAATTAATGCGCTTTCAAAATTTGATCCCAAACAAACTGTTTTTATTGATGAACGATTCAAAGAATATATGAGCGGATTTAATTTGAATTACGATTCCACTGCCACTATAAAGTTATTAAGTTATCTGCCAAACGATCTTAACTACGAATCAAAAAGCAATGCAGAACAGTTTGCAGTCTTCTCCGAAATTTATTATGACAAAGGCTGGAATGCTTATATTGATGGAAAACTAACTTCTCACATACGCGTAAATTATGTCTTGCGCGGCATGCGTGTACCTCCGGGAAATCATAAAATTGAATTTAAGTTTGAACCGGTGGTGTACGCAACGGGAGAAAAAATCTCCATGATTAGTTCCGCTTTACTTATACTTTTATTTGTGGGCGCAGTTGTTATGGAAATAAAAAAGAAATAATTATTTTTATTGAAAATGATATTCAGACTCTTGAGGTAATTTCGCTTTCCTCTTTACCATGCAAAAGTATTTTAAGAAAGGAGTTTTATTTTATTCTACAATCAGCTTCTTAACCAAAAAATTTTTTCATTTTTTATTATTACCCAATACAAGCCTTTCTCAAATTGTTTTGTATTCAGCGAAAATGCGCCAGTATTTGAATCCGTTTTTTTAAATAAACTAATTGCCCTGAAGCATTTGAAATTTCTAACGTGCAGTGGTAATTGTGTTTATTCTGCTGATTCACTTGCCGGATTTGGAAAAATTGCGATTTGATCATTGTTGTTGTGTGCTTCCATTCCAAGTCCAACTACGGTGTATATTTCAACAGTGTTAAGAATGCTAACCAAACCGGCAGCACCGCCCTGCTACATTTTATCTGTTTTTTTTTGGGGAATGGGAATTGAATTTTTTCTGGCGCTGTAAATTTTTCCAAGTAAAAATAATAGTAGAAGTGTCATTGCCCTCAGAATTTTAAGGTCATATTTTTTATCAGATTACGCTTTGGTTAATTGCTTTTGAAACAGGTTCGGCAACAGAATGCACCTGCAACTTTTCGTAAATTTTACGCATATGTGCATTTACAGTAAAAACAGAAATGCTGCGTTCGTCAGCAATCATTTTATAACTTAGTCCTTTAACAAGGTCACCGAGAATTTCTTTTTCGCGAGTGGTGGTGGAATAAGCATCAGCTTTCCTAAAATTAAAATAGTTAAAAGCCACAGCTTATAAACGGGGCTTTTGATTTTATAACTCTGATGAGATATTTCCTCCGAAAGGGAACCTGTTTGGCAGCAGCCTTTTAAGTATAGTTGGCGAACAATTTAATACGCGCATCCTTTGCTTTTATTTATCTGCCGGAGGCAAGTAAATCATTTTTCTTCCCTGCGGCTAACGTGTGGGACAGTAATGTTTAATTGCCGGAAGCTCCGGTTTGATAATCGGACGGTTGTGAGCGGAAATCGCAAGCTACTGTTTGAATCGCGGACACTTTTGTTTGAATGGCGGAAGCTCCTATTCGTATGGCGCATCCTTTTGTTCGTATGTCCAACCCTGCTGATCGGGTGGCCAACCCTGCTGATCGAGTGGCCAACCCTGCTGATCGGGTGGCGGAAGCCCCGAAACGGGTTGCGGAACTGTAAGATTCTCGGTTTTTTCGATTGGTTTTCAAATGCTTTTGATGGTTTTTTGATGGTTTTCTTTATTTCTGCGTCAGCTGGCCTGTTTTCAAAAGTGTAAGAAAGCTTGCGTTTTTTGTTACCTGAATCCTTTGGGAGGATGCTCACGGAAATTAATTATAAAAACCCTTTGCAAAACCATTCAATAATTTTTTCATTGAATTAGATTTATTTTTTTTGAATTGAAGGGATAATAATTGAACCTCATGTGATGATTTTTGTTTGTATGATGACTTGTTTTTTGGTGTACGGACACCACTGCTGCTATGATAATTGCTTTCTGATTTAGAAATCTGCTCTCAATAAATTATAGTTGATGCAGTTCATGGTGAACCGAAGTGCATTGCGCTCTAAGTTTTTTACCGAAATTTATTAGAGCTGTTATACCAATACCTATTATAAAACAATCCAAAAGAAATTGGTATAATGCCGATAGAGAAGCCGTTTAGTGCAAATCACTTTGGACTATTACGGATTCCGTATCGGTATTACAATCGGTTTGAGCAAGGTACATCTGCCATAAATTATAAAGTCTTATTATACCTTAGAACGTTTTTTTCCTTTTCAGCGTCTGGTTATTCCTGTTTAGCAAGAAATCGTTTTTAAAATGAATCTTTTATGAATATTTTTACAAAATAATGATAATATAAATATTAATGTTTAAATTTACGTTCAGATTTCCTAATATTTAGCAGTTATTAAAACTAAGAAACAGTAAGTAATACCCCGGCACCCCATAAACAACCGGCCACATACTTAATTTATTAATTAATATCATTTGTCTTGATAACATATTTATCATACAGAGTATTTATAATTTTAAATGCCTCACAGCAATGTGGAGGTATTTTTTTTATTCAAACATTCCTCAAAAACAAATATTTTCTCATTAAGAATAAAATCAATTAATATTTCACATACACAACATAAATAGTATGAAAAACAACAATTACACAACAACACGCAAAACAGGATTGGGTAAACTAATCGCTGTAATTTGTTTATTGGTATTTGCATTTATATCTGTTAAGCTGAATGCGCAAACACCCACTTACTTTAAAAATGGGGGAGGTACTGCTGGTAATACCATACCCATGGGTCAGGCAAGTCAAAAGACTCAGTTGCTTTATCCAGCTACTGGTTTTAATACTACGCCTATTTCGGGAAATATTACCAAAATATATTTCAGGAATTCTGCATCTGCTATTACCTCAACCTATACTGATTTTAAAGTGCTTTTTGTACAAAATACTGATTTGGCTTTCCCTGCCACATCTTTTTATACGGGTTTAACCCAGGCGCTGAATGAAGTCTCATATGTAATTACCGGGAATGCAACAGCACCCGGATGGTTTGAAATTCCTTTAACAACTCCTTATCTTTATGATAATACAAAAAGTCTTATTGTAGAAATTCAGTATTCCAACAGAACTGGTGCAACATTTTCCACTACAACTTCAACCTCTACCGGATTTAACAGGAGATGTTCAGGGACTTCTTTAGTAGCTACCACTGGTACAACCAACACTACATGGAACGATTTCGGTATGGATGTAATACCTGCGGGTGGCTGTACAAGCCCACCCACCCCTGGTGCTTCAGCAGCTAATCCGTCTTCAGGTTTATGCGTTGGTAATAATATATCGTTAAGTTTATCCGGAAATTCGACAGGTTCAGGACAAACATATCAATGGCAAAGCAGCACTACCAATGCTACTCCCTGGACAAATGTGGGTTCATCGCAAGTAACTTCTTTCCTTAATACGCCAGCTACCGCAAGCACTTATTACCGCTGTGAGGTTACATGTTCGGGCAATACTCAGACATCTACATCCGTTCAGGTAACAGTTAACTCTCCGTTTGCAGGAGGCTCCTATA
This sequence comes from Bacteroidia bacterium, assembly GCA_039914625.1. Lineage (GTDB taxonomy): Bacteria > Bacteroidota > Bacteroidia > AKYH767-A > OLB10 > DATEMK01. The sequence goes on along the minus strand of JBDSOU010000202.1, from coordinate 852 downwards.
CCATTGGACCCGCTGGTACTTATACATCCTTTACTGCCGCTGTTAATGCGTTATCATGTGGCATCGCAGGACCTGTAGTATTTAATGTGGCAGCCGGAAGCGGACCGTATAATGAGCAGATAACAATACCTGTTATTGCCGGGGCTTCTTCAACCAATACCATAACTTTTAACTGTGCCGGAGTTACCATGGTTAATGCATCAGCAAATACCAATGCCCGCGCAGCCATTAAGCTTGACGGGGCAGATTATATTACTATAAACAACTTAACCATTGATGCCACCACAGGGACTTACGGATGGGGAGTTCACCTCACCAACCAGGCGGATAATAATACGATATCCGGCTGCACTTTTAATCTGCCCGCTAATACAATTTCCACTAATTTCCATGCTGTAATTTTCAGTAATTCAAACACTTCGTATTCTACAGGTGGAAATTCAAATAACAACCTGATTACCGGTAATACGATAAATTCAGGTTATTACGGAATTACATTGTATGGATTATCGGCATCCATTAACAGCGGAAACAGTGTGTTAAATAACACTATCAATGATGTTTATTCCTATCCTGTTTACAGTGTTTACAATACGAATCTTACCATTTCAGGCAATAATATTCAAAAGCCCAACAGAACTACTTTTACCACAAGCTATGGAATTTACCTGAGCACCAGCGTTTCAGGTGCACTTGTTGAAAAGAACAGAATTCATAATATGTTTGGAGCCAGTTCAACAAGCACATCCATATTTTACGGAATTTATCATCTTGCTGATGGCACAGCGGGAGCACCCAACAAAGTTATCAATAACCTTATTTATGATATTAATCATAATGGAACTATCTATG
>JBDSOU010000092.1:0-5551 GCA_039914625.1 Bacteroidia bacterium | reverse complement strand
ACTTTGAATTTTGAACTTCTTCTATGATCGCGCTCCTCAAAAAAGAAATTAACAGCTTTCTTAATTCGCTTATAGGCTACATTGTAATTCTTGTTTTTCTTTTAACGATCAGCTTGTTTTTATGGGTCTTTCCTGAAACGGAGTTTAATGTTTTTGAAAGCGGCTATGCCAATATTGATAGTTTATTCATTATTACACCCTGGGTATATATGTTCCTGGTCCCTGCCATAACGATGCGGTTGTTTGCTGAAGAAAAAAAATCAGGAACTATAGAATTATTGCTCACACACCCGCTTACCGAATTGCAGGTGATACTTGCAAAGTATTTTGCAGGAGTGCTGCTGGTTTTATTTTCATTGCTTCCCACTTTGATTTATTATTTCTGCATTTATAATCTTGCATCCCCAACGGGCAATGTTGATTCAGGAGCCGTGTGGGGATCCTATCTCGGTTTGTTATTTCTTGGTGCAGGTTTTACTGCCATCGGTGTATTTGCATCCGCTGTTACGGATAACCAGGTGATAGCATTCGTCATTGCTTTGTTCTTATGTTTTATCTGCTATTCAGGATTTAATTCCATAAGCGCATTTATTTCAGCAGGAACATTCAGCAGCGTTATTTATAATCTTGGCATCAGCGCGCATTATTCATCCATGAGCAGGGGAGTAATTGACTCGCGCGATGTTATTTATTTTCTCAGCATCATTTCTTTTTTTGTAATGTCCACCCGAATAGTTTTAGAAAGCAGGAAATGGTAAAAGAACCGCAAACCAAAAAGCGTTCGCTGAAAACAGGCAATATTGTCCGTCTGAGCCTGCTGCTCTGCATTCTTATTCTGGTTAATTTTATTTCTTCTTTTGTATTCACGAGGATTGATCTTACCTCAGAAAAAAGATATACACTTTCTGATGCAACGAAAAATCTGTTAAAAGATCTGAAAGATGTTGTATATCTGAAACTGTATTTATCGGGTGATTTCCCTGCGGGATTTAAAAGGCTTGAAAATTCAACAAAAGAAATTCTGGATGAAATGCGCGTATATGCCGGGGATAATCTTCAATACGAATTTATTGATCCGTCTTCCAATCCGGATAATACTGCACGAAAAGAATTATACAAACAGCTTTATCAAAAGGGCTTGCAGCCCACCACGCTGGAACAAAATGAAAAAGAAAGTTCCTCAGAAAAGGTGATCTGGCCGGGAGCACTTGCTACATACGGGTCCAATGAATTGCCTCTTCAGCTTTTGAACGAGCAATTGGGAGCAAGTCCGGAGCAGGCATTAAACAGCTCAGTTGAAGGGCTTGAGTTTTCAATCAGCAATTGTGTTCGCAAAATCACGATGGCGATACCACCATCAATTGCATTTATTGACGGACAAGGTGAAATTGACAAGAACCATACGGTGGATATTTTTAATACACTGAAAGGCTCCTACAACGTGGAACGGAAAAAAATTGAAGGTAACCTCCATGCATTAAAAAACTATAGAGCCATCATCATTGCAAAACCCGATTCGGCTTTTGATGAAAAAGATAAATTTCTGATTGACCAGTTTATTATGAAAGGTGGAAAAGTGCTATGGCTTCTTGATCCCATGATTGCAGAAATGGACAGCCTGGCTCAAAGCAGCGAAGCTATTGCAACAGCAAGAGATTTGAATCTTGATGATATGTTATTCCGCTATGGTGTGCGTATCAACTATGACCTGGTCGAAGATTTGCAGGCAGCGCCAATTCCTATGGTAGTTGGCGCATCAGGCGGACGTCCGCAACAAAAACTGCTGCCCTGGTTTTATTTTCCATTGGTATTTCCGGAGTCAAAGCATCCGATAGTAAATAATCTTAACGCCATTCGTTTTCAGTTTGCAAGCAGCATGGATACTGTAGGCAGTCATGAGTTGAAAAAAACCGTTTTGCTTACCACATCAAAATATACCCGCGTTGTAAAAGCCCCCGTAAGAGTGGATCTGGAGATTATGAGAAAAGAACCCGATCCTAAAATGTTTAATGAGCACTATAAAATTCTTGCAGTGCTGTTAGAAGGAACATTTCAATCTGATTTTGCAAATCGTATTCCTCCTGTTATTGCAGAGAACAAGGATATCGGATTTAAAGAAAGCAGTGTTTCCACAAAAATGATTATTGTTTCTGACGGTGATGTTATACGCAATGATTACCGGAAGGCAAATGAAAACCCGTTTCCTCTCGGGTACGATCGCTATACAGGGCAAACGTATGGCAATAAAAATTTTATTCTTAATGCGATTGATTATTTGTGCGATGACTCAGGACTGATTTCTGTGCGTTCAAAAGAAATAAAATTAAGATTGCTCGACAAAACTTTAGTAAATAGCAGCAAAACACTTTGGCAAATTATTAATACTATAGTTCCTTTGTTACTGCTTTTAATTTTCGGAATTGCAAAAACGCAAATCAGAAGAATGAAGTTTGCGAAATGATTTTTTAAAATATCAGGAAATTCCCGGTGCACCTGGAGTTAAAATTCCCGTGACTTTAAATTAAGCCACCCTTTTTTGAAAAAAAAATAAACCTGCAGAATTACAATAGCTAACATGGCAAGCATTACATAAATATATCCATGAGGGCTGTACAATTCAGGCATATTAAGAGGTAGATCTTTTCCGGTGCGCGGGTCGGTGTGAGCAAAATTCATTCCGTATAATCCTACAACAAATGTGAGCGGAATAAATATAGTGCTGATGATAGTTAGCACCTTCATCACCTGGTTCAGGCGGTTGCTGACGCTGGAAAGATATACATCCATTAAGCTGGCAGTAACTTCTTTATAGCTGTCCACAATGTCAAGAATTTGGATGCAATGATCATACGAATCACGAAAATAGATTTTGCTGTTTTCAGCGATGAATGGAAAATCAGAGCGGATCAGATCATTGATCTTGTCACGTTCGGGCCAGATAGATCTCCTGCAAACAATCAATTCGCGTTTTATCATCAGAATTTTATTCATAGAAGACCGGGTGGGAGCAGAGATCAGCTCGTCTTCCAGTTCATCTAAGCGATCACCGATTTTTTCAAGCAATGGAAAAAACAAATCAATTGCAGCATCCATTAGTGCATAAGCGAGGTAATCGGCTCCCTGTAAACGCAGGTATCCTTTTGATTTGCGAATCCGTTCACGTACATTTTCAAATTTGTTGTTATAATTTTCCTCGAACGTTATCACATAATTTTTTCCTAATATTAAACTCAATTGCTCATTACAAAGTGCTCCATTATTTTCAGATAAAATGCGCGAAATAAAAAAAATGTGCCCCGGGTATTCATCAGCTTTGGGGCGCTGGTACATATTAAATACATCTTCCATTTCCAATCTGTGAAATCCGAAATACTCCGCAAGGTCCTCAAAAAATTTTCTGTCACCAAACCCCTGTATGTCAAACCAGTGAACACTATCACCAGGTTGTGACAATTGATCTTTTATCCCGTTAAGATCATTCAGCTCCTTTTCTTCAAAAAAATCTTTGTTGTAACTGAAGGAATGAATTTTAGGTTTTAACGCATCAACAGGAATATTCATGTCGGGAGCAAGACCCGCTGCTGAATGTCTCGGCCGCCTGATGCGAATACTTATTACCGGAAATTTCCTTCCTGAAATCGGTTTTTTCAAAGGAGTAATTTTTTGTAAAAATAGAATTTTTGAAATTGATAAGAATCAGAAAATATTAAAACTTCAATGTTTCATTCGTACTTTCGTAAATTCATATTTTAATTCACATTCCCCTCATGGATTGGTTTAAGTCCTGGTTTGATTCCCCTTATTATCATTTGCTGTACAAGCATCGTAATGATGCTGAAGCAAAAGTTTTTCTTGATACTATTATCAATTTCCTGGAACCTCCCGGCAACAGCAATATGCTTGATCAGGCTTGTGGTAAAGGACGGCATGCCAAATACCTTAACAGCCTTGGTTTTGATGTGACGGGGATTGATTTATCAAAACAAAGCATTGCCGATTGCAAGAAATTTGAAAACGAGCATTTGGAATTTTATGTACATGATATGCGAAGAATTTTCAGGACAAATTATTTTAATTTGGTTTTTAATATTTTTACAAGCATCGGTTATTTTCGTCATGATCATGATCAGCAGCTTGCAGTGGACAGTGCTGCAATTGCGTTAAAGAAGAGCGGTAAATATATTATTGATTTTATGAACGTGGTTAAAGTACTGAGGGAATTAAAAAAAGAAGAAACAAAAACTGTTGATTCAATTTCCTTTGATATCCATAAGAAAGTTGAACATGGGTTTATCATAAAAAAAATTCAGTTTACAGATAGTGGTAGGAATTATGAGTTTGAAGAAGTTGTACAGGCAATTACGTTAAAAGATTTTGAAAGATATTTTCAACATGCAGGATTAACAATTAAAAATATCTTTGGAAACTATACACTTGATAAATTTGATGAACAGCGCTCAGAGAGATTAATTATTATCGCAGAGAAAAAATGAAAGTGAAAGTACACGTAATCCTGAAGCTTAAATGACCCTGTTCGAATACCTGCTTTTATTTTTCAGCATTATTGTAAGCGGGTCAGCATTTTTTCTTTTCAAAAAAACAAATGCTTTAGTGCTGAAACTTTCTCTGGCATTTACAGGGGCTTTTCTATTTGCAATAAGTGTGCTGCATCTTATTCCTTCGGTGTATCAAAGCAGCGACAGCCATATCGGTGTATATGTACTGGCAGGTTTCTTTATCCAGATATTTCTTGAATTTTTTTCAGAAGGAATTGAGCATGGACATATACATATACATCATGAACTTGAAAAAACATTTCCGTTGGCCATGATGATCGGTTTGTGTTTTCATTCTTATCTTGAAGGAATGCCTTTATCAGGAAAAATAATTACAGCAGGTGGTGCTAACTATTCATTGCTTACAGGTATTATTTTGCATCATATTCCTGTGGCTTTCGCGCTGATGAGCATGTTAGTTGCATCCGGTACAAAAAAAATTTCCGCAATTTTTTATCTCATTCTTTTTGCAAGCATGGCTCCGTTAGGTTCCCTGACAAGTCAACTGTTGAATGAAAAATTTCTAATGAATGCTGCAGTTTATTTTGACCGCATGATGGCAATTGTAATCGGAATTTTTCTGCATATCAGTACTACTATTCTATTTGAATCCAATAACACGCACCGGTTTAACCTATATAAACTGGTTGTGATTATTTGCGGGGCAGGAGTTGCATTGATTCTATCCTGAATCAATTTAACAGTCTCAATTTGAAAATTTAATTTAAAACAGTCGTGAACTTTTTCAGGTATTTTAACACGAGGGTGAGGATGACCGCACAAGATAAGACAGATATTTCAAAAGCATTAAACTCCAACTTTTTTCCCGAAAAATATTCCCGAAACAAGTCAACATATTGAAAGCCGATCACCGCTGCAAATAATCCTGAGTATTCTCTTCTCAAAACTTTTTTTAATGAAAATTTTACAACGGAGGGTTTAAACAGGGAAAATTTCGGAATAAATGCAGGTACTTTCTTTGTCCAGGCAAGATA
>JBDSOU010000184.1:0-11621 GCA_039914625.1 Bacteroidia bacterium | reverse complement strand
ATAAAGCTACCTTCAAGATTGGCTGTGTTTATTTCTGTTCGTTTCTTGCAGTCAGTTTCAAGTTTGCAGTGTCGCCAAAGCATTGCGGCTAACGAAGAAGGAATTAAAGAAGTTTTTAAAAAGGGGGTTTCGTAGCTCTACTGTTCCTTTACCCACTCTGCTTGTTAAATGCTCAACTCTTTGTATCACGTTTAAAGCCCCCTTTTTAAAAATTTATTTAATTTAACTGTTATGCGCATACTCTACTCTTGTCCGCGAAGTTGTCACATCAATGTGTTTGAATTAATGGGCAGCGGGATATCCCAAAAGTATTAAGTAATTGCTCTTTGAATTTAATCCATAAATCACCTTTTCCATGACTTAGAAAACAACCAACAATTTCTTTATCACAAAGGAGAACGGAATACGTTTTTGAGATTGCTGACTTAGGATTAAGGAGAAGGTCGTACAAACTATCCTGAACGGCAACGCATTCTTTTTCCGTTTCAAATTGATAAAAGAAAACACGAATTCTTAATTCAGAGGTTTGGTTGATATTGCTATCAGTAACCATTTTTTTGAAAGTTAATCCCCTTTTCCAAATACCGTTGTAATTTGAGTTATATTCAATAGTAGATTCCAAGAATGACTTAGAGTACCAATCATTATTAATCGAAAAGTCAGCCGAATACTTTTTTACAAAACTGTCCACCTTCTCCTTAAAATCAAATTTTGCAGATTCTTGGGCGTTTGACTTAACCCCCAAGAAAAGATTTGTCAAAATCAATATGAATAAAGCTACCTTCAAGATTGGCTGTGTTTATTTCTGTTCGTTTCTTCCACAAAAATTTCGAGTTTGCACTGCCGCCAAGAGTTGCGCATAACGAAGAAGGGATTAAAGAAGTTTTTTTAAAAAGGGATTCATAGCTACTCCGTTTCATTAACCACAAATATAACTTACTTGCACAATACTTCACTAATCGAACAAAACCCTTTTTAAAAAAATTTCTTTTAATCTTACTGTTATACGAATACCCGACTACGCTTCCGGATGGGTTTACACTCGCATTGCGATGGTCGTTACGCTCTAATATGTGTGTTGGCTGCAAGCTCTTTTTTATTTTTTTAGCCTAAAACAAATAGAAAAGAAAAAAATAAAAATGTGCTTGCAATCAGGGCGGGGTTCAATGCGGTGACGGTTGTTAACCGATACTGTTTCTGTTTTTTCTTTTTAAAATCTCATGTAAAGCGAAAGTTTCATCCCTGCATTTATTTGGGAAGCAGTTGCAATCATACCGATTGCTTTTGCAAGTAAACCGGAAAAAGTTGCAATGATGCGGTTCACTTTTTCAAAGATGTGGTAACAGTTAGCAAAGAAGCGGTTCTTTTATGCAGAAATGCGGAATTATTGTTCATAGGAGCAGTTCTTTATTGCAAGCGGTGGGTTACGCTTTGCTGTAAAGCCGTAACAGATTACAAAAGCATGGAAGCACTGCCGGAATAGGTCTGCAAGTAACCGGAATGTGTAAGCATGAAACTTTATTTAAGGCTTTTCGTAGGCATTGTTAATTATCATAAACGGAATCAGTAAATCATAAAACGTATTAAACATAATTGACAAGATGAAACGAAAAGAACTTGGAAAATTCCACATGATTTCATGCGTATGCTATTATTTTAAAGAGAAAAAGCATCTCACTGGTGAGATAAGCATGTTGAATGAAGCAGTGAGTAAGCTGAATGAGCTGGAGGGAAGGATGTGGGAAGAATCCCTTCTTGTGACAGGAGGAAACAGCGGCATCACAATGGATAAGAGCAACCTGAAGACGAAGATGATTACGCTGTCGCGGAAAATGACCGGGCTGATGGAAGCGCGGAGTCGTGATGCAAACGATCTTACTATGTTGAAAGCCGTGCATTGCAGCTTCAGCGATTTGAACAGGGCAAAAGATGAATTGTTTGTAAAAAAATGCGTAATGATTTTAAAGAAGGTGATTAAGCAGAAAAAGAGCTTGTACAAATATGGTTTGAAAGATGAAATGCTGGTTGAATTACAGGTGCTGATTAAAAAATATTGCATTAAGATTCCATTATATAATAATAAAAGAAGTGAAAGCGCATCGCATCATGTCATATTGCGAACGCTGATAAAGGAAGCGTATCATTTGCTTAAATATAATATTGATCACATGATGGAAGTATTGAAGGATAAATATGAACCTGAATGCCAGGAGTATAAATTTTTGAGAAGAGTAATTTGCTATGGACGAAAGAGAAAAGCTTATGGCGGAAGATTTAAAGATAAAATAACCGGAGAGACATTAAAGGATGTACAAATAAGTGTTGTAGAAAAAGCTGAAAAAGTAGTTGCTGATTTTAAGAAAAACCTTGAAGCGACTGCCGAAGAATTTACGGGCAAGGTAACGGTCATTATTGAAAAAGCCGGGTATAAAAAAATGATTTTGGAGGATGTAAATATTTTGCAGTTGAATGAATTGGCAGGGGAAATGGAACCAGAAATAAGTTAGAAACAAAATGAAAATAACTCAAGCATCACTTTTACTACTGAAACTTTGCCTGCACAATAGAAACGAAAAAAAATTCATAATAAAAAAATACACTGATTTTTCATCAGGGTATTTTTTTATAGGACGAAAGTTTTTTATGAAACGAGATGCCGCTTTAGTGATTCCCGATGAAATATCGGGATAAATTTCATGGAAAGCCCGACCATCTTTTCCGCTCACTCGTAAATATTAATTGGAAACGAAAATATCATGAGCGGAAAAAGAAGGAAACGCCCAGAAGAAAATTATTATTATAATGGAAATTACGCAGTTATATTTTTAGTATTTTCCTAAACACGCTGTTGTTATTAATTGTAATTTCTACAAAATAAATCCCTTGTTTAAGTGAAGATAGATTTAAATGAACTTCCTTTTGATTGAGATTTGAAAATCTCATTGCTTCTTTGTTCATTTCATCTATAATAACAACATTTAAAATAATGAATGCAGAGCTTTTTATTTGCAGCACATCTTTTAGTAAGGTGGGAAATAAAATAATGTTAGTTTCAGGATTGTTCTCATTTATCGTATTTGGCTGGCAAATAAGGCTTGTACTAAACATCCATGTATAGTAAGAGTTAATGGTTGCATTCATCCTCGCTGCCTGACCTTGTGTAAAAAGATTCATACAAGAGTCATCAGAATAGCCCATAAAATTACTTGTCATGTCAGGCATGTCCATTGTATAAGGAGGGGGAAAAGGATTTGTTTCCGTACAAGAATTTTGAGTAGGGGGAGGACAACCGAAACTCTGGGTTGCAGGTGGCGTATCGCAAACTTTATCACCCTGAGCGTTACAATCGTTTGCATTTAAACCTGCGCATGGAAAGCTTGCAATAGGATATAAATAAAAATAATGTCCAACCTCCTGAGTGGTTGTTCGACCTTTATCGAATGGAGATAACAAATTTCCAATTCTTCCAAAAACATTATAAAGGATTACAACTCCCTCCGTAGAAGGAGGACCACCCGGAAACTGAGTATAACCAAGTATGCCACCCGAAAGATTACAAATCCACATGTTCAAGTATTGATTTGGATTCCAAATGTCAGTGCCTCCTGTTGAGGTATGTTTAACATTATTATTTTGAGTAAAAGAAGTAACAGTTGTTTGAACACGGTGAATACCATTAAAGGGTAATCCGTTAGTGTCAATCTGTGCGAGACAAAACTGAATATTTGCACCTGCCGCCACTGACTGAAAGAGTGCAGGGGTGTTCACCGTGTCTGGGTTTAACCTGAAGTAATCTTCATTCAAAACATCAATCTGTGAAAATACTTGTGCATCAGAAATATTCTGAGAAGCAGTATTCCAGATTACATGAACAACAACTGGAACTATAACAGGTGTAGAAAGTTTTTTGAATGAATTATCTGAACTAAGAAATGCCTGTAAGTTATTTTCAACAGCATCCATGTTTTGTTCAATTCTGCCATCCTGCTGTTTCAATAATTCCAAGTGGTCTAAAGTACCACTTTTGCGCAAGGTTTGCGATGATGATTTTAAACAAATCATTAAAACAAAAACAAATATAAGGGATGAGATTTTTTTCATTGTTGCATATTTTTTTGACTAAAGTTTTGCTATTTTTTTTATTGTTCTTCCCTTTTCGGTAACAATTGAAATAAAATAAATTCCTTGCTTCCAATTGCTGCTGTCAATTTTCAAATTTTTACTAACTGCTTTTTTATTATTTGAATAAATTACCTTGCCTGAAATATCAGTTATTAAAATCTCTGAAAAAATAAAAATGCTACTTACAGTAAGGGATTCTATAACAGGGTTAGGGTAAATTGTAACCAAACTTGAAACATTATTTTCCTGAATGCCCGTTGTAATGTCAACTACTGAAACATCATCAATAAAATAATAAATAGAAAGGTATGGATTGTTCGGATAGGTATTAATAAAGGCAGTATTGGAATCATTAAAAAAATTACCAATGGTCATATACTTTTCTCCGCCTTGTGCCACAAACGTATCGCTGACGAGCACCCAATTCATTGTATCACTTAAAATATTTCCGGGTTGATTTACAATTTGTGGAATTAATGGAATCCATAAATGTGGCGCATTGGGATTGGCTGTCGAAGTATCTGAAAAGTGTGCGCCAATTGCATCGGTTGCATAACGGCATGTATTTGCTAACGAAACATAAAATTCTGTTCGATAAATGCGGTTTGCTTTTAATGTATCTATAAGCTCAACACCAAAATATTCTCTTACATTAGGATTAAAGATTGGATAACCACGAATTAGTAAACCAATATGCGCATCTCCAGTGCGTGGATATTGATAGCCAAATGGAACATTATTCGGAGGAACTGTGGCAGGACATGAATAGTTAGTGCTACAATAGTCTGGACTGCCCCTTGTTGTGTACCATGGAGGCGCACATTCAGGTGCATAAGGTTTTAATGTTAAACTGCATGCAATTGTATCTTCAAAACTCATATTGGGCACAAGATTTTGTGCTTTAGTCCCAAATGAAATAAGGAAGAACAACGGCAAAAAACGTAAAATCATTTTATGATTATTACTTTGCCTTTTTCAATAACATCATTTGATGAAGCAACAGAATAAAAATATGTGCCGGGTGGAAACTGGCTTGAATTTATTTCAATCCTGCTTTCCTTTCCAACTAATTGTTTCTTTAAAACTAATTGTCCAAACATATTGTACATAGAAAGCGTTCCTGATACACCATCATCTAAAGAATAATACAACGAACTGGAAGAAGAATTAACAATTATTGTTTCATGAGTTAGGTTATTTGATATACCGGAATTGGGATTTGAAAAACGTCCAACTTCCGTGGTAATATCATCTATCTCCAAATCAAGCATTACACGGGCGCCATAAACAGCCAAACCTCCTGTTAATGGATTTTGAATGGCAATGCCATACAGAATGTTGTATTGATTTTCACTTAGTTCATAAATTCCTGCTGCCCATGTAGCAAGGTAAATTTCATATAGCATCACTTCATTCCATTCCATGTTGTTGTCTGGATTTATAGAGCTGTTTATGGAATTTGCAAGTGTTGTATCATTATCTGAAATATGATTATATACTGATAGAAGCTGACCTAAATTACCAGTCATTGAACTGTCATAAAAGTTTCTGAAAATCAAATCATAATTATCGCCAAGATACATTTGCAGTGTATCATCTGCCAAAGTAAAAAAGACGTTTTTCCTTGCAGCATATTGCTGATCTGGACTTAACGAGGTAAAATTTCCTTCTTCATTAATTATTTCTGCCATTCTTTCGCGGTCACAATCAGGACAGGATGGCGCAAGGCTGCAATTGTTTGCGCTTGGTGCATTTGGAAATGGATATAGATTTGGAGGGAATTGAGTTCCGGGGTCAGGATACCATATTGTAGGAAAAGAAGTAGATTGTGTGTTAAATTCTGTAGGGAATAATTGATTTAAACCTTTAATACAAAAACCAAAATAAGTATTCCATTGGTTATCCTGTGCCGCTGCGTTGCCGGCAGGGTCAATATATTGGTTTCCAATATCAGCATTATCGAGTTTGATTCCGTTGAAATTGCTTTGCATATCGTTGCATGTTACGGTTTGGTCTTGCGCAAAAACATTTGCAAACCGAATGGCATCTCCCATTCGTATGATTGTATTATTTGTTACGATACTCCCATCTGAACTTTCAACTGAGACGCCAAAAAACTTATCTTCAAAATTGATTGTCGGGTTGATTATTCCAGTTCTTTCTATAGTATTACCATCTACCGTATTTTCTCTACTGGCGCCCTGTACTCGCACTCCATAGCGTACATTAACCGGAATTGTTGATGTATTGTTAAAAGTAAATCTGATGTGGTTGTCTGTTTTAACTTGTGTTCGTCCATTATTAGTCAGGTTGATCCCGGTTCTGCAAAAACGGATTTGATTATCACGAATAAACACACTTCCGGGTCCATGTGCCGGAAAAACATTTACAGAGCTTATTCCAAATGTATTCCAAATGTTATTTGGCGGATCATTAATTACATTGAACATGATTTCAACAGGACTATTCTGTATATTTACAATATGAATTCCCCTGTTGCTATGATTAATGTAATTATGGTCAATGGTTATTTGGGAAGGACGGTCTGCCCTTCTAAAACGAATGGCTGCCCCATTAAAAGTTGAAGAAACAGTTGTATTATCCGGACACCTTATAAAAGTATTGTTTACAACTGTTGATTGGGTGTTGCCCTGGCTGAGAATGCCTCCATGACAGTCAGTGAATGTATTAGGTTCTTTTGAATTAAATCCTCCAATATTTAAAGTTGAAACCTGAAAGAGACTAAATCCGATTGCTGAAGTACACCAAATTCCCCAACCATTATCATAAGTATTTGGTGAAGCAAAGGGCATATCAACAAAATTATTATTAACAATTCTGACTGTACATGAGATGTATCTGCTGTCAATATATATTCCATAATCAAGATTCCGAAATGTATTTGGCTGCCCATAAATTGCATCCGTAGAGCCTACAGTCATTGGACCCACTCCATTAAGTTCAACACCTGTTTTTGCACGCTTACCTGCATAAGGCGGGAGGCAAAGATCAGGCGCTCCAAGAGTTCCATTCGTATTTAATACATTGCTTGCAAAAGTCGTATGATTTATTATGCCGGGGTTTGGGTTGCCCACTCCGTTTACGACAACACCAAAGTGATTTTTATTGAATATTACATTGTTTATCGAGTATTCTGCATCGCTCTCAGAAACTACAGCTTCCTGTGCATCTTCAATCCATGTATCTGCACCAATAACGAGTGCAGGCTGACCCGGCTGACTTCCGGTTAAAGTAATTCCTTTCCACATTTTTCCACCACATGCGTGAAGGTAATTACAACCATCACCCATCTGAATGTAGTCAGTTGCATCAACAATTATTTCAGCATCCGGTCCGCAAACCATTTCAAGATTTGAAAAATTACAGGGCATATCAATATGCAGGGTTCCGTTTAATGCGACAGTATTATAAGGCAAACCGGGATTGCAATTGAAGTTAGTATAAACAATTGCGGTACTACCGCTTAGAGCTACAAAGGGACTGCCGACCAAGCTGCTTAACAATACATCACCTTCAATAAGATATGTGCCTGTGCAACATGAATACAAATGATAGCTCTTTGTAGCAGAAGCACCGTCAATGTCAGTAACAGTTACAGTGTAAGTACCGGGTGCAAGATTATTGATTGTTTGAGTGATTAAACTGTTGCTCCACAGGAAAGAGTATGGAGCAGTACCACCCGATGGATTTGCAGTCAATATTCCGTCCGCACCATGGGTACATTTTGTAGAACCCGGAGTAATTGTAACAGCTAATTGCTGGCTAAATACATTTTGAAAATTAAGAAACATTAAAATTACAATAACAAATAAAGTACGATGGAATTGGTTAGTTAAGTTTTTCATGATATTTTTTTTAGATTATTAATAATTTTTGATAAGAGTTCTGTTATGCTTGAGGATGAATTTAAAACAGCATCAAATTTATTAAGAATAAGTTTAACAGAAACAATGGTGGGGTAGATAAAACTTTAAAGTTGCTAACAATTTTGAACAATGTTTAATAGAAGCAGGCGCATTTTGGGCTTGCATTTTCGGTGGGGTTCATTGCGCTTCCGGTTGTTTTGTGATAATATCGTTTCTTTTTTTTCTTGTTTGTTTTTAAAAAGAGAATTGCACATAAAATTATTTTAAAAAATTTCCATTTATATTTTTATTATTGTTACTTTTCCATAAATATAAAATCGAATCATTCAATTATTCACATAAAAAAGGGAAGAAGCCAAAATCCTTTAAAGAGTAGGCACTTAAAAACTAATACCAAAAAATTATGAAAACATTAAAAATTTTATCACCAATTTTTTTCATTGCATTGTTATTCTTTAGCTGTAAAAAAGAACAACAAATTGTGAAAGGCAGGCATTTCAATTCAAATAACTCTTTAAATGCCTTACGTATTGATGACAGAGATATGGTGGACAGTATGAATACATTTATAACTCAAACACGTCAGACAACTCCTTCATTTCATAGTTATGAGGCGCAGGATGCTTTATTAGTTATGGAAGCGGCTTTGAATTTTCATACTGGCTTCCCTGACAGCGATTATTACGAATTAACAGCAGATACTCTTAATTTTGCCATGTCTTTTTCGAAAGATGTCCTCACTGGTGAATATATGTACGCTGGCTTAAATATGAACTCTTTTTGGACTGTTATTCTTGATTCTACTGTAAACGCTGCGAATCGAGTTAGATTCGATAGTATTAATCAGCCTTTTAATATTGTTGTTGATCTTGAATTCACAAATTTTAATCCTGATGATACAAATAGTAATCAGACAGCAACGTTAAGAGTGATTACTTGGGTAGCTAATTCTCCTTTGATAGGAATAAACTGTTCCTATAATAGTGACTGGTGGGCAGATGGACCCTTCACGGGTTGGGGATGTGGCACAAACACAAGTACAACATCTTGGGCCGCAAAAGAGATTCAAAGAAGATTAAGTCCGCAATGCAGAGCTATGCCAGCATGTGATTATGTGGCAAATATTTGGAGTGGTTTTATTGACCCTTTTTTAAATTGTAATGCTCCTGGATGTACCACTTGTTTTACTGTTGCTTATCCTTCAACACATCCTTCTTGTATTTGGCAAGGACAAACTGATTTATGCATGAAGAAAACAGTAGACCTTCCTTGCGAAACTGTTGGCATACAATGCATAGCTAAATATCCAATAATTGGTACTTCAACAATAATAATTGGTTATAATATGCATGTTTATCAAAATGGAGGTTCTCCCTTTTATATGTATCATACATGTGATGTAATTTACGGGCATTGTGTCCCATATCATGAATAATAATGCAAATTATTTTAAAAACAATCATATTAATTCTTTTGACTGCGCTTTGTAAAGCTCAGTCATTCGAATATATTTATTCAACTCCAGATGATGAACTTGTCAAGGATGCCCTAGAAGATTCAGCGGGTAATTTTTATATAATTTGTATAAAAGGAATTAATACCGGAAATACCGACAATTATTCTAACTTAATAATAAAATTGAGTCCAGCAGGAGATAGTTTAAAAACATTACTTATTCCTTATGCAAATGGTTATGCTCAATTGTGTAAACTTATAAAAGTTAATGATACCACGTTCGTTTCCATCGGCACTAAAAAAGCACAAAGCGCCTCAAATGAGCTAATCTGGTATTTAAAATTTGATAACAATTTGAATATTCTTGATGAAAAATTGATTGGCGACACAACTTATAAACATTTTGCAAACCATGTACGCAAGAGCCTTCAAAATGAGCTATTGGTTTCTGGTAATGCGGCAGCAAACAATGGGCTGTCCGGACAAATAATGTTTTATAGGTTGGGTCTTAATGGCGATTCATTGCAATCATTTTATATGGGTGATTCATTATTCCAGTCAGGCAATGATATGTTACAACTTGCTAATTCTTCAGGTTATTTGCTTTTTGGTACTGGCTTCAAATTACCTTTTACGGGAAACATTGATGCAGTGCAAATAAATAATTTAGGGGCTGTTGATACTATCGTTACGATAAATACTTGCCAATCGAATTATACAGAAATAACAGCGCAATGGATTTCCGATTCGTCATTTGCTGTTTCAAATATCGGGGGATGTTATCTTTCATTTGCTTTTCAGTTAAAATGTCAGATTGTTGATTTAAATTACAATGTGCTTCACGATACAATAATCGGCTCGATTGATACATCTGAATATACAGGAAACAGAAGTATGGATTTCATTGATTCGGATAAAATCTTTTTAGGCAGTACTTATAATTGGAATTATTCATGGTTTCAACCTCTTCAGGCGTGGTTCAGAATTATAAAATTCGACAACAACATGCAGCCGCAATGGGAAAAACTTATTTCTCACAATAATGATTATCTTTTTTTATGGTGTGTGCGGGCTGCTGCTGATGGCGGGGTTCTACTTGCAGGAACAAAATTCAATTCAGCCACGTCTAGCGGTCAGGAGCGAGATATATTTATTGTGAAATTAGATTCTCTTGGAAATTTTACGACTGGTATAAATAATCCAATAACAACCAAGGTGAATGAGGTAATTATTTATCCCAATCCATTACATGATATAATTCATATAAACTCAACCATGAATTTTGCAGCAATAGAATTTTTTTTATATGATGCAACAGGTAGAGAAGTTATGGACAAGAAGTTTAACAGGGATGCCTCGGTTACTGTTTCACAGCTTGGAGAAGGAATTTATTTTTACAAAATAAAAGATGTAAAAGGTGTTGTGGTGAATGGGAAATTGGTTAAGGAGTGAAAGTTCATCTTAGTTGTGGGAGCGTTTTGGGGTAAAATAAAATGTGAAACACGCCAAATTTAAAAATTTTAAAAGGCGTGTTTCTCTTTTTATTTTGCGAAGGGATAGCCAAAACGGCTTGTCCGGCTTGCGGTACTGTTTGAAGTTGCGATACAGTTCAATCGAAGCGCACGGGTTTCGTATAACGCATAAGGGATAAATGAAGTTTTTAAAAGAAGGGATTACTTGCACACACTTCAAATAACCGACACTGCTCATAGAAAGCACAACTGTTTGATTACCGAACAAAGCCCTTCTTTTAAAAATTTGCATTTATCTTTCTGTTAGCTGTAGTTCTTCTCTTCCCACGAAGCGATGCACTTTCAATTTTCTTCTATTCTCGGTCTGGCGTTGTTGCAATAGCGGTGTGTCAGTCGTGCATTGTCGGGAATTGTTTTTCCGCCTGTCCAATATTGTTTGATGTGGTCAACCGCTGAATCATCAATGTTGCGAATTTTGTTTCCGCAAATTGCACAAGTGTCGTTGGATGCAAAGAGTTCTTTCTTTAGTTGAAGTGTAAAACATCTCGGTTCTTTTGTTCCTACTCCAAGAATATCTTGCAGAGATAGTCGCCACTTGTCAAAACGATTTGTAACAGCTTTAACACTGCTTGTTGAAAGTTCAATTGAATCAATAAATGTTTGGTCGGAAGTCATTAATTCAATA
>JBDSOU010000015.1:0-5086 GCA_039914625.1 Bacteroidia bacterium | reverse complement strand
TCCATGCGAACGGTTAAAAAATCCTGCTTTCGCAAATTGCAACACACAACGGTCTTTGTTTACATTCAAATTTTTTAAAACAAAAGTTCCGTATTGATTGGTTGTAGTAGTTTCTCCGTAAGCGGTTACGGTTACTCCTGTTAACGGTGCATTGCTTTCATCGAGAACCATTCCGGTAACGGTTGTTCTGATGGAAACATAATTGCTGTCACCGCCAGGGTAAGTTGTTGATTTATCTTTTTGGCAACTGAAAATAAAAAAGATTGCCACAGAAATTAAGAGAAGAAGTGCGGAGAGTTTTTTCATGGTCAGGAGATTTGAAGATGTGAAGGTAATTAAAAAATAACCAAATTGTCTAAAATAAATTATCTTTGAAAACAAATATGATATCAATCTTTTAAAAATGTCTCAGGAATTAATAAATAGAATTACCATTGATCCTGAAATTTGTCATGGAAAACCAACTATTCGCGGACTTCGCTACCCGGTTAGTTCTATGTTAGAGCTTTTAGCATCAGGCATGACCATCGAAGAGCTGCTGGCTGATTATCCTGATTTGGAAAAGGAAGACTTTTTGGCGTGCATTGAGTATGCGGCAAAGTTGACACAAATTAAAAGTATTTACCGAATCGCCTGGTGAATTTTATTGTAGATGCTCAGCTGCCTAAATCACTTTCAGACTTTTTGTGCTCAAAAGGTTTTGATTCGGTTCACACATTGCAATTACCAGAGAAAAATCAAACCAAAGATTTTGTAATTAATGAGCTTGCTGCAAACGAAAACCGGGTTATAATTACAAAGGACAATGATTTTCTTGAATCTTTTATTTTAAAAAAAGTTCCAATAAAACTTATTTTTGTGAGAACAGGTAATATTAAAAATGCTGCCTTATTGAGCTTTTTTGCGTTGCGCATTGATAAAATTATTGAATTGCTGGAAGAGAATTCATTGCTTGAAATTAATAAAACAGAAATTGTCGCACATACCTGATTTTCTCAGAGATGCTGTTAATTTATATTACTTCCGTTACCCCCCGTCTCAAATATATTTTTGATCTCATCTTTAATGATTTGCTCGGAGTCAAATATAATCTTACAACAAACAAAGAAGAATTTATCGCTTATGCAGGAGCTAAATTAAATTACAGCGATCATGCTTTGGGCAACGAATTATTTTTTTATGCATCAAAATTTCTTTTTGAAAAAGGAATAGAAGATCAGAATCTTTCCGTGTTCGATTGGAGTGGCACCAAAGCATTTTTTGCAACCCATCCTAAATATGTTTTTCCGTTCGACCCGTTTGCGGCAAGCTTTTACCTTGTGAGCCGTTATGAAGAATACCTTCCGCACATCCGCGATGAGCACGACCGTTATGATACACGCGAAAGCGTAGCGTACCAGAAAAATTTTCTTGACAAACCGCTGGTCAACATTTGGTCATTAAAAATAAAAGAAGAATTGCAGAAACGATTTCCTGATTTAATTTTTGCACAAAAAAAATACAGGTACATTTCTACAATTGATATTGACAATGCGTACGCGTTCCTTGAAAAAGGACTGATGCGAAGTGTCGGCTCCTATGCGCGCTCCATCGTCAACATGGATTTTGAAGACCTTGCGTTGCGCACAAAAGTATTAATTGGTGCTGCCGATGATCCGTATGATACATTTGACTACCAGCTCCAAATCCAGGATAAATATAAATTCAAAACCATTTATTTCATGCTGCTTGGCGAGTATGGGGTGAATGATAAAAACGTTCCTGCTGACAGTAAAAAATTACGTTCGCTGATAAAATCCCTCGCTGATTATTCTGAAGTGGGCATACACCCTTCTTACGGTTCCAATAAAAATAAAAACAATTTTAAAAAGGAAGTAAACGTTCTGAATAAAATTTTAAAAAGAGAAGTCACCAAAAGCCGGCAACATTTCCTGATTTTAAAAATGCCTTCCACTTACCGCAACCTGATTGACCTGGATATTACTGATGATTACACAATGGGATATGCGTTGCAAGTCGGGTTCAGGGCAAGCATCTGTTCGACATTTTATTTTTACGATCTTGATATGGAACAGACAACACCGTTGCGGATTCATCCGTTTGCAGCAATGGATGCCACACTTAAATATTATATGAAAGTTCCCCCCGAAGAAGCCATGAGTTATATTCAACCCTTAATTGAAGAAGTAAAAGCCGTAAACGGAACATTCATCAGCCTGTGGCACAACGAATCGTTAAGTGAAAATAAATTATGGGCAGGCTGGAAAGCGGTGTATGAGCAGATGGTGGAAATGGCGAGTTGATGTACACACATTTGTCATTCAGTAGGAAACCTTTTACGAGTGGCGCAAATAGTTGCTAAAAAGTTTTTTTTTATTAAGTCTAAATTTTTACTGTGATTAACTATCTCACCCATTCACAAATTGACAAAACCAAATGGGATAACTGCATTCGCGATTCCACTAACGGAATCGTGTATGCGTATTCCTGGTATCTTGATTTGGTTTGCCGCGGCTGGGATGCTTTGATTGAAGGCAATTATGAATCCGTATTTCCGCTCACAAAAAATAAAAAATACGGAGCAGAATATTTATTCCCCCCGTTTTTCACCCAGCAATTAGGATTGTTTTCAAAAAATAAAATAACAGCAGAAAACCTTAATTATTTCTTAACATTCATTCCCGGAAAATTCCGTTTCATTGAAATAAATTTAAATACGTCAACTAATTTTGATACAACGGATTTTATTCAGAAAAAAAATCTTACCCATCATTTGAACCTGGATACTACTTATGAAAACATTTATAAAAATTATTCCGATAACTTAAAACGCAATTTAAAAAAAGCAGCAAAGTCCAACCTTGCAATTATTAGAGATGCCGATCCGCAAAAAATAATAAAACTTTTCAAAAAAAATAAAGGAAAAGAAATCAGCAAGCTGAAAGAGGAAAATTATAAAACACTTCTGAAAATAATTGAGACAGCAAAAGAAAAAAACCTTGTTAAAATATATGGCGCAATCTCCAGATTCCAACCTCCAACTTCCGGCCTCCAATCCGGTGCTTTTTTTATTGAAAGTAACGGCAAAACAATTTTTCTTTTTTCAGGATCTGATGAAGAAGCAAAAGAAACTGCAGCCATGCCTTTATTAATGGACACATTTATCAGGGACCATTCTGAAAAAAAATTAATTCTTGACTTTGAAGGATCAAACGATTTAAACCTTGCACGATTTTATCGAAGCTTTGGTGCCGAAGAAATAGTATTTTTACAAATTAAAAAAAATAAGCTTCCTTATCCGTTAAAATGGTTTAAAAAGTAAAATATTAAATTCCATCCCGATAGCTATCGGGATCTAACTTCCAATCCCCAATGGTTCACATTTTAAGTAATCAAAACTCCATCCTCAACCAGTTCATTGCTGAAATACGCGATAGTGAAATTCAAAAAGACCGTATGCGTTTCCGCAGAAACATGGAGCGCATTGGTGAAATTGCTGCGTATGAAATCAGCAAAACATTAGCGTGGACAGAAAAAGAAGTAACTACCCCGCTTGGAATTGCAACTGTTCCCGTGCTCAAAGAATATCCTGTACTGGGTACAATTCTGCGTGCCGGTTTACCTATGCACCAGGGAATACTTAATTATTTTGACCAGTCTGACAATGCTTTTATATCTGCATACCGCAGGCATCATAAAGACAACACCTTCGATATTCACCTCGAATACCTTTCGTCTCCTTTACTGGAAAATCGTGTAGTTGTAATTTCTGATCCGATGCTTGCCACCGGGCAATCCATGGTAAAAACCATTAAAGCATTATATGAAAGAGGCAAACCTGCACATGTACATATTGTTGCAGCCATTGCAAGCAGTGAAGGAATTGTGTACGTTAAAAGTCATTTATCGGAAGATGTTACCTTGTGGATCGGTGCTGTGGATGAAGAATTAACTGCACAGTCTTTTATAGTTCCGGGTTTGGGTGATGCTGGCGATCTTGCTTTCGGGAGGAAAATTTAATGCTTTCATATTGGTATAAGGTTGCAGGCTGGTGGCTGCTCTCAATTGTTAAATTTGTAATCGCCCCATTTTTTATGATTATTAACCCCGGTGGCTCAGAACACTGGTCATTTGTTGAAACCATTTTAATTTGCGGATCGGGGGCTGCTATCGGTACCTATATTTTCTTTCACTTTGGTGAGTTTATCTTTAACTGGACTGCTCATCATCTCCGCAGACCGAAAAAAATTTTTACCCGGCTTAACCGAAGAATTATAAAAATTAAATGGCGATACGGTTTCAGAGGTTTGGTCTTTTTCTCCGTAATTATTTCAGTTCCGATTGCGTCAATTGTGGCTGCAAAATTTTACCGCCATCGAAAAAAAGTGGTGCCTAAATTAATTATTGGTTTTTTTGGTTGGTCAATTGCACTTTCAACCGTAGCGTATGCATTTAAAATGCTTTTTAAGTGAATGGTTAAAAAATTGTTGACGACAATCCGCAATTTGGCAGCTATTCAACTGCTTTGTTAAAAAAGGATGCTATCTCGAAATGATCAATTTATTTGTCTGAACAGTTTTGTCGTTCACCGTAAGCGTGTAATAATAAATTCCGTTATATAATTTTCTTCCCATATCATTATCGCCTGACCAGTCATAGCTGTAAATATTCGGACCCTGGAATTCGTCTCGCACAATTGTTTTAACAATTTGCCCAATGGTATTAAAAACTTTCAAAGAAACCTTGCCCGAAGATTTTAAAGTATAAATGAACTTTGTTTTTTCAGTTAATGGGTTTGGAAAATTCGATAAAACTCCGTTTGAATTTTGTAAATCATCAATTCCGAGACTGCAGGGTATATAAGCAGCATTCATTTGTCCCGGAGAATTCGACCCCTGGAAACTAATAAGCGCAGTACTCGTTGCCACTAATTCTATTCTAAAATTTACCGAAGTGTTATTAAGTTGTACCAATATTGTTCCGCCTGGATTATGAAAAGCTATATCACCTATACCATAAAGAGTAGTACCAGCCGGAATTGAACCGCCAGTGCCCATGCTGAAATATGAAAATGGTTCAAGGCAAA
>JBDSOU010000050.1:0-4755 GCA_039914625.1 Bacteroidia bacterium | reverse complement strand
TCTTCAATGGTTCCTACAAGATTGAAGGCTGCTTCGGGATATTCGTCCACTTTCCCGTCAAGGATCATATTGAATCCTTTGATGGTATCTTCAATTCCCACAATAACTCCTTTTAAACCTGTAAACTGCTCGGCAACGTGGAAGGGCTGTGAAAGGAAACGCTGTACGCGTCTTGCGCGGGTAACAACTAATTTATCTTCATCACTCAATTCATCCATTCCGAGAATTGCAATAATATCCTGTAATTCTTTATAACGCTGCAAAATATTTTTTACACGCTGTGCACAATTATAATGTTCATCACCGAGAATAGCGGCAGAAAGAATTCGTGAAGTGGAATCAAGCGGATCCACTGCAGGATAAATACCCAGCTCGGCAATCTTACGGCTCAATACAGTGGTAGCATCAAGGTGAGCAAATGTAGTAGCAGGAGCAGGATCGGTCAGGTCATCTGCCGGAACATACACTGCCTGTATTGATGTAATGGAACCGCGCTTGGTTGAAGTGATTCGTTCCTGCATGGCGCCCATTTCGCTGGCAAGCGTAGGCTGATATCCTACCGCTGATGGCATACGACCTAAAAGAGCCGATACTTCTGAACCTGCCTGTGTGAAACGGAAAATATTATCAATAAAGAAAAGAATATCGCGGCCACCGGATTTTTCATCGCCATCGCGGAAATATTCGGCAACAGCCAATCCCGAAAGCGCCACACGTGCACGCGCACCGGGAGGTTCGTTCATTTGCCCGAACACTAATGTAGCCTGCGATTGCGCAAGTTCCTTCATATCAACTTTGGAAAGATCCCATCCGCCTTTTTCCATGCTTTCTTTGAATTCTTTTCCGTAGCGTATTACATTCGATTCAATCATTTCGCGCAGCAAATCATTTCCTTCACGGGTACGTTCACCCACCCCTCCGAACACCGAAAGACCTGCATAGCTCTTTGCAATATTATTGATCAGCTCCATGATGATAACTGTTTTGCCAACACCGGCACCGCCAAATAAACCCACTTTTCCTCCTTTGGAATAGGGTTCAAGAAGGTCAATTACTTTAATCCCGGTAAAGAGCACTTGTGTTTCAGTAGAAAGATCTTCAAATCTGGGGGCATCCCGGTGAATGGGGCTGCCATCAACATTTGATACCGGGCCAATACCATCAATTGCTTCGCCAATCACGTTGAATAGTCTGCCTTTGATCGCATCTCCTTTTGGCATTTTAATGGGCATGCCGGTGGTAACCACTTCCATGCCGCGCACCATTCCGTCAGTAGAATCCATTGCAATAGCGCGAACGGTATCTTCACCTATATGTTGCTGGCACTCAAGAACCACTTTTTGCCCGCCCGGTTTAAGAACCTCTAATGCATCAAGAATGTTAGGAAGAAAGCTGCCTTCCTGGTCAAACGCAACGTCAACCACCGGACCTATTACCTGTACAATTTTGCCTTTATTTGCCATACTAGTTTCAGCTGTTTTTTAAAGAGTATTTTTTTAAAATAGGGTGCGAAATTAACCAAATAATCTTATCCCAAAGAATTTAATTTCTAATTTCGGAAAAATAATTGCCACAGATTCACAGATTAAAATTTTCTACCATGCCCCAAATTTATAATTCGCTGGAATTAACTTTAAACTTTTCACGATAGCTATCGGGATTAAACTTGAAACTCTACAGCTCCATAGATGAATTCAAAACCTTACAAAATGCCGTTGTCACCATCGGCACTTTTGACGGGGTGCATATTGGTCATCAGAAAATAATTCAGAGGGTTAACGAAATTGCACAGGCTTTGGGAGGAGAATCGGTGGTGCTTACTTTTTTTCCGCATCCGCGAATGGTTTTGTACCCGGACGATCACGGTTTGCTGCTTCTGAATACTCTGGACGAAAAAAAGAAGCTGCTGGAGCAATATGGGGTGCAGCATTTGATTGTACATCCGTTTTCACAAAAATTTTCAAGAACCTCGGTTACCGAATATGTGCGTGACATGCTGGTAAATAAAATAGGTACTAAAAAACTGGTTATTGGTTATGACCATCATTTCGGTCGCAATCGTGAAGGAACTTTGAAAGATTTGCAGGAGCTTGGAGGGGTGTACAATTTTGAAGTCGAAGAAATACCGGAGCAGGATATTCATGATGTTGCGGTAAGCTCCACCAAAATCAGGAATTCTTTGCTGGAAGGCGATGTAACTACGGCAAGAGAATTTTTAGGATACGATTACAGCTTAAGCGGAATCGTGATAAAGGGAAAAGAGATTGGCAGGACGCTTGGCTTTCCGACAGCCAACGTTCATGTAACCGAAAATTACAAGCTCATTCCTCCAAAAGGAATTTATGCGGTCACGGTTGAAATTCCATCCATGCAAAAAAAAGATGCGAAAAGACAGGAAATCGGAATGCTGAGCATAGGTACGCGTCCCACTTTTGATGACGGTGAAATTTCGATTGAAGTAAACATTCTTAATTTTGAAAAAAATATTTACGGTGAACGGATAACGGTTTCTTTTAAATCCAGGTTACGTGATGAATTGAAATTTGACACTGCTGAGGCGCTCATTAAACAGATGGAAAAGGACAAAGAGAACACTTTAAAACTTTTTTTCTGAAAAATACGTTTAGGGTAAAACAAATGAATAAAAGGCTTCCGTTTATTTTTATTTTTTTAGCTGCTGTTGTTGCCGGAACTTTTTCGGGCATTGTTTCAGCACAGGCGCAAAACATCCTGGAACCCGAGGAGCTGCAACAGGTAAAAACATTTTTCAGCCTGCAGGAAGCATTGTTACAACCCGATTCAGTTATCAAGTTAAATCTGAAAGGAAAAAAGCTGAAAGAAATTCCTGCAGAAATTTTTACGTTTCATAATTTACAGGTGTTAATCCTGAGCAAAAACAAGATTAAAGAAATTCCGGCTGACATCGGAAAATTAAAAAGCCTCCAGGAACTTGATCTCAGCCATAATGAGCTCACGCAGATTCCCTCCCAAATCGGGGAACTTATTCACCTGGTCAAACTAAAATTAAACCAAAACGAAATTTCTTCACTCCCTCCTGAAACCGGCAATTTGATTAATCTTGAAGTTCTTGAAATGTGGAACAATGAATTAGACACGGTTCCCGATGAAGCAAGAAACCTTCGCAGCCTGAAAGTTTTTGAACTGCGCGGAATTCTCTTTTCAGATGAAGAGCAAAAATATATTCATTCACTGCTTCCGCAAACTAAAATTTATTTTTCTCCGAGTTGTGCGTGCAGGCAGTAACGTTTCTGCCATTTTATGCCTTTTCCCGAACACCTGTATATATTAAGGAATACGGTTCCCGGAAGCTAACGAGTATCTCACACGACTTCCTGACGGTAATTAATTTATTTTTCTTCTTTTCGCTGCTGCCTTCCTCCGGTCTATACTAACGGGTATGTATATAAATTTAAAATGAAACAGTACTCAAAAGCACAACACATCTGATAAAAACAAATTATTATTTCATAAATAGTTTTCGTTTTTTTGAATACAACAGTCCGATTTCATGAAATAATGTTATGCTAAAGTATTATATGATATAAATCGGGTAAAAATAAATATGTTGAAGATCAGCACGATACGGTATTAAAACACTTAATTTAAAAATTTATTTAAATAAATTGTTGGAGTTCTGAAAATGTTTCATAAATTGCGCTTCGATTATAGCTAAAGATTATTTTTTTTACCCCGTTTCCTTAAAATTATTAAACAGTTAAAACAACGATTATTGACGTAACAATTAAAAAATCAGGATTAGAAAATCGGATGTATTAAAAATGAAATATCTTTTTTTTAATCGAAAATTAAATCCCGTTTAGCAGAAAAGAAAAAATGAAAAAACTTTACGCTGCATTTTTTATCACCTTTGTCTGCCTTTACATGGCCGGAAGAATTTGTTTGGTCTCAACTTACAGTTTCACCAGCGAGAAAGTAAAGGATATTTTTAAGTCTGAGCTTCCTAAAGTTGTATTAAATGAAATAAGCAACGCCCTCAGGGTTGAAAAAAGTAATCCTTCTGTTATTATTAAAAAGACATTTGTTGAGTGTTCTGTATTAAACCACAATACTATAACACACCTTTTCGGAGATGCCATAAAACACATTACCTTCCTTCTGTCAATAAATTTGCTGTCAGCATATGACGGGCATTTTATTGATCCCCCCCCCCGGATATCTTAAAGTTTTTTCAAGTTACATTCCTCGATAAGGATTGTTTAATTTCCGCCTCTTTAATTTAACATAATTCACAATTCCAAAAAACAAATAAAACCTCATTAATTATGAAAAAAATTTATACACTCATTTTAATTGTTCTAATAAGCTTTAATTTAAAAGCACAGTTTGCAGACAATTGGGAAAAGAAATATCAGTTCACCCCATCACCCGGATATTCAAACGAAGCCAGGAAAATTGCAACCGATGCAAGCGGTAATGTATTTGTAATGGCAGATATTACCTCAAACATTGACTCAACCGGTCACCCGACACCCAATACGCAATATTATGTAAGGCTGTTAAAATATAATTCAAGCGGTTCATTGCTTGCTTCTAATATTGTGAACGTAAACAACATGACTTTATCGGGAGGTCATGATTTTACCGGATCCTTTGCAATGGAATTAGATGCCAGCGGCAATGTATTTGTCGCATATACAGTATATAATACGAGCACGTATCATGTAGGAGTCACCAAATTTTCAAATGCATTGGTAAGAGTGTTTGCTACTCAAT
>JBDSOU010000166.1:0-4812 GCA_039914625.1 Bacteroidia bacterium | reverse complement strand
CAGGAATTTTTTGTATCAAAGGAAATACAGGAGGTGCAGATGTAACAATAGAAGGAAATTTTTCACTTACTAATGGCACCACGTTTTTACATTCTAATACAACAACTCCTTCATCCAATACTATTAACCTCACTGTAAATGGAAACTTTATTCACACAGGAGGTAGTGTCAACTATGATGATAACTCAGCCAGTAGCGGAATCAACAATATTTATATCAAAGGTGCTCAATACCTGTTAAATGGTAACGGTTCTATAACCCGGTCAGGAGCAGTAATTTCATCTGTCTTTGGAAATATATTTTTTGCAAGAGCAGGTACTGTCTCTTATCAAAGAACTGTTTCTTCTCATAACATACAGCAAGTGAAGCAAATAATATCTACCGGTTGTACGCTGGATGTGATTTCAGGTAACCTGCAGGTTAGTTCTTATACACAACCCAGGAATGATTTGCTGAAAATTTCTCCCGGGGGTATTTTAAAAATGAATAGCGCAAAAATAGTTTCAAATACTATTTCAGCTTATTCAGGAATTACAGTTGATGATAACGGAAGATTAATGCTTGAACACTCAAATGGTTTGTATAATGGAACAGACAATGCCTGCATCAGTTCATCGGGCAATATGAATTATTTTCTTGCACCAAACAGTATTGTTGAGTACAACGGAAAAACCAGCCAAACTCTTTCAGGTATCGGAACAGGCACTGCAACGACCACAAATCACAAATACGGAAAACTCGAAATTAATTTACAGGGAACAACAGGAGTACAACTTGTAATACTCAGCACTTCTAATGTTTTTATCAGGACAAACCTGCTTCTTACTAAAGGTGAATTAAAATTATGCAACAATACGCTTAATATAGAATCAGGAGCATCAACTGCACTAACGAGGCAAGCCGGGTATATCAACGGTGAAACTACGACAGCGAACAACCAGGGGTTTCTCAAATGGATGCATATTAGTAATGGAACATATATTTTTCCTTTTGGCGTTAGCGCCAATGAATACATTCCATTTTCATTTACGCCTGTTTCAGGATCAGGTGATGTCCAAATTGCAACACGCGCAACCGCAGCAGATAACCTGCCTTATCCTGAAGGTGGCAGCCTGCCTTCAGTTACGAATGTGAAAAGAAACGGAATTGATATCTCAAATTCAAGTGTTATGGACAGGTGGTATGATATAATTGCAAACGGGTTTACAGCTAACGTTACCGTTTCATATAGGGGAATCGAAAATACAACAGCAGATTCACTGGCAAACGCAATCTTTTCCATCCAGTCATGGGACGGAACAAACTGGGGTCCATCTGCCGGATCATCTATTGGAGTAAGGTCAGGCACCGGAACAATAACTGCAACAAACGTTAGTTCGTTTAATCACTGGATGATTGCCACTAAGACAGACATTAGCAACTCAAGTGATATTTTAGATTTTAATGCTGTGCTGAACGCTGAAAAAGTAGCTGTGAACTGGTCAGTTAATTCTGCAAATAATACCGGAAATTTTTTAATCGAAAGATCTGCCGGTCAAATTTCATTCACAGAAGTCGGAAAAGTTACTTCAAATGGTGAAATGGAAGAATTGAACAGCTATACATTTAATGACCTCTCGCCATTGGAAGGAATATCCTATTACCGCCTTAAAAGGTTGACTGATGATAACAGGATCACTTATTCAGGAACTGCCGTCATTAATTTCAAAGATGAACCCCAGAAAGATTTTGCGTTTATTTCCATATTTCCAAACCCGTTTACTGACTATATTAAGGTCTCCTACAGTGTCCCTGTAGCATCGGGTATAAGAATAAATCTAATAGGAGCCAATGGTCAGATTATATATTCAGAAGAAATAAATTCCATTAAAGGAAGAAACACCTATCAATTTTTTGAAAAACAGAAACTTCTACCGGGAATTTACGTACTCAGTATTAGATATGGAACAAGCGTAATCAGCAAGAAATTATTTAAATCATAAAAACAAATCAGCATGGCACTAATAAATATAGGGCGAAAAGGATTATCCAACAAGCAGAATCAGACACAAAAAATGACGATCCTTACGAGGGGAGTGCTGGTAGCTGCGGGCGCATCTGTAATGGGAATTTTTATTTATTTAACCACCTTTTTCAATGCTGGCACCATGCAGGAAGCAAAAGCCGAAATGCATGCGCGCATGATGATGTCTTACGAAATTAATAATGGTGATGTTATCGCCTCTTTCGATTGGGATGATAAAGTTCCGGGAAAGGCAACTGTAGGTCCTGATGCTATTGACGTCAGCAATAGCGCTGCGGTGGTGCCCGATGGCTTCAATGAAACGAATGGATTGAGCGCAGGCAGAGAAAAAAAAGAAATCAATCTTCAGGTTCCTGCAGATAAAGAATTTAACACCGAAGGCATTGATATCAGCTTCGATTTTAAACGCATGGAGGAATCTTGTGATTTCTATTCACGTGGAAATTATTTCAATTTCGGAATGAAGAAAGGAAAAATAACAATTTCATATAAAGTATGTTTGGGAAACAATAAAACCGACCGCGTGGATGAAACTACGAAATACGAAATACCATTCGATAATGATTTCCGCAACTTCCGCTTCATGTATGATCCTCAAAACGGGAAAGGAGAAATTCTTGTAAATAAAGTAACAGTATGGAGTCATGACGGGCCACTGGAGGCTCCTCTTTATTGGAAGGCATGGGATAACGTAATTATTGGTCGCGGGATGACAGGTAACGGAGAGGACAAAGCTTTGCTCGACAACTTTATAGTAAAGTCAACTACACATGTCAGTAAAATGCCTGTACACCTGCTCAATTTTGAAGCGTTGAACAAAGAGGACCACGTGATGATAAGATGGTTTACCATCAAAGAAGTTGATGTGGATTCTTTCCGGGTAGAGCGTTCCATTAACGGTACGGACTTCGAACCAATTGGAAATATTAAAGCTGCCGGAAACTCTACCACGCTGCAGGCATACGCAATTGCTGATATGCATCCTGTTGAAGGGACATCAGCCTATTACAGGTTAATACCAACAAATAAACCGATCAAATCTATTACTGTTCCTGTAATTGGATATAAATTCCGGAAAGACCACATTGAAAACTTGTCGCCTGACCAGGCGGAGGCGCTTGTAAAAAAACAGGCTGAAGACTCCAAAAGCAAAAAATAGCTAATTACAAGACTTGTTTAAACGGATCTCTGCTCACGGTTGTTTTTTACTTTAAGGATCCCGGGGTTTTAATAAACCTTCACATGCTTTCCAAATAGTGGATGCAGACCATTTTTGCATTTCAGTGTGCCCAAGATGGATTGATGTTTCAGACGATACACACTGAATCACAATAGTTTGCCCACTGGAAGTATTATTTGAAGTTGGGGGAAATGAATAGCTAAAGCCTTTCCAACCGGGGATTAAAAAAATGGAAAAAAGAAATGCATTCATCACCCGCTTTGTTTTTATATGCCATGAATAATTATTGGTACGCAAATTTTAAAGCCGACCAGAAGGGAGATGCGCAATTGGATTTTTATTTAGTAATTAATGATTTATTTGATTTAAATCAATCATTGCGTTTCGCACATTCGGCCGCTTAACCATTAATGGTGATAAAGAAATAACGTATGCGGGTCATTATTACCGCCTTTGTTGTCACATGAGACCTGGTTTTTATTTAACAAACATTTAACGATTTTTAAAAATTAAAAATATTCCTTGCTACTTTAGCAAATTCTATCCCGATGGAAATTATAGGATACATCTCTTCAATACTTGTCGGCATTTCTCTGGGCTTGCTCGGAAGCGGTGGTTCTATTCTCACAGTGCCGATAATGGTGTATATCATGGGAGTAAACCCTGTTGAGGCTACGGGTTACAGCTTATTTGTAGTGGGAGTAACAAGCGCTGTCGGAAGTGCAACCTACATCAGAAAAAAGTTAGTAGAAACAAAAACCGCAGTGATTTTTGCATTGCCGTCAATTATTTCAATTTTTTTAACACGTAAATTCGTATTACCGCTTATTCCGAATCCTGTATTTATAAATTCCAGCTTTGTCTTATCAAAAGAAGTTTTCATCATGTTACTTTTTGCACTGTTGATGGTAACAGTTGGAGTGAATATGATACGTAATATCAGGCTTGATGAGCCGGAAAAAAATGAAATTCACAATTACAATTATCCCTGGTTTATCAGCATTGGAATAATTGCCGGTTTTCTCACCGGAATGTTCGGAGTTGGAGGAGGATTTATTATTATTCCGGCACTTGTATTATTTGCAAAAATTCCGATTAAAATGAGTGTCGGAACTTCGCTACTTATTATTTCCGTTAATTCATTTGTCGGGTTTGCAGGAGAAGTATTATCAAAGCAAACGGTTATTGATTATAAATTTTTATTTCTTTTTGTAATTTTTTCTGTTGCAGGAATTTTTATCGGCTTTCGCCTGGCTTCAAAAATTTCTTCACCGCAATTAAAAAAAATGTTCGGTTGGCTGGTAATTATAACAGGGATATGTGTTTTTATCAAAGAGATTTTCTGGCTTTGAAATGTTTCAAACTAAACTTTAATTTAATGAGATTGGATTTATTTGTCTTCCAGAGTTACAATATGGCAGCAGAAAAATGAGTTATTATTCTCTGAAAAGTAAAAACAATTTCCCTGAAGGATAAATAAATTTATTTCTGTCAAAGTGCTGATTCTTATTCTCAATTCTCCTTTTCTTAAAAGCGTCAGGTGTGTCCTTCTTTTTAATTTTAATAACTTTGCCCGTAATAGAAAATCATGCTGAAAAAATATTTTAGT
>JBDSOU010000280.1:0-24903 GCA_039914625.1 Bacteroidia bacterium | reverse complement strand
AACATTGAAACTAAAAATAAACTCCTCTTTCGAAAATTTTCGAAAGAGGATTTTATTTTTAATGGATTTTTAATTATTTCTTTTCTATGTCTTCCGCGTTTTTCTCATCCTTTTTCTTTTCGGTACCAGGACTCTTCAATTCTCCGTTCATATAAATTTTGTCTCACTCTTTCATCATCATTTTACTTCCGTCTTTTTTCACCACGTTGCCGTCCATCATTACTTTGGTTCCATTTGACAAATCCATTTCTTTGTCCATTGCTGTCATTTTTCCTTCTTTCATCACCATCATTTTTCCCTCTTTCATAGTCATGTAATCATGCATCGGATGTTTTGTCACCGTTGCCGTTTGTGTAGTCTGAGGTTTTGCTTCAGTTTTAGTATCCTGTGCATTAACTGCGAATGCGAAGAAGACTCCTGCTAATACTACTACAATTTTTTTCATTTTTAGTTTTTTATATTTGATTTATTTGTGAGGCAAAATAATACAAAAATATGTGAAGAATCTTTGAATGTTTACAATTATAAAAGCTGTGTTCAGCTTACTCTGCTCCAGTTGGTTTTATTTTTTTCCATTGAAGAAATTTTAGAAAATACATTGGCATGTTGGGACAATACAAGATGAGGATCGTTTTCTAAAAGCCTGATAGCAGATTTTCTCGCAAGGACAAGGATTTGAGAATCTTTTGCAAGGTCAGCTATTTTCAAGCCGACAATCCCGCTTTGCTGTGTTCCTGACATTTCTCCGGGTCCGCGCAATTTAAGATCTGTTTCAGCTATTTCAAATCCATCATTTGTACGAACCATTGTTTCAAGCCGCAATCTTGCTTCCTGGCTCAACTTGTGACCCGTCATTAAAATACAAAATGATTGCTCTGCCCCTCTTCCGACTCTTCCGCGCAACTGATGCAGTTGAGACAAACCAAACCGTTCAGCACTTTCAATCACCATCACACTTGCATTTGGAACATCCACTCCAACTTCAATTACTGTTGTTGCAACCATAACATTTGTTTTGCCTTCCACAAAATTTTTCATCTCATACTCTTTATCCTTTGTTTTCATTCGCCCGTGTACAATGCTTACTTTAAACTGTGGCAAAGGAAACTCGCGTGTAATGGATTCAAATCCTTCCATTAAGTTATTGTAATCCATTTTTTCTGATTCTTCAATCAACGGATAAACAATATAAACCTGGCGTTCGAGTTTAATTTGGTCTTTAATAAAACCAAACAGTAATAATCTTTTTGATTCAAAATAATGAACAGTTTTAATATGCTTCCGGCCGGGCGGAAGTTCATCAATAACAGAAACATCAAGATCTCCATATAAAGTCATGGCAAGAGTTCGTGGAATTGGCGTTGCAGTCATAACAAGTACATGAGGATAGAAATCATCCTTTGTCCACAAACGAGCGCGTTGTTCCACACCAAAACGATGTTGCTCATCAATTACAACCAGCCCGAGATTATTGAACTGCACGTCATCTTCAATTACTGCATGAGTGCCGATAAGAATATCAATGGAACTACTTTGTAAATTTTCAAGAATTCGTTTTCGGTCTTTGTTTTTTGTTGAACCGGTGAGCAACTCAACATTAATCTTCATATCGCCTGAAAATTTCTTAATCGTTTCAAAATGTTGTTTTGCAAGAATTTCAGTTGGGGCCATTATGCATGCCTGATATCCGTTGTCAATGGACAATAACATGCTCATCAATGCCACCAGAGTTTTTCCGCTGCCCACATCACCCTGCAACAGGCGATTCATCTGCTTTCCTGATCCCATATCAATTCGTATTTCTTTCAGCACTTTTTTCTGAGCATTTGTTAATTGAAAAGGAAGACGATTGTAAAAAAAATAATTAAAATGATCTCCCACTTTAGAAAAAATCTTTCCCCTGGATCTTTCTGTTCTCAGTAATTTCAATTTGAGTAATTTCATCTGTATATAAAACAACTCTTCAAACTTGAGCCTGAATTGAGCTTTGCGCAATTCGTTCACATCATGCGGAAAGTGAATGGCTGTTAAAGCATCCTTCAATGACACCATTTTTAATTCATTGATTAAATATTCCGGCAGCGTTTCTTTTATTTCCCCGAAGGAAATTCTTTCAGCAAGATTTCTTTGCAACTTTAAAATTGCCCTGCTATCAATGCCTTTTACCTTTGATATTTCTGTTGTGTTATAAAACGGCTGTAAACTTTTATTAATGTTTTCGGAAACTTCTGAAACAATTTCCATTTCCGGATGCACAATATTTATTTTATTCTGAAATAATGTCGGCTTGCCGAATACAATATATTCCACACCTGCTTTCAGACTTTCGCGCATCCATTTTATTCCGCGAAACCATACCAGTTCAATCATCCCGGTTTCATCTCTGAATTGTGCGATCAGTCGTGTTGCTTTTTTAATTCCGACAGCAGTTACTGAACTGATTTTGCCTTTAAGTTGTATATAAGGCATCTGGTCGTTCACTTCACGTATTGTATAAATTTTTGTGCGGTCAACATAACGGAAGGGATAATGCTGCAAGAGATCACCGAACGTAAAAATTTCAAGCTCTTTTTTCAACACTTCTCCACGGGCAGAACCCACCCCTTTTAAGAATTCGATGGAGTTGTCAAGAAAGTATTCAGGTTTCGGTTGACCGGGATTCATTGTGTATAACTTTGACAAAGTTACCAAACCAACTTTTCGAAAGTTTTAAACTTTCCGAAAGTTTATCACAAAATAAAAGCCCCCTCCGTTATTACAGAGGGGGCTTTGTAAACTTTAATCAAATTCGTAATTCAGTTAACGCTGAGGTTATGTTGATTACTCCATTTTCTTAACGTTTACTGCGTTGAGACCTTTTTTTCCTTCGGTCACATCGTAGCTAACCGTGTCATTTTCTCTCACCTTGTCAATTAAGCCGCTGTGGTGAACGAAGATTTCCTGGTTTGATTCGTCTTCAACGATGAATCCAAAACCTTTTGAATCATTAAAGAATTTTACTTTTCCTGTTTTCATTTGTTAGAATTAATTTTGTTAAACTTGGAGCCAAAGATATTATTTTTTTCTAAAGTTCCAAAATGAGAGAACTTTTAAATTTTATATGTTAAATGCTAATCGGAGTAATTAAGGTAATCGGGGTAATTGGGTTTCGCCTCATTACCTTAATTAATCAATCAGTTAACTACCGTTATTAATAAAGCTAAAGTTATGGAAAAATCTGATTTTACTATTGAAGGAAACATTGTGGATATTGTTAACCGCAAAATCTTTGCGGGTACTATTCATATATCCGGTGGAAAGATAGCCGGCATTGAATCTAACAGTAAAAAGTATTCAACTTACATTTTACCCGGTTTTATTGATGCTCACATTCATATAGAAAGTTCTATGCTCACACCTTATGAGTTTGCGCGGATTGCTTTAACCCACGGCACTGTTGCAACTGTAAGCGATCCGCATGAGATTGCAAATGTGAATGGATTGGAGGGCATTTACTATATGCTGGAAAATGCAAAAGATGCCAGGCTGAAATTTCATTTCGGTGCCCCATCTTGTGTGCCGGCAACCTCCTTTGAAACAGCCGGAGCAATTTTAGATTCAGATGCTGTCGAAGAATTATTGAAAAGAAGCGACATCTGGTATTTATCAGAAATGATGAACTATCCCGGAGTTTTGTTTGCTGATCCGGAGGTAATGAAAAAAATTGCATCAGCAAATAAATATCATAAGCCTGTTGATGGTCACGCTCCGGGATTGCGAGGTGCTGATGCGGAGAAATATATTAAAGCAGGCATCACCACCGACCACGAATGTTTTACTAAAGCAGAAGCATTGGACAAATTAAAATGGGGAATGAAAATTCTTATCCGCGAAGGATCGGCAGCAAAAAACTTTGAGGCATTGCATGAATTGATTTCTGATTCTCCCGGCATGGTGATGCTGTGCAGCGATGATAAGCATCCTGATGATTTGCTGTTAGGTCACATCAATCAGCTTGTTGCAAGGGCTGTCGCAAAGGGGCATGATGTGATGGATGTATTGCAATGCGCTTGTGTGAACCCTGTTAAACATTATAATTTACCTGTAGGATTGCTCGGTCAGCATGACCCTGCAGATTTTATTATTATTAATGATTTGAAAAACTTTCAAGTATTGTTTACTTATATCAATGGAGAATTAGTTGCAGAACATCAAAAATCATTTTTAAAAGAAAAGAGTCATAGCATCATAAGTAACTTTTCTGTTGAAAAAAAATCTCCCGATGATTTTAAGATAAGCGCCACAGATCCACAGATTAAAGTTATAGAGGCATTAGACGGTCAGCTCATTACAACTGAACTAAAAGCAACTTGCAAAATAGAAAATGGTTTTGCTGTTGCTGATGCTGATACTGATATTTTAAAATTAGTGGTAGTGAACCGTTATTCAAATGAAAAGCCTGCTATAGCTTTTATAAAAAACTTCGGACTAAAATCA
The DNA here is from genome assembly GCA_039914625.1 of Bacteroidia bacterium. GTDB lineage: Bacteria > Bacteroidota > Bacteroidia > AKYH767-A > OLB10 > DATEMK01. Next base: position 20,427 of record JBDSOU010000280.1, on the reverse strand, counting down.
GGAGCTATAGCATCAACGGTTGCCCATGATTCGCATAATATAATAGCTGTTGGAGTTTCAGATGAGGAGATTTGCAAAGCAGTAAATCTTCTTATAGATAACAAAGGAGGGCTGAGTGTTGTTGATGGTAGCATTGATACCGTTCTTGCTTTGCCCATTGCAGGATTGATGAGCGACAAATCAGGTGAAGAAATTGGAAACCTTTATGCGCAATTAGATAAAAAGGTAAAACAGCTTGGCTGCAAATTACGCGCTCCTTATATGACGTTATCATTTATGGCATTGCTGGTTATACCTGATCTGAAGCTTAGTGATAAAGGATTATTCAGCGGAAAAGATTTTAGATTTACAACATTATTTAGTAAATAATTCATATCTTGCCAAATTAAAACTAAAAATATTACCATGAAAAAAATAACTATTCTTTCATTTCTTGCATTTTGTATTTTCTCAAAAGCTTATGCTGACAATGATACATTAATCAATTCCAAAGCAGCTTGGAAATATCTTGACAACGGAAGCGATCAGGGAACCACTTGGAAAAGCAAAACATTTAATGATTCAGCATGGCAAACCGGAACTGCACAATTCGGATATGGTGACGGTGATGAGGCCACGATAGTCAGCTACGGACCTGATCTGAATAATAAATTTATCACCACCTATTTCAGAAAAACAATAGTGGTTTCAAATCCTGCACAATACACATCACTTCAATTGCAATTACTTCGCGATGACGGTGCAAGAGTTTTTCTCAATGGAACTAACATTGCCCGAAGCAATATGCCCACAGGAACTATTTCTTATACGACTCTTGCTAAAACAAACCAGAGTACCGCAAAAGAAAATAAATATTATTTGTTTAGTATAAGCCCATCGCTCTTAGTATCAGGAAACAATGTAATAGCTGTAGAGGTTCACCAATACAATGTCACAAGCGATGACCTGGGTTTTGATTTACGATTAATCGGAACTTTCACCGGATGTGGCATTCCTGCGGGGCTTGCTTCATCTAATATTACAACATCATCAGCTCAGCTTGACTGGACGAGTGTAACCGGAGCCGTTAGTTATAATATTCAATATCGTATTGTAGGCGCAGGATCATGGACAACAGGATCTTCAACAACTAATTCACTAAACATATCTTCACTTTCGCCTTCATCAAACTATGAATGGCAGGTACAAACAGTGTGCTCTTCAGGCTCAGGATTATTTTCTTCTACAGCTAATTTTTCAACTGCTTCTCCTTCCTGTGATATTCCCGCAGGATTGAGTTCATCTAATATTACCACATCATCCGCAACATTAGGCTGGACTGTTGTAAGCGGAGCGGTTAGTTATAACGTTCAATACCGTATTGTGGGTGCAGGATCATGGATAACAGCAACCTCAGCAACCAATTCACTAAATATATCTTCACTATCTCCGGCATCAAATTATGAGTGGCATGTGCAAACATCCTGCTCATCAAATCAAAGTGCTTATTCATTGTTGAATAATTTTACTACACTTACCCCTCCTCCATGTGATGCGCCTGCAGGACTTTCTGTAACCGGCATCACTACGGCCTCAGCAACAACAAACTGGAATACTGCATCAGGTGCGATAAACTATATAGTGCAATATCGTTTAGTCGGAGGTTTCTGGAACCAGGTTGCATCAGCTACAACTTCAGTCAACTTAAACGGACTAACTTCGGCAAGAACTTATGAATGTCAGGTGCAGACAGTTTGCCAGTTTTCATCAAGCGTGTTCTCGTCTTCAGTTTCATTTACAACACAGCAGTCATCAGGCATAGTTACAATACAACGCGGACCATATCTTCAAATGCTAACACCTAACAGTATCCATATACGATGGAAAACTGATGTTGCAACAAACAGCCGTGTACGGTTTGGAACGGATATGAGCTATAATACTATTATTGACAGCAGCGCAAATGTTACTGAACATGAAGTAAAAATATCAGGATTAAATCCTGATACCAAATGTTATTATTCCATTGGTTCTTCAACAATAGATTTACAAGGCGATCCGAATAATTATTTTAAAACTTCTTTAGCAACAGGATCAATTGCTCCATTCAGAGTATGGGCTACCGGTGATTTTGGAAATGGAAGTTCAGCTCAGGATGCCGTCCGAGATGCTTATACAACTTATGCCGGAAACAACCCTGCTAACTTCTGGATATGGTTAGGTGACAATGCATATAGTACTGGAACAGAAACAGAGTTTACTAACTATGTTTTTGCAAAGTACCCTACTGTCATGAAAAACACTCCTATATATCCCGGATTGGGCAATCATGATTATGCTAACATCGGTTATCAATCAGCAAGTGCATTGGGCACTAACTTTCCTTATTTCAATTTATTCACGTGCCCTAAAAATGCTGAAGCTGGAGGTGTTGCATCAGGTTCCGAAAAATATTATTCTTACAATTATGGAAATGCGCATTTTATAGAATTAGACAGCTATGGTTCTTTAAATAATTCTACAAGCACAATGTACACCTGGCTGCAAAATGATTTGAACGCAAACACACAACGATGGACGGTTGTTTACTGGCATCACCCTCCATATACTATGGGAACTCATAATAGTGACAATGATGCAGAACTGATTAACATGCGACAAAATATAGTTCCGTTACTTGAAAGCAAAAAAGTAGATTTGGTTTTGTGCGGGCATAGTCATGTATATGAACGTTCGGTTTTACTGAACGGTCATTTTGGTTTGGAAAACACACTGACTGCCGCAATGAAAGTTGATGCCTCAAGTGGTTTTGCACCTTACTATCAAAAATCATCACCAAATTTTACCGGAACTGTTTATGCAGTGGTAGGAGTTTCAGGACAAGGCGGAACCATTACTTCCCAGGCATCATGGCCCCATGCGGCTATGTATAGTTATGCTAAAACATTATATGGTTCTATGATTGTTGATTTTAATAACGACACGCTTCATGCAAAATTTCTGACATCAACCGGAACTATATATGATCAGTTTAGAATTGTGAAATCAGGAACAGCACGTAACCCAGCAAATAATTATTTCGAAGCAAATAACAATGAAGAGTTAAGTGTTTATCCAAATCCATTTAGCAACGAAACTATAATCAGGTACAATCTGGAAAGAGAAAGCCCTGTATCAATTGAAATTTATGATTTAACAGGAAGAAAAATTTATTCATTTGAATATTCGCAAATTCAATCAGTGGGACTGCATGAAGTAAACATTGATCAAGGTATTTTTAAAAATAAATTTGGACTGTTTGAAATAAGGCTAAGAACGAATTCGAAATCGTTGAATAAAATGATTGAACACGTTGAATGAATTAACTATATCGAATTTTGTCCCAGCAAAATAACCGGGTTTTCCAGAAATCCTTTTAGTGTTTGTAAAAATTTAGAGCCGGTCACACCATCTACAACCCGATGATCACAGCTTAGGGTTACTTTCATCACATTACCAATGCGAAGTTTGCCATTCAATACTAAAGGCACTTGTTTAATTCCTCCAACGGCAAGAATACATGCTTCTGGGGTATTGATGATTGCAGTAAATTCTTCTATGCCGAACATTCCAAGATTTGAAATTGTAAAAGTATTTCCTTCCCAATCGGCAGGCTGCAGCTTTTTATCTTTTAATTTCTGTGAAAATGTTTTTACTTCTGAGGAAATTTGTGAAAGTGTCTTTCCATCAGCAAAACGGACCACAGGAACTAACAACCCTTCTTCAACCGCTATGGCAACGCCAACATGTATATGATGGTTAATGCGAATTGTATCTCCCTGCCATGATGAATTTACTTTTGGATGCTGACGCAATGAAGCCGCAGCTGCTTTAATTACTATATCATTAAATGAAATCTTGGTTGATGAAACTGCATTGATGCTTTCGCGCGCATCCATCATCTTATCCATATTGATTTCCATGGTGAGATAAAAATGCGGAGCGGTAAATTTGCTTTCTGACAATCGTCTGGCAATAGTCTTTCTCATTTGCGAAACAGAAATCTCTTCAAAACTTTCGCTGCCGACAAATGTTTGTGGCGCCCCCGAAACAAAGCTTCCGGGCTTGAACCAGTCTATATCTCTTTTTACAACACGACCATTGTCCCCCGTACCTTTCAGCTTTGCTAAATCAATTCCTTTTTCTTCAGCAAGCTTCTTAGCAAGAGGCGATGCTTTTATTCTTCCTCCATCTGAATGGGATGCGGATGATGGCACTGTCGGAACCGTTTTTTCAGACGCTACTTGTTTCTTTTCTGCAACAGATTCCTTAGCTGCAGGTTGTTGCTGAGTTTCTTCGTTCTTACCGGAAGCTGCAGCCTTTTTTGTTTCTCCATTTTCTTTTGATGCAGCCTGTTGAGTTTCTTCTTTCGGTGCAGATTTATTTGCTTCGTCAAGTAACGATTGATACTCTTCTCCTGCTTTGCCGATCACCGCAAGCACACCATCAACAGGTGCAGCCTTTCCATCGGGCACACCTATGTATAACAACGTTCCTGACTGGTATGATTCAAGCTCCATTGTGGCTTTATCGGTTTCAATCTCCGCCATCACATCACCCGACTTTATTTCATCTCCAACTTTTTTAAGCCACTTCGAAACGACTCCTTCTGTCATGGTATCACTCATCTTGGGCATTCTTATAATCTCAGCCATTTTCTTTTAGCAATTTTAAATTTTAAATTATAATTTAATCTATAATATAAGGGTAATCATTTTGCATATACACATCTTTATAAAGTTCCGAAGGATCGGGATAGGGGCTTTCTTCAGCAAATTTCACACTGTCTTCAACTATATCCAAAACTTTTTTATTAATCATTTCAATTTCTTCTTCACTTGCCATTTTCTTATCACGAATTGTTTTTAATACATGTTCCACCGGGTCCTGCGCTTTGTAGTTTTCCACCTCTTCCTTTGTTCTGTACTTTGCCGGATCACTCATGGAATGTCCTTTGTAACGGTAGGTTGCTATCTCCAGCAAATAAGGACCTTTTTTATCGCGTGCATGTTGCACAGCTTTTTCCATTGCTTCATGAACTTCTTCCACGTCCATCCCATTAACCGGTTCTGAAGGTAAATCATAGGAAAGTCCGAGCTTATACAGTTCATGCACATTGCTCGTGCGCTCCACTGAAGTTCCCATCGCGTAATTATTATTTTCAATAACAAAAATCACTGGAAGTTTCCAAAGCATTGCCATATTGAGTGTTTCATGAAATGCTCCCTGCCTTACCGCCCCATCGCCCATGTAACAAACACATACATTATCGGTTCCTTTATATTGTTCTGCGAAAGCGATTCCTGCCCCGAGAGGAATTTGTCCTCCCACAATTCCATGCCCTCCGAAAAAACGATGAGGCTTTGAAAACATGTGCATGCTGCCACCTTTTCCTTTACTGCAACCGGTGGCTTTGGCGTAAAGTTCTGCCATTACTTCACGTGCGGGAATTCCTTTTCCAAGCGCATGCGCATGATCACGGTAAGCGGTGATCATGGCATCTTCTTTTCTGAGCACCGTCATTGCTCCCGCAACTATTGCTTCCTGACCTATGTAGAGATGACAAAATCCCTTTATCTTTTGCATGCCGTAGAGTTGCCCTGCTTTCTCCTCAAACTTGCGCATGAGGAGCATGTCCTCATACCATTTAAGATAAGTTTTTTTATCAAACCCGGATTTGACTGATGATTTTTTTTCTGCTGTTGATGTTGCCATAACGCAAAAATAGTTTAAAGTTCAATGTTTAAGGTTAAAGTTAAACTTCGTCCCTTAAACATTGAACTTTCATCCTTTTCCTTAATTTGGCGTGCTTTTAAAAAACTGCTTTGAGATTTAATACCATGAAATTAAAATTCTCATTAAAATTTATTTTACTCATTTCTTTCGCAACGTGCTTTAATATCTGCGTTTCTCCCGCACAAGAAGACAGCCTTTATGCAACTAAATCAGAAGCTGCCGACAGCATGAATGGAATAAGAACCGATTCCGCAATGGGCTGCCTCACGGCAAATTGTGTTGACAGCTTTGGCTCTTATATTTTCAGGAACGGAAACCGTTATGAAGGAAAATTTCTACGCAGCCTTATGCATGGAAGAGGAGCATATTATTTCAAAAATGGAAACCGTTATGAAGGTGACTTTATGAATGGAAAAAAAGATGGCGTGGGAATTTTTTATTTCAAAGATTCAAGCCGTTATGAAGGTGATTTTAAGAACGACAAAATTGAAGGCTATGGAGTGCATTATTATACAAGCGGTAACCATTATGAAGGAGCCTTTACAGGCAATCGTAAAAACGGTTTCGGAAATTATTCATTTGCCGATAGCAGCAACTACAAAGGACAGTTTAAAGATGATCTTGCCGAAGGTTACGGAACGTGGACCTACCCCAATGGCGACCGGTATGAAGGACAATTTGTAAAAAATAAAAAACAGGGGAAAGGGAAATATCTTTACAATGACGGAAGCAGTTATGAAGGCGATTTTGTCAAAGACCTTTACTCCGGGCAGGGTATTTTTTATTATGAGGACGGAAGCTGCTATGAAGGTGCATTTTCCAATGATTTATTTAATGGCAAAGGTGTTTGTTTTTATGGTAATGGTGATTATTATGTCGGAGATTTTCGTAACAGCGGATATGATGGATCGGGAACTTACTATTATTCAGGTGGTGATAAATATGAAGGAGGGTTTTTGAAAAACCAGTTTAATGGTGAAGGCATATATACGAGTACTGACGGTGCAATTTCAAAATACCTTTACAGGAACGGAAAAGTAATCGAAGAAATTCCTCTCAAAGCAATTACCTCAGCGGAAACATCTGAAGAAAAACCGGAAACTACGACAGAAAGTAAACTCGAAGCTAAGGAGGCAGCTAAGAGGATCAGTTGCCGTATTTGCAGCGGAACAGGAAAAGTGTTTCATGCCGAAGTAAAGAAATCAAAAATGATGACACGCGATATCAGCAACGGAATAGGTCCCCGAAATTTTGTTTCTTATTCGGTTTCTGAAATTGTCCGCCCTGCGGGTTATACTGTATGCACAAATTGTGGCGGAACCGGAACTGTAAAAACAAAATGAAAATATTAACTGTTGGAAATTCCATTTAAAATATCATGAAAATAAAATCTCTGATCTTTTGTTTATTAGGATTTATTCATATACATTTTTTGTATGGGCAGTCCAGCCTTTATTTTCGTCATTTAACTATTCAGCAGGGGATTTCTCAAAATACTATTACATGTATTCTCCAGGATAACTATGGTTTCCTATGGCTCGGAACAGAAGACGGTCTGAATCGCTACAACGGTTACGATGTAGATGTATATAAGCACGATCCTTCTGATACCAGAACTATTTCACAAAGCAATATCCGCTGTATTTTTGAAGATAATTATGACGTATTATGGATAGGAACGGATGACGGGTTAAACTCTTATGAAAGAAACTCTGAAAAATTTATTCATTATGTGAATGATCCTAAAAACCCCAACTCTGTCAGCAGCAATGCGATCTCAGCAATTACTCGCGACAAAAGTGGAATTCTTTGGGTAGGCACTACCAATGGCCTGAACAGCTTTGACAGCAAAAGCAACAAATGGACTGTTTACAGGCAGAATGAAAACAACCCCGCTTCTTTAAGCAATAATAATATTTCCTGCATGGCTGTTGATAAGGACGATAAACTATGGATTGGTACACGGGGTGGCGGGCTAAACAGGTTTGATATAAGCAGCAAAAAATGTATCGTTTATAAGAATGATCCTGTTGATGAACGCTCAATAAGTGAAAACACCATCACAGCAATTTTTCCTGACAGATCAGGAACTATATGGATTGGAACTGTAAATGAAGGACTGAATAAATTTGATAAAGCATCTGGGACTTTCATTCACTATAAAAATGACCCCGCGGATGAAGAATCCATCAGTCAGAATTCTGTATTCAGTTTATGTGAGGATACGCAGGGATTACTGTGGGTGGGCACGTTAGGCGGAGGACTTAATACATTCAATAAAGCAACAGGAAAATTTTATGCATATCAAAATAATCTGCAAAATCCTGCTTCGCTCAGTAACAACAGCATATGGAGTCTTTATTATGATCATGCCGGAGCCTTATGGATCGGCACACGCGAAGGCGTGAATATTCTTGATAAAAGAATGAAGCGCTTTGAAACTGTTTTGCCCAATCCGTCTTCCTTCAATAACAGCGTTTACAGCATCTGCGAAGATCGGCAGGGCACTCTGTGGATTGGAATTCTTGGCGAAGGACTGATATCTGTAGAAAAGGGCACAGGCGCAAGAAAGTTTTATCAGAATGATGCTTCCAATAATAACTCGCTCAGCAGCAACAATGTTTTCAGTTTATGTGAAGACGAATCCGGATTACTATGGATTGGTACCTATGACGGATTAAACTCTTATGATAAAAAAACCGGCAGGTTTACACGCTTCTATACTGTGTCAGGAAATAGTTATTCTTTAAGCGATAATTATGTGCGCGCTCTTCTGTATGATGATTCCGGCATACTATGGATTGGAACGTATGGGGGCGGTTTAAATTCTTATGATAAATCTACAGGGAAATTTACCCGCTATAAAAATGATTTGCAAAAAAACAGTTCATTCAGCGGCAATATAGTAACCTGCCTGTTTCGCGATCAGTCAGGGACATTATGGATAGGAACGTATGGTGACGGATTGTTTTCATACACCAAAGCTGACGGCATATTTACGTCTTATAAAAACGAACCTGCTAATGGAAAATCTCTGAGTAATAATTTTATTCATTGCATCACAGAAGACCGGTCAGGAGTGCTATGGATCGGCACGTATGGCGGGGGAGTAAATGCCTTTGACAGAAATCAAAAAACATTTTCGCGCTACACCGAACGGGATGGCTTATCAAACAATGTTATCAATGGCATTGCTCCTGATGTGAATGGCTATTTATGGCTCAGCACCAATAAAGGATTGTCAAAGCTTAAATTGGAAAGCAATTCTCCTGGTGAAAAAAACATTGTCCGCACGTATGATTCCCAGGATGGAGCGCAGAACAAATACAATGAAGGTGCTTTTTTCAAAAGTAAAACCGGAAAAATATTTTTCGGAGGTGCTGTGGGTTATAACAGTTTCTTCCCTGACGAGATAAAAGACAATCCGTATCAACCGCCTGTGGTCATTACCCGTTTTTATTTATTTGAAAAGCCGCATACAATGGATACCATGATCACTTCAAAAAGATCAGTAGTGCTTTCCAATGAGCAGAATTTTTTCTCTTTTGAATTTGCAGCACTGAACTATACCTATCCGGAAAAAAATCAATATGCGTATATGATGGAACCCCTGGATAAATCCTGGAACTATTGCAGTAACAGGCGTTATGCGGCTTATACTAACATTGAACCTGGCGATTATACTTTTCGTGTTAAAGCGAGCAACAATGACGGGGTATGGAATGAACAAGGCACATTACTACGCATCACTATCACACCCCCGTTCTGGAAAACATGGTGGTTCTCTATTATAGCAGGAATAATAGTTGCCACATCTATTGTATTGTATATACGTTTCAGAACACGTACTCTTACTAAACAAAACATAGTGCTCGAACAAAAAGTAGAACAACGGACTTCTGAACTGAAAGAAAAAAATGAAGAACTGGTATCAACCATGAATAATCTTAAGTCCATGCAGGATCAGCTTATACATTCTGAAAAAATGGCTTCGCTCGGGCAGCTCACTGCCGGTATTGCTCACGAGATTCAAAACCCGCTCAACTTCGTTAATAACTTTTCTAAAGTTTCGGTGGAGCTGCTTGAAGAACTGAAACATGCTGCTACAGAAGATAAAGTTGCTATAACAGAAGATCTTAAAACCAATCTGAATAAAATTGCCCACCATGGTGAGCGGGCAGAGCGCATAGTAAAAGGAATGCTCATGCACAGCCGCACCGGTTTATCCGAAAAGCAACCCACTGACCTGAATAAGCTGATTGAAGATTCATTCAATCTTGCTTATACCGGCATCCGCGCAAATGACAATGCATTCAAATGCGAAGTAAAAACAAACTTCGATTCACGGATCCCATTTGTGAACCTGGTGCCACAGGACCTCAGCAGGGTAATGCTCAATCTCATCAATAATTCTTTTTATGCAATGAATGAAAAAAAGAAAAATGAACCCATCTATCAGCCTTTACTCTCATTGAGTACCAAGCTAAACGATCAACAGGTTTTCTTTAAAATTGCTGATAATGGCTCAGGTATTCCTAAAGAAAACAGGGAACGTATTTTTCAGCCTTTTTTCACAACTAAGCCTACTGGTGTGGGAACAGGCCTTGGCTTAAGCCTCAGCTACGACATTATTACAAAAAGACATGGGGGTGAAATTAAAATAGAAAGCAAAGAAGGAGTAGGAACGGAATTTATAATCACCTTGCCCCTGTAATTAAAATAAAAGAGATAAGTCAAAAAAAGATCAAAAATCAACCTGCAATCAACACCTTTAGTTTTGTTCCTGTCCGGAGGCTTTTATTATCTGAAATTTTATTCAATTCCATAATCTGGTCAACGGTGGCGCCTTCATAGCGTTTTGCTATACTCCAAAGGGTATCGCCCTTTTGAACCAAATGAAAAATATATTTCGGTCCGGTAGCTTGATTTTTCTGTTGAGACTGATCGTCAGCAGTTGAAGAAATTTCAGCTGATACTTCGTTTTTTATTGGTTCAATTAATGTTGAAGCTGACGAAGAGTCCTTAACAGTATCTGCCGCAGATGCTTCCGCCTTATTTGCAGTTATAATATTCTCAGTCGGTGAAACAGGATTTTTAACTTTAATCCAGGCCATTATTTTTAATTTCTGACCGGTATGGAGCTTTGAAGATTTTAGCTTATTTAATTTCTTAATATCGGATGAAGAGCAATTGTATTGACCCGCTAATTCGGATAAGGTTTCTCCTCGTCTGACAATAAGCGTCTTCTTAACCTGTTTATATGTATAATTATAATCAAAATCGTCTTCCATATTCTTTTTACTTACCGGAAGTCTTGCAAGTATGGGAGCGGGTTCCGAAGGATCAGAAGTGTAGATATCATTTCCGTTTAAAAGAAATGCAGAGATTTTGTTTGCAGGCAAACGAACCAGTTGCGGTTCAGAAGTTTCAGGGATAATTCCCTTTTTATAAATGGGATTCAAAAAATAAACTACATCCAGCGGAAGGTCAACATTCCTGGCGATTTTACTCAAAGTTGTCCGCTGGTGAATCATTATAGTGTCCACTTCAAAATAAGAATATGCCGGAGCAACCGGGAGAATATTATGTTCAGACGAATAATTCATCACATAGCAAACAGCAATAAATGCCGGGACATAGCCACGTGTTTCTTTTGGCAAAAAACGGCTGATCTCCCAGAAATTTGTTTTTCCACCCGAACGGACAATAGCCCTGTTCACATTACCAGCTCCGCAATTATAAGCAGCAATAACCAGCAGCCAGTCGTGGTAAATATCATACATATCCCTGAAATACTTGCATGCTGCATAGGTTGCTTTAACAGGATCACGTCTTTCATCAGTGTATGAATTCGCCTTCAGATCATACAGTTTTCCCGTATTAAACATAAATTGCCAGATGCCCGTTGCCCCGACACGTGATTTTGCAACAGGATTTAAAGCAGATTCCACCACTGATAAATATTTGAATTCTAAGGGTAATCCTTCCTTATCAAGAATTTCTTCAAACAAAGGAAAATAAAGTTGCGATAAGCCCAGTACCCTGCTTGTCAATTCACGTCTTTTAAAGGCATAAAGATTAATGTAGTTTTTTACCTGTTCATTAAAAACAAGAGGAATGGGAGTGCTTATTTTTGAAATCCTGTCCCTGTATATGTCATCATCAAAAAAGGGTATTCCGGTAGAAATATCACCGGAACTGCTGGAGGCTGAAGCACTTATAGAATTATTGAAACGGATTACATTATTTATTGTAACAAGGCTGTCAAGCATTTCAACAATGGGATCGTTGCATTGAAGAGTTTCAGTCGTTTCCGAACTCTGAGTGTTCAGCTGAGCAACAGTAACGAATGGAAAGCTTAACATTACAATAGAGGTAAATACAATAAGTCTTCCTTTGTGCATTGTTTGTTGTTTTAATCCTGTTAAAAATTAAAGAAACTGGATCCTCTAAATGGGGAATAAGTCTGCTAAAATAAGAATAATATTTTTGAAAACAAACATGGCAGGGCTCTTGATGCGTTTTAAGACATTGATATTCCGTTAAGAATTCAATTTAATTTACGATCAGGATTTAAAAAAAAACGGGATTTTTTTGAAAATCTTACATTCAGATTTCAAAAAAATTGTACGAAAAGCAAACTGGGTTTTCTGCTTTAAAATATTTACTTAAAAGCCTTCAGCTGAAAAGATTTTGCCTTTGCAAAATACCGGATGGCAAAAGGAATAATGCTTAGTGAAATAGCAAGCATGGAAATAATAATTAAAACAGTTAAATTCCCTAAATCTCTGAAAGCAAGCGCCAGCAGAATAAAGCCGATATTCACCAAAAACAGAGTGAGTGAAACTTCGCGGTGTGTCAATCCCATATCAAGCAGCACATGATGCATATGATTACGATCCGCTTTGAAAGGAGATCTTTTATTGAGAATCCGTACAATAAAAATGCGCAGCGTATCAAACAAGGGAATAATCAGAATTGCAATTGCCATTGCCGGACCCGACCTGAAAGGAAAAGCATCGGGAGGAGAAATAAAGCTGAGCTGAATAAATTGTATGGTTAAAACGGAAAGAATCAGACCAACGATTAACGATCCGGTATCACCCATAAAAATATTTGCAGGTGAAAAATTATAAACTAAAAAGGCAAGAAGCGAACTAAATAAAGTAAATGATAAAATACATAACCCTATCTGGCCATAATTATAAAACCACAAGCCGAAAGTAAAACTTGCTATGGCACCAATGCCCCCTGCAAGCCCGTCAATGCCATCAATCAGGTTGAAAGCATTAATGATAACAAGAATGGTAAACATGGAGAATAACAAACTGAACCAATAAGGAATATTATCATAAATACCAAATATACCGCAAAGAGTGGTGATTCTTATTTTGGCAAACATTACAAGAATAAATGCAGCAACGATCTGTCCGATAAGTTTTTTATTCGCTGTCAGTTCAACAATATCATCCTTCAGCCCTATAAAAAAAACAACAATGATGGCAGCTATTATTTCCTGAGAATGCTGGTTTTCTAAACCCGATGACCAAAAGGAATAGGAAAAAACTACTCCTGCAAAAATTGCCAACCCGCCAAGGGTCGGTATGCTGGATTTATGCGCTTTCCTCTCGCAGGGTTCATCAAAAAGATTTTTTATTACAGAAACCTTTATGATGGAAGGAATTGCCATAAAGGTAATGATGAAGGCGGTTATACAGCTTAATGCAATGCTAATCATGGAGGGAGGCCAAATGTAAAATTATAAATAATAGGTGCATAATATATTTTGTAAACTATTGAATTTACTTGGTGAACAGAGCTTTTTGAACTGCGAATATGTTTCAGGCAAATTCATAGAAGTCCTTTTTTTAATCACCTTACGCTTTTTGAGCGTTAAAGTTGCGCAAAGGGAATTGATAAATGTTATTGTAAAATTTCGGAAACGTTAAGTTTAATCGCAAGTTTCATGCCCTGATTTCAAAAGTGCTTAAAAAAGTTCTATTCAAAAATCGTGATACCTGTTAATCAGACTGGTTTTTATTCCAAAATAAAGGAAAGTTGTCCTATGACTTCCGTTTTCGTTTTTAGCAACGCGGTTGGTTGCACCGCATTCGATGACCAAATTTGTTTTTGGATTCACTAAATACCCGATTTTAAAATCAGTATAGAGTTGTTTGGTTTTCAGCCCCTGTCCTGTATAGTTTCCGTATTCATCAGGGTGGGTTAAATAACTTGAAAAAATATTCTGACCGTAATTAATGTATCCACCGGAAGTATCCTTAATATCATAGCCGATGACGGCATACATAATTTCGGCTTCGGTAAAAAAGTTTTTGAATTTGTAATTCAGTTTTGAAACGGATTCATAAAAATTTGCTCCAAGCGGATGGGTGATTGATTCATTATAATGTCCGTAAGTGGTGAGCGAGCTTTTGTGCTGGTATGTATAAGGACGCACAAAGTTGAACTCAGTGAGGATGTGCAGATTTTTTATCCCTAAAACATTAAATGATTTGAACCCGAACTGCACGGCCTGCTTGTTTGCCCACCATCCGTTGCCTGCGCGCACTTCGCTTATTTTAAATTCATCAAGCATTACCTGGGTGTATATCACATTGTTGTTATTGATCTTGAATTTGGCGTTAATGCCAATGAGAGCATTGTCAGGAGACCCTAAGGAAAATTCAACAGGGCGTAGAAAAATAATAGGATTAAGATAATTGAAATCAAATTCTCTTCCGGTTACGGAATCAGAATTCCATATTACTGCATCCATTAAGCCAATGCTTGCTCTTTTACCTATGTTTATGTCAAAAAAATGAAAGGTGCCGTATTTCTTAGTATAAATTCCATCATCAGGCGAACTGCGGACATTCAAATCCTGGAATACGCTGTATAAAACCATGTATTTTATTTTCCAGAAAGTTGTAGTTATTTTAAAGAATGGAAAATTAAAAGCATTGTCTGAAAACAAAAGCGAACGGTAACCATCTCCGTAAAAAATTTTATCATGCCCTAATTGAAAATTAAAATGTTTTTTCAACGAATAGGAAATGGTTCCCGAAGCGATACCGTAATCAAAGCTTCCGTTAAGGTCTTTTATGCGGGCGCCTCCGGGTACCACTTGGGTTTTACCAATAATGGAATCAATATAATCGGGAAAGGTGGATTGTGACTCATAAAAGCTGGTTGAATAGGAAAAACGTTCACCGATGGTGCCGCTTATCCAGAGTCCGCGTGTGTTGATGTGGGTAAAGTTATCAGTTTCCGAATTGCTGAGGCTTCCGCGGAATTCAAAAACGGGGTCAAGGTAAATGTTGTAATCTTCGCCTTTTACTTCCAGCAAATGCTCTTTCCTCAATTTTCTTCCAGTCCAGGTATTGTTAAATTTAGTGTCTTTTACACGGGCCGAATCGAGCGAATCCAGCGGTGCGTTATTTAAAACTTCTGTGCTGATAAACGGGCGCATGGCGGTGTGCATATCAGACTGCAGACTATACAGTGAGGGTTCATAGCGCAGGTTGTACTCTCGGTTCAAGGGCAGGTAATATTCCTGCGAAAAACAGCAATGAGCTCTTGCAATCGTTATTAAAAGAATGAATGGAATTGTTTTTTTCATAGCAGAATCAACTGATGATTCAAAAATAACTACATTAAAAATGGAGTATTTATTCTGAAAAAAATAGTTATGAACAATATAAAAAAATAATTAAAATTCCAAATTTCATCGTTCAACCGACAGAAATAATCCCTCTGAATACTGTCGGAATTAATCTAAACAAAATATTTTTTCAACTGTTGAAGCCATTGGCTGTGGTGATACCTGATGCTTCGGAAAAGAATTCACTATTCCCGGGAAACTATCACATTAGTTCGTAAAGGTATGACGGATAAAATAATTTTATGAGAAAATGAATGCCACGAAATCACCAGAACAAAAAGTTTCACGAAGTTTTTCCTTATGTTTCTTTAACCCTTTAACCCTTTATGGCAAAAAATTCTGAACTTAATGTCATTGACTGTGCAGACTCCGGGTTCAATCATAAAGCATGATTTTTAAAATAGTTTTTCCGAATATTCATTTTTTCAAACTAAATTTGAATTCTTAAATTATAACCTCTTTCAGTTTTTTCCGTAGAACCAAAAAAATGCTCTGATGGCTATCGGATATTCAAGATATTTAAATACTATTTACACTATAGGGGATATTATTATCCTTAACTTTTCTTTTGCTGCCATCAGCTTTATAAATAACAATTTTCATTTTAAAGTTGACAATGTTTTTTTAGTTCAGTTCCTGTACATAAATTTTTTTTGGGCCATTACAGTGTTCATTTTTAAGATTAATGAAATAGACCGGGTAATCCGCTACGAACAAGTGCTGAGCAACCTGTTGAGAACTGTAGTGGTGCATTGCCTGTTATTAATTTCATTCAACTATTTATTTTCGTCTTATATATTACTTATCCATGACTTTTCTTCAAAGTACTTTGTTTTTGTAATCCTGCTTATCGCGTGGCGTTCAGCCATGCTGATAATGATTAGTTTTTTCAGGAAGCGCGGAATGAATTACCGGAGAGTTATTATTGTGGGAGGCGGCCAATTAACCAACGACATGAGAAGCTTTTTCATGACCTACCCCGAATTCGGTTACCGTTTGCAGGGGATTTTCCAGGATGGCCCCAATCCTTCATTGAATGGCGCAGTGCTGGGAACGGTTGAAGAAGCAAAAGTATATGCACAAAAAAACGGTACGGATGAAATTTATTGCTCCTTATCGGGAATGAAAAATGAGCAGGTCAGCGAGCTGATTCAATTTTGTGATCAGAACCTTATTCGTTTTAAAATGATTCCTGATTTCAGGGGACTGATGAACCGTAAAGTAAAAATTGATTTTTATGAAATGGTTCCGGTAATCAGCCTGCGCAGGGAACCGTTGCAAAGTTTTGTAAACAGGATAGTAAAAAAATCTTTTGATATCCTTTTTTCGCTGTCGGTAATCCTGCTCATATTTCCATGGCTGTTTCCGCTGATTGCACTGGCAATAAAAGTAAGTTCAAAAGGCCCGATATTTTTTCAGCAAAAAAGATCGGGAAAAAGTAATATTGAATTTACATGCTGGAAATTCCGCACCATGCGTGTAAACAATGAAGCGGATGAATTGCAGGCGACAAAAAATGATGTGCGCATAACTGGGATCGGGAAAATTTTACGCAAAACTAATTTAGATGAACTCCCTCAGTTTTTTAATGTATTTATCGGGCAGATGTCAGTTGTGGGTCCCCGGCCTCACATGCTCAGGCATACGGAGCAATATTCAAAAATGTTTGATAAATTTATGGTGCGCCACCTGATTAAGCCGGGTATTACCGGGTGGGCGCAGGTTCATGGTTACAGGGGAGCAACCGAGAATTCACAGAAAATGGAAAAACGGGTGGAGTACGATGTGTGGTATATTGAAAACTGGTCGCTGCTGCTCGATCTGAAAATAATTTTACTTACTGTTTATAACATGATGAGGGGCGAAGAAAACGCTGCATAGCAGCCCCTGAGTTTTTTATTACTTTTTGTTCACTACTTCAAAAAACATTTTCTCATACATGTCAGTTATGTTATCCCAGTTGTAAAACGTTTTTATTTTCTCAAGGTTGTTTGCTTCAAAAACCGGACGTTGCGGTGCATGATTTTCAAAACCGTCAATGAGGTTCTTTACATCATCAGCCGATCCAAAATAAAGCGCATCGGCACCAAGCACATTTTTATTAAAGACATTATCATGTGCGGCAATATACGTTCCTGCAGCCATTGCTTCCAGCAAAGAAGGGTTGGTGCCACCCACCGAATGGCCATGAAAATAAATCCTGGCAAAATGCCTCAACTGGCATAATGTCTCCTGCCCGCTTGCCCATCCGCTGAAAATAATTTTGCTGCAAGTTCTGTATTTATTAACCAAATGCTGCCCGTATTTCGTTTTAAAATTTGCAAAAACAATGCACGGTATTTCAGATAACGATTGCACCACTCCGTCCAATATCATTTCGATGTTATTCTCCGGCTCCAGCCGGCCGATCATCACATGATAGGCAGATTTTTTAAGATTATATTTTTCCAAAACTGATTCGTTGGCGCTTATAATATTTGCCGCATATGGAATGAAGTAAGATGGTTTATGGAAATTTTCATCAAGATATTTTTCAATTCCTATATTATCAGCTACAAGCGCATGAGATTTTTTAACAGCAATTTTTTCAAACCATCGTGTCAGCCGTTGAATAAAAGGGCTCCATTTGGAACGTTTCCATTCCAACCCGTCAATGTTTGTGATGATTTTTGATTTTTTAAAAGGGCTGATGTAAAATGAAACCGATGCTGTGGTATAGCCGCAAATTAGCACGGCATCGCATTTTTCGTTTATGGCATCTCTTAAAGAAAGATAATCGTAAATAAAATTAGCAGCCGTACCGATTTTTTTTTCAGGGCTGAATTTTTTTTTAATCCGTACTCCAAAAAATGTGTCTTTTTTATAAGGATGGCTATTGGGATTGTAAACAATAACATCATGGCCTTTCTTTACAAGACCTACCGAAACGTGTTCGGCAAATTCTTCAAGACCACCATAATTATTAGGAATGCCGCGTGTGCTGACAAAAGCTATTTTCACAAAAAATATTTTTTAGAACAACTGTTCCGTCCAGCTACGGGGTGTCTTATCGTTGCGGATTTCAATATCGAGATGATAACGGAAAGCTTTTGTGCCGCGCGAACGAATGTATTCAATCATCTCACTAAGTCCCTGTTCAAGCGTATATTTTGTGCCATAGTCCAGCAGCTTTCTTGCCTTATCAGCCGAGCAGCCTGCAAGTTTAACTTCCATCGGGCGGTCAGGAAGATACATTGGATTCAAATCAAAATTGATCAGTTTTGCAATAATTTTTGCGAGTTGGTTGATGGTTACAAATTCTTCGTCAGGACCAATATTGATAGTTTCACCAACTACATTTTTGCTGAATGCCAGTTTTTCCAGGCAGTCAATGTCATCCTGAATGAAACTGAAACAACGTTTTTGTTCTCCGTCTCCGTAAATAATTGGTTGCCTTCCTTGCAGCATCATGTTGATCATTATGGCAGCCACATTGCGGAACGGATCATCATACTTCTGGCGTGGGCCAATAATATTGTGTGGTACTGCAATCACATATTCAAAATCGTGGACTTTGCTCAGGTTGGAAATTGTAATTTCAGAAGCATACTTGGCGATACCATAAGGATCAACAGGGTTGCATACAACATCTTCGGTAAAAGGAAGTTTTGGCTGCGCACCATAACGAGCCATGCTGGAACAAAACACAAAACGCTTTACCCTGTTTTCAATGGCTGCACTCAGCAGTGACATGGTAATCTGGTAAGTGTTTTCTGTAATCAGGTGGGGCGAAAAAACCGAAAGCCCTTCATAAGGAGTGGACGCGCAGTGATAAATCACATCGCATCCTTTGGTGATTTTTGCCATCGAATTGCGGTACTTGCAATCGTAGGTATTCATGATTACCTTGGGATTCACATTATCTTCGTATCCACCGATCATATTATCGGTGCCTATTACTTCGTGACCTAAAGCAATCATCCTGTCAGCAAGATGGCTTCCTAAAAATCCTGCTACTCCTGAAATAAATATTTTCATAAATTGGTTATTTAATCGGCTTTAATAAGGGGCTGCAAATATACTTATGTAATGTATGCTTGTCAAGGTTTTTTTTTACAAATTGAAGAAATATTATTTTGCAGGCTTTGAGAAATTCGATTACCCGTCTTTTAAAATTCTCATCTTGAACGTAAAATACTCTCAAATGTTTCTGCAATGTTATCCCATGAAAAATTCTTTTCAGCAAATTGCTTTGCATTAGTCTCTATTAAGTTAATGTTAAATTTTTCTGAAAATACGTCATCAATAATTTCAGCAAGCGATTCCGGATTATTATTTTCAAACAGCAATCCGTTTATTCCATCCTCAATTATTTCTTTGAATGGTTCAAGATCGGAAGCAATTACCGTTTTGCCAAAGCCCATTGCAAGAAGCAGCACCCCGCTTTGATAAATGTTCCGGTAAGGGAGCACCACAGCATCGCTCAATGAAAATAATTTAGTTGCTTCTTCATCGGTAATAAACCTGAGCGTTTTTATAACACGATCCTGCAACAGATAACGGTCAATTATTTTTTGATACACATCAAAATTTTTTATCCGTAACTTTCCGGCAATGATCAGTTTGAAATTGCTTTTTGATAAATGAAGCGCCCCGAGCAAAATATCAAGCCCTTTGGTTTCTTTTATTTGCCCGAAAAATAACAGGTAACGTTGCGAAGGGTCAAGCCGGAAATAATTTAATGCCTCCTCACGTGTGCAGGATTTTTTTTGAATGTGCGAATAATTTCCGTGTGGAATAACATGCGCATTTCTAAGGACAGCCGTACCCGTAAATTCTTTTATTTTTTCCAAAGAGAAGTGATTATGAACAACCACAGCATCATGAAAATTGCTCAGCACAATTCGTTTAATACTTTTGAAAGATGCAGTATCAATTGTTTCAATGTCATGAACAATTAAAAGAATTTTCAATCCTGACATTTTTAAAAACATCAGTGAAAAGAGATCAAACAACCCGCCCCTGAAAATATG